>DATBSG010000063.1:0-9409 GCA_036559945.1 Pyrinomonadaceae bacterium
TCCCGGCGGTGTGGATGTTGAACAAGCACGGCAAAGACGGCGCACCGGCGCCAAATCTAATCGGAGGCAACAATGAAAAGACTTCTTTTGATAGTTCTCACTGTGGCCGTGACAGCTAGTTTGGCGGTTGCACAAAAGGCACGCACCAGCGGCAGCGCATCAGCAAGCAATGAAACGTCAGCTTCGAAGCAGGGACGGCAAGTGAACCTCGCGTCGAATACCGCGCTGGCAGCGCAACTGGAGAATTCTTTGGACGCGCGTCACGCGAAAGTTGGTGACCGCGTCGCGCTGCGAACTACTCAGGCCGTCAAGCAAGACGGCGAAACGATCGTGCCGAAAGGCGCGAAGTTGCTCGGCCACGTGACCGAGGTTCAGCAACGCACGAAAGCAAACGGCGAATCGCGCATCGGCGTTGCGTTCGACCGATTGCAAAAAGGCGCGCTCGACATGCCGATTACCGCGACGATCGTTTCGATCACTCAGGCTCAATCGCACACGAGCGCGGGAAACTCGTCTCTGGATTCCGACACGATGTCATCGTCGAACGCGCGCGCGGGCTCATCGGGTGGCAGCCAGCGCACCGGCAACGGTGGTTTGCTTGGCGGCGTCGGCAACACGGTTGGCGGAGTTGTCAACACGACCACTTCGACTGTCGGCAATGTCGCCGGCGATACAACGAGCGCCGTCGGCAGTACGGTTGGCACAACCACGAACGCCAAGACCAGCACGGCTGGAAATCTCACGGGCTCGGTGAGAGGTTTGCAAATCACTCAGTCAAGTAGCGCCTCCGCCGAAGGTGGCTCGACGCTGAGCCTCAACACAGGCAATCTGCATCTCGAAAGCGGGACGACTTTTCACCTGCTCGTGAGCAGCTCGACCAGCGCTGGGACTCCACAGTGACATAGCCCGCGTACTCTCTTTGCTTCAATCGGCGGCGATGCGATCAACCGCGTCGCCGCCGTTTCCTTGTCATTCTTAGGCCGCTCGGCTTATCGCGTTGACAAGCGTGAACGCGCTTTGTTAGCGTGACTGCGCCGAGATAAGAACAGGCCTCGCCGGCGTTTTCGATGAAGCGCCGGCATTCATTATGCCGACTATGATCGCTCGGATTTTCGCCAGCAGCCTCACGTTCACGGTAATGCTGGCACTGTGCCTCGGCACTCAACCCGCCTGCAATCTGGTTCACAAATCTGTCGAAATCGAAAAGCTTTTGACGCCGCTGGCTGAAGCCGACACGCCGCAACTGATCGAGATGGTCAATAAGCTGGTTGGCGCGCGCTCGCTCCGCGCAAAAATTGACATTCAGTTTGAAGATACTTCGTTCGCCACTGCCGGCATCGCTGAGAAATATCGCAGCGCCGACGGGACAATCATCGTGCAGCGGCCGGGCAAGGTCTACCTGATTGTGCAAGGACCGCTGGCGCTCGGCGACATCGCGCACATGACTTCCGACGGCGAGCACTTTCGCATTGCGATTTTGAAAGGCGATGAAAAATACAAGCGCTTTGTGCGCGGCACGAATGCGGCTGTCTATTCAAGGTTGGATGGCAGCAACGACGCGCCCATGAAAGGAAAGGCAAAAACTGAAATACAGACTGTGAAGGCGCTGTCAAACTTGCGACCGCAGCACCTGACCGACGCGCTGCTGATTCGGCCAATCGATCTGCACGCGACTGCAATCGTTTACGCGCGCAGCGAATTTTTTCAATCCGAAAAGGACACGGCCAGCAACAAACGCGTCGTACGGGGATATTATTTTCTCGACGAGCTGCAAACTCTCGGAGATGGTTCAGCCCGCCTGCTGCGACGATTCTGGTTCAATCGCGTCAACGCCGTTCAGCTTGCGCGGCTGCAGACGTTTGACGAACACGGCGCGCTGACTACTGACGTTAGCTATGCCGACTTCAAACCTGTCGGCGAACAAGCCGTAACGCTGCCGACGAAGATTGGCTTGACGCGCCCGCAGGATCATTATCAGCTCAGCATTACTTATCAATCTCCCGAATCTGCGATTCTGGACAAGGAATACCAGCCCGAGGTGTTCGTGCTCGAGAACAAGTGGAACCTGCCCGAAGTCGATCTCGACGCGCCCAAAAAACCGTAATTCCGAGCCAATCTCCGCCAATGTCACCTCGAAGCGGACAAACGAGTCGCTAGGCGTTCGCCTGCGCTTGTATTAATATTTTCCGTTCGTTAACGCGATGAATGTTTTCGACAGCTTAGTCACGTCCAACATTCGGCAGCGGCCGCTGCGTTCGGCGATTAGTGTCGTCGGCGTGGCTCTGGGCGTGGCTCTGATCATGATTTTTACGGGCCTGGCGCGCGGCATGTCGAACGATTTGCAGCGGCGCTCCTCGAATGTTCGCGGCGAAATTATTTTCACGCGCAAAGGCTCGATGTCGCTCGTCGCCTCTGCGACAAACCTAAGCACGAAATACGTCGAGCGGCTGCGGCAGATTGAAGGTGTTGAAGCCGCTACCCCCGTTATTCGCCACATTTATCCGAGCGGTGGAATCGGGGTTGATCAAATCGAAGGCGTTGAATGGAACGATTTCTCTCGGATGAACGGCATTCGCATCATCGACGGCCGCAGCCCCGTCGCTAACGACGAAGTCGTAATCGACCAAACAAAGGCGGCCCGCAAACATCCAGTTGGTGGCACGATCAAAATCTTCGGCGACAAACTTTACAAAGTTGTCGGCATCTACGCGCCGGAATCTGGCGCGCGCGCGAAGTTGACGCTTGCATCGTTGCAAGAGACGCTCGAGGCGCCCGGCAAATGTACCTATATCTTGATCAAGACTAAGCCGTCGGCGGATCCGGTCGCCGTGGCAAAACTAATCGATCAGGATCTACCCGGCAACAACGTGCAGTTCACGCGCGACGTGTTCGCGAATGTCGAGAGTTCGATTCCCAGTCTTGGCATTTTCCTGCGCGTCCTGGTCGCGCTCGCTGCGGTGGTCAGCGCGCTCGTTGTGATGCTGGCGATGCACACGACAATCACTGAACGCACTCGTGAAATCGGAATCTTGAAAGCGATGGGCGCGTCGCGTGCGTACATTGTGGGCGAGATCGAGCGCGAAGCGATCCTGATCAGCGCGATGGGACTGGCGGTTGGCTTTGTCCTTGCGTTGGGCGCAGGATTCCTCATTCACAAATCGACGGGCCTGATTTTTGAATACGGGTGGATGTGGGCTTTGACGGCAGGGGTAATTGGGCTCGTCGGCGGCGCGATTGGCGCATTTTATCCGGCGATGCGCGCCGCCAACCTGGATCCCGTCAACGCTTTGGCATACGAATAGAATGGCGGCAGCAGCGACAACAGGTAAGAAAGTGGCGATCTTAAAAGCCGAAAAGCTCGAGAAAACCTACCGCGTCGGCAAAGTTGACGTGCCCGCGCTGCGCGGCGTGTCGTTGGCAGTTGAGGCCGGCGAGTTCGTCGCCGTGATGGGGCCGTCGGGTTGCGGCAAGTCAACGATGCTGCATTTGCTTGGTGGGCTACTGACGCCGACGAAAGGCCGCATCGTCATCGATGGCGAAGACCTGACCGCGGCGACGGACGCTAAACGAACCGACATTCGCCGCCGCAAGATTGGTTTCGTGTTTCAACGCTTCAATCTGTTTCCGACGCTCACAGCCGACGGCAACTTACGACTTGCGGAACGCATCCACGGCGGAAACGGTTCGGGTGATCCTGAACGACGGCGGGAAGTTCTGCGGCTGCTACGACTGGAAGACAAGATGCATCACAAGCCGCTGGAACTTTCCGGCGGCGAACAGCAGCGGGTCGCCCTCGCGCGCGCGGTGATCACTCAGCCGGCGCTCGTCCTCGCTGACGAGCCGACGGGCAATCTCGACTCGGAAAGCTCCGCAATCGTCCTGAACATGTTTCAGGAACTCAATCGTCGGTTCAATCAGACGATCATAATGATCACACACAACCCGGAAGCCGCCGCCGCCTGTGGCCGGATTATCCAGATGCGCGACGGACACATCGTCGCCGGTTAGTCTCTTCTCCTGGACAGATTCTGCTGCACTCTTCATTCGGCGATCGTTCCCTATTCACCGCTCCAGCTCCGGAACTGTGTTTGCACTCGACAATGGCGGCTGGTTCGGCTAAATTTCGCGCGGTCGAGAAGGCTTATGGGCTTCCTGTCGAATACAGCCAAAAAGATTGTCTTTTGGAACTATTCGCGCACGTCGTGGCAATGGGATGTGCTGTGTGTGTTGATCTTGGTTTTCATCTTTCTGACCCCGAAATCGTGGTTCGCAAACAACGAATTTCGGCGTCAGAGAACAGTTGTGCTTTCGGCTGAAGTTATTGGTGCTCAGTCAGATAGGGGCGTGATCGAGCAGCGCGCCAGAGAGCTTGCAGGCAGGCCCGATAGCCGAGTCACCGCGGTCAGAGAAGTGCGTGACAGCGCTGGTAAGCTCATCGGGTATGAGGTTGACATTCGCTAATCATCCTCTATAATTTTCGGGATTCATTCGCCGGCTGGCGCCATCCACGGTCGCCTGTTCGGCATCGTAACCCGGGGCCCGTATGGGCCTTAAGTTTTAGTGAGGATAGTCATTATGAGAAAGTTAGTTCCCCTTTGTTTATCCGTTGCGTTGCTGGTATCGACGTTCAGTTTCCTTCCCGCTTTGCGAGCGAACGGACAGACTGCCGGTCTGGTTAGCTCCATCCTCAACCGGTTGGAGAAAAATAGACGCAGCCTGAAATCTTTGCGCGCGAGCATCAGCATGACGAAATACAATTCGCAGCTTCGCGACAGCGATTCTTATCAGGGCATTGTGCTCTACATTCCAGGCGCTTCGGGCTCCGGCACTTCTTTCGTGCGACTTGAATGGACGCAACCCAAGCATGAAATTCTGGCGGTCGCCAACGGGAATTACACGCTGTATCAGCCGCGTTTGAATCAGGCCTATCGCGGCAAGACCGGAAGCGTACCCGGTAAAGATGGAGATGTGCTCGCGTTGATGAACATGTCCGCCACGCAGCTTCGGACGCGGTTCGGTGAGTTTGAGGATCTCCGCGACGAAACGCTTTGGGGCGGCGTTTGGACGCAGCACTTCAAGGTGACGCCAAAGGGCGCCGCCAGCTACAAGTACATCGAAGTATGGGTCGACAAAGACGGGATGCCGGTGCAGACGAAGATGGTCGAGAAGAACGACGACTCGACGACTGTCCGTCTCACAAATATGGAGCGGAACGGTTCCATCCCAATGGATCAGTTCAAGCTCGACCTGAGTTCGAACGTCAAAATCATCAAAGGTTAAGCGGCCGTACAGTTTTAATTTCGGAAGGGCTTTGGGCAACCGAAGCCCTTCGCGTTTGTACCGCCGATTGTCAATCGGCGAAGCGGTAAGTTAACAACTTGCGCTACTAAGTCGCTCAGCATATTCTTCAACAACCCAGAAATGCGCAAGAGTACATTCCTCAAGCTAAAACTTCGTGAAGCAGCCTTCATTTCGAAAGCGCTGCTCTCGACGAATCACGTCGTGCTGGCGCACATCATTCCGATGCGGCGCTGCAATCTCGCCTGCGGCTATTGCAACGAATACGATCAAACGTCAAAGCCGGTATCGCTGGATGTTATGAAACGGCGCATCGACAAGCTCGCCGAACTTGACACGTCGATCGTCACAATTTCCGGGGGCGAGCCGATGATGCATCCGCAGCTCGACGACATCATTCGCCACATTCGTTCCCATGGAATCATCGCGGGACTTATCTCGAACGGTTATTACTTTACGCCAGAGCGCATCAAGCGACTGAACGCGGCGGGTCTGGAGTACCTGCAAATCAGCATCGACAACGTCGAGCCCGACGAAGTGTCGCGCAAAAGCCTGCGCGTGCTCGACAAGAAACTGAGGTATCTTGCCGAGCACGCCGATTTCCACATCAACATCAATTCAGTTATCGGCGGCGGTATCAAGAATCCCGAGGACGCCCTGACCGTGGCGAAACGCGCGGTCGAGCTTGGCTTCTCAACGACGGTGGGCGTGATTCACGACGAAGACGGCACGCTCAAGCCGCTGACGCAGAAAGAAAAGCAGATCTTCCACGCGGTGAAGAAGCTGGGCAACAAGGATCACGCGCGGCTGAATTGGTTTCAGGACAGCATCGCCGAAGGCAAGCCTTACGAATGGCGCTGTCGCTCAGGCTCGCGTTATCTGTACATCTGCGAGGACGGCAAGGTGCATTGGTGTTCGCAGCAGCGCGGCTATCCCGGCATTCCGCTCGAGCAGTACACGATGGAAGATTTCAAGCGCGAGTACATGACCGAAAAATGGTGCGCCTCAACCTGCACGATTCAGTGTGTGCATCAGGTCGGCATTCTCGACAACTGGCGCGATCCGCAAATGTCCGAAGCGGCAGTGCGAAAAGAGATGCAGAAGAAAAAGGAAAGCGAACGAGTCGTGCAGATTCTGCGGCCCCAGTAATCCAGGCTAGCGTTTTTCTCGATCTGAAACCGTCGACAAGTGAATCCCTTCTTCCAACTCCCCGCCAATCTGATACAGCGAAACGGAACTCGACAAACCCAGTCCTGACAGCCTGCCGGCCATAATCACAATCATCTCGCGTGGCGAGGCCAGGCCGGCATCAATCAAAGTCTTCTCGCCGACCTTCAACAGTTCTTCGGCGCTCTTTGACGGCGGAGTGAGCACTGGTTCGACGCCCCAAATCAAACTCAGTTCGTTGATGACTTCACGCAAAGAAGTCATCGCCACAATCCGCTGGCGCGGCCGCAATGCGGAAAGCCTGCGCGCCATCAATCCTGATTCAGTAAAGACCGCGATCAATCGAGTACTCATCTCATCCGCGGCGAACGCGGCGGCCTCGCACAGCGCACGGCTGACGCGTCCGGTCTGCCGGCCGATGATCTTGCTCATCATTTCCGGCCGGTTCTGATCGCGAGTTTCAGCGGTCTCGATGATCCGCGCCATCGTGGAAACCGCCGCGACTGAATACTTGCCCGTTGCGGTTTCGCCGGAAAGCATCAGGCAGTCCGATCCATCCCAAACGGCGTTCGCCACGTCCGTAGCTTCGGCGCGCGTGGGCCGCGGGTTCTCGACCATTGATTGCAGCATCTGCGTCGCCGTGATGACCACTTTACCGGCATCGTTGGCGCGCTCAATGATTTGCTTTTGATATACGGGGACGAGTTCGACGCTCGTTTCCACACCGAGATCGCCACGCGCCACCATCACGCCATCTGCCGCGTCGATAATCTCGCCCAGGTGGTCGATGGCTTCTGCCTTTTCGATCTTCGCGACCAGCGGCGCTTTGCTGCTCGCCTCTTGAATCAATTGTTTCGCTTCCGCGCAATCCTTGCCGCTACGCACGAAAGATAAAGCAAAGTAATCGACGCCCTGACTTGCAGCCCATTTCAAATCTTCGCGATCTTTTTGCGTCAGCGAAGGAATCTGCAACGTCACACCCGGAAGATTGATGCCCTTGCGCTCGCCGAGACTGCCGCCGTTGATGACGCGCGTTACGATATCGGTGTCGGTGACGCTCTCTACCCGCAGCTCGATCGCGCCGTCATCGAGCAACATGCGCGCGTCCGGGTGCACATCGCGCGGCATGCCGTCGTAGTTCGTGGCCACTTGCGAGCTGTCGC
Organism: Pyrinomonadaceae bacterium; assembly: GCA_036559945.1. Lineage (GTDB taxonomy): Bacteria > Acidobacteriota > Blastocatellia > Pyrinomonadales > Pyrinomonadaceae > UBA11740. Next base: position 7,629 of record DATBSG010000063.1, read on the forward strand.
CTTCGATCGAACGCGTAGTGATAGTGAATTGCTGATTGGCTTGCAGCCTGACAGGCTGATGATTCTTGAGCGTGCGCGTGCGAATTTTCGGGCCGGAAAGATCCGCAAGGATCGCCAGTGGCCGATTCATCTTCTCCGCAGCGTCGCGGGCCATGTGGATGTCTTCAGCCTTCTCGTCGTAAGTGCCGTGCGACATGTTTATGCGCACTCCGTCGACGCCGGCCGCGAGCATAGCTTCAATTACTCCTGGCTCCCGAGTCGAAGGACCCAATGTGGCGAGTATCTTTGCTCTTCTCAAAAGTTTGTCCCTCAGATTAGCAATGGAACCCCAGCTCGTACTCAAGCCGAAGAAATATAACCCGTGAAATGAGGCGAGTGCTAACTTGGGTCAAATCTTGGCAATACTACACATCGGCCAGCTCGGAATGAACCGGCGAGGTTGATGCGCCTCTCATTTTCGGCCACCTGGTAAAACTAATCATTGCCGTCACGTGTGCCGAACGTTAGAATGTGGTCGGAACGCATCCCGTTCCCGTCTTACCATTTCGGCACTACTTGCTCCCTACCCTCGGAAAGGCTTATCGCGATGCCAGAACTGATTCGTTCAGTCGTCTCTCGGGTTCGGGTCTATTTTAAGGATCTCCGACAAACGCCCAGACTTCGCGTCCGCTTGTTGTTTTCAATTGCGGTCAGCAGAAAGGCGCGAGCGAACGGAGCGGCGCCGCCAGACCGAACTCTCAAAGGCCATACGCGGGACATTAGCGTCACCGGGTTGGCGTTGATGCTGCCGCAGGTTCATCTCGACGGGCATCACCTCGCGGCTGAGGGTCGCGAGCTTCAGGTCACGCTCGAATTGCCGACGGGCGCGATGTCCTTGGTGGTCATTCCCAGGCGATATGAAAAGCTGGAGGAGTCAGAACTTGGATGCAATTATCTGATCGGCGCACGAATCGCGCAGATCACGGAAGAAGACCGCACACGACTTGAAAGCTTCATCGCGCATAGCCTCAGCGGAAACGTATCTCCCCGGGATTCGAAATCAACCGAAGATTAACCAACCAAACGCCTGCGGCACGTGGAATGAGGGTTCAGGAGTGTGCGTCGGTTGCCAGGCAAGATAGCCGCGGTTTGGATCTTTGCCGATGCAACGAAACAGATTGACGCGCCAGCGCTCGCCTTTCTGCGGCTCGTGAATCCACTGGTTCCACGGAATGCGCATCGCCATCGTGACGCGATCTTTTTCGATTTGAGCCGCAGTCGTCATGTGCGAATCGAACTTCCAATCCGGGTGGCGTTCGCCCGTCGTTAGATCAATTGCGACATCCAGCCATTCGCCTGTCGGCGCGATTTCGAATTCCAGATACTTCTCAACGATGCTCGGATCCGGCGCGATGAAGATTTCGCATACATCACGATCCCAAAGCTGCATCGTCTTCGTTTTCGTCTGCGGCTTATCGCTCATCACCAGTGGCTCGGCTTGTTCGCAAACATACCGAACGTTCAGGGCCTTACTTGACCACAGAATGCGTGCTTCCGCATGACGGCTGCTGGGTGCAAGCTCACCTGACCAGTAATGATCGATCTTGACGGGGAGTGCTTTGTTCCATTCCGCATTCTTCAAGTCGTCGACTTTTAGATCGGTCATGGTGGGTCGCGCTTCGATCGTTTGAGTTTTATTGGTCATCAGCAAGTCACTGCCGCGTCGACCGAAGGAGCCATCGCTGTTCAAATTGGACAGTGGCTCTGCCACCGCACGGTGCGGAAAGGCTTTGCCTTTCCGG
>DATBSG010000064.1:0-2908 GCA_036559945.1 Pyrinomonadaceae bacterium
TAGTCAATTATGGCGACCGAAGAGGCAACACTCGATCTGAAAAAGACCGTTAACCTGCCGAAGACAAACTTCGGGCAGAAGGCGAATCTGCCACAGACGGAGCCCGCCCGCTTGAAGAAATGGGCGGACATGAAGCTCTACGAACGGATTCGCGAGGCCCGCGCTGGCGCCGAAAAATTCGTTCTTCACGATGGTCCGCCCTATGCAAACGCCGATATTCACTTGGGCACGGCGCTTAACAAAATTCTGAAAGATTTTATCGTTAAATCGCGGACGATGCTGGGATACGACGCGCCGTACGTGCCCGGCTACGACTGTCACGGCCTGCCGATCGAGCTTCATGTCGAGCGGAAACTGGGTGAGAAAAAGAAAGATATGCCGCCGTTGAGCATCCGTCGCGCCTGCCGCGAATTTGCGGCGAATGCTTTGAAGCGGCAGACGAAGGATTTTCAGCGGCTCGGCATCCTGGGCGAATGGGACAATCCGTATATCACGATGTCCGATCATTACGAGGCTGAGACGGCGCGCCTGTTCGCGCGCTTTGTCGAGCGCGGCTTCGTCTACAAAGGCGCGCGCCCGGTTTACTGGTGCATCCACGACCAGACGGCACTGGCCGAAGCCGAGGTTGAGTATCACCAGCACACGAGCCCGTCGGTTTATGTAAAGTTCCCGCTGAAGAGCGATCCCGCTCTAATCGATCCGGCCCTGGCCGGACGCAAAGTCTTCGCGCTGATCTGGACGACGACGCCCTGGACGCTGCCGTCGAATTTGGGAATCGCGGTGCATCCGGATTTTGAATATGTCGCGTTTGAAAGTGGCGATGAGGTTTTCATCGTAGCGAACGAACTGCTCGAAGTCGTCGCCCGACTATGCAATCTTGCCGAGCCAAGGGTTTTGGCACGTTTTCAAGGATCCAAACTCGATCGCCTCGAAGCGCAACATCCGTGGATCGATCGTCCATCGCTCTTCATGCTGGGCGAACACGTCACGCTCGGCGGCGAAGCTGACGCAGAAACCGAGCTTGACGTCAGTGAGGCACGCGAAAAATCCGCGACGAGCAAAGCCGGGACGGGGCTGGTGCATACCGCACCGGGCCATGGCCACGACGACTTTGTGATCGGAAAGAAGTATGGACTGGAGATCTACTGTCCACTTGATAACGCCGGAATATTTACTTCAGACGTCGAACACTTCGCCGGCATGACCGTCTTCGAAGCGAATCCAAGAATCGTCGAATTCATGCGTGATCGCGGTGTGTTGCTCTTCACCGAGCAGTACGAGCATCGCTACCCGCACTGTTGGCGTTGCAAGAACCCGGTCATCTTTCGCGCGACGCCGCAGTGGTTTATCGCCATGGACGAAGGCGGAGACCCGACCGTTAGGGAGGGTGCCGAAACCTTGCGAGCCATGTCCCTTCGCGAAGTCAACGAACGCGTTCGTTGGATTCCGGGATGGGGCAGAGATCGCATGCGCAACATGTTAATCGCGCGGCCTGACTGGTGCGTGTCGCGCCAGCGCGTTTGGGGCGTCCCGATTCCCGCATTCTATTGCGCCAAATGCCATCACGTCGTTGCCGACGGGAATGTTATCCGACACGTTGCTGACATCTTCGAGAAAGAATCGGCCGACGCGTGGTACAAACGCGAAGCCAGCGAGCTGCTCCCGGAGAATTTCGCGTGCGAGAAATGCGGTGCGACCGAGTTCACGAAAGAAACCGACATTCTGGACGTTTGGTTCGACAGCGGCTCGTCGTCGATCGCCGTGCTCGAGAATCGCGAGAACCTGCGCTGGCCGGCGGATGTTTACATCGAAGGCGGCGATCAATTTCGCGGCTGGTTCAATTCGTCTCTGATGGTTGGACTCGCGGTGCACGATCGGGCGCCGTACGATGCAGTGCTTTGCCACGGGTGGACGCTCGATGCGCAAGGCAAGGCGATGCACAAGTCGCTTGGCAACGCTGTTTCACCCGACGAAGTTATTCCCAAACTCGGTGCCGAGATTCTGCGCCTGTGGTGCGTCTCTTCCGATTACATGGAAGACGTGCGTTGCTCGGACGAAATCCTGCAGCGCGTCACGGACGGCTATCGAAAGCTGCGCAACACTGCGCGTTTCGCGCTTGGGAATCTTTATGGCTTCGCTCCGGCGCGAGACAGCGTGGACGAGCACGACATGTTGGAAATCGATCGGTGGGCGCTGGCGGAACTGGATTCAGCAATCGCCGATGTCCGCGAAGCCTATGAGAATTACGATTTTCACGGCGTCTATCAAAGGCTGCACCAGTTTTGCACGGTCACGCTTTCGGCGCGCTACTTCGACATCATCAAAGATCGCTTGTACACCTTCGCGCCGAAAAACAATGCGCGCCGTTCCGCACAGACGGTTCTTTACAGAATTGCCGACGGTCTGGCGCGAATGCTGGCAACGATCCTTGCGTTCACCGCGGATGAGATTTGGGAGAACTTGCCGGCCGATGAGGGCGCGCCGCATCCGCCCTCCGTTCATCTGGCGCTTTTGCCGACGGCCAGCGGCGCGGACAACGCTGAGTTGCTAACCTCATGGGCACACCTGTTTGGCTACCGCGACGCGGTGCTCGGAAAACTTGAAGAAGCGCGGATTGCGAAAGTGATCGGCAGCTCGCTGGAAGCACGCGTGGAGATCTCGGCCGGCAGTGACGTTTACGGGAAGTTAAAGCAGCATGTCGATGACTTGCGTTACATCTTCATCGTTTCTGAAGTCGAGTTGCTCGCGCCAAACGCAGAGATGGACGCCGATGCCATCGAAGTCACTGTCGCGCGCGCACGTGGCGAAAAGTGCGAGCGTTGTTGGAACTATTCGACAAGAGTCGGCGAATCGTCACACTACCCGACAGTTTGTGAGCGCTGCGTCGCGGCATTGCAGGAGATCGAAC
>DATBSG010000065.1:0-3889 GCA_036559945.1 Pyrinomonadaceae bacterium
CTTCACAACTTTTTACAAACATTACCCGCTGCGCCGCTAGAATTTCTTACGACCTGCTGATAAAGTCTCACGCACAAAACACCGATCGTTAATTGGAAAAGGACAAGGAGAATACTGCGATGACTGAAGCAGCAGCACAGCCACAAATGAAACATGCGCCGGGAACTTTCTGTTGGATCGAATTGATGACTACCGACGGGCCTGGTGCGAAAAAGTTCTACACCGAATTGTTTGGCTGGGAAACAACCGATACTCCAATCGGGCCTGATCAGGTTTACACGATCTACACGCTCAATGGGAAAAGTGTTGGCGCCTCGTTCCAGAAAGACGAAAGCATGAAGCAGGTCCCGACTAACTGGGCGTCCTACATATGCGTCGCCAGTGCCGACGAAACAGCGGCCAAAGCCAAATCGCTCGGCGGTACAGTCGTACAAGAACCATTCGATGTCATGGAACATGGCCGGATGGCTGTGATTGCCGATCCTACCGGAGCTCACTTCTGTATTTGGCAACCGAAGGCTCATCCAGGCGTCGGCGTCAAAGGTGAAACGAATTCGCTTTGCTGGAACGAACTGTTGACCAACGATACCGAGAAGGCGAAAGACTTTTACACCAAACTTTTTGGCTGGAAATCGAAAACTGATTCTGGCGCGACGCCTTACACGGAATGGATTAATGGCGAAGAGCACATCGGCGGCATGATGCAAATTCAACCGCAGATGGGCCCGATGCCGCCGAGCTGGGGCATCTATATCGCCGTGGACGATTGCGATGCGAAGGTCGCCAAAGCAACGTCGCTCGGCGCCAGAACCTATGTGCCGCCGACGGACATCGAGAAGGTTGGGCGATTCGCGGTGTTGGCTGATCCGCAGGGAGCGGTCTTCAACATCATCAAGCTGAACTTGCAGCATCACGAGAATAAGTAGGGGTCGTGCGCGAGCGGGGCAGTAGCCCGCGCGTAAGCAAAGGGCGTTTTCGGTTAGAACGCCCCCCTTACGGGTCGGGCTACTGCCCCGTTTTGCGTTTACTGAACAATCATGAAAGCGCGCGTCGTATGGCTGATACTCTGCGGCATCTGGGGATCTACCTGGCTCTTCATCAAACTTGGTCTCGCGGATTTGCCGCCGTTGACGTTCGCCGGAATCCGGTTCGTCTTTGCGTCCGCAATTCTCAGTTTGCTGATTCTTGCGCGCGGCGTGCGCTGGCCGCGCAAGCGTAACGAGTGGCTCGTTATCGCGATCGTCGGATTGCTCCAGTTTAGTCTTAACTACGGCCTCGTATTTTGGGGCGAGCAACGCATTCCGTCAGGTCTCGCCGCGGTTCTGCAATCCACGTTTCCCGCATTCGGCCTGGTAATCGCGCACTTCTACCTTCCCGAAGAGCGCATGACGCCAAGGAAAATTCTTGGAGTGCTGTTGGGCTTCGTGGGCGTGGCGGTTATTTTCTCCGATCAACTGACGATCGCTGGAAAAGGCGCCTTGCTGGGCAGCGTTGCACTCGTGATGAGCGCGTTCTTCGGGTCTTATGGAAACGTCCTGGTGAAAGCGTATGGCACGCAAATCGATCCGTTTGTGCTGGCGGCGGGACAAATGGTTTGCGGGTTTCCGCCACTGCTGGCGCTGGGAATCGCCACGGAAGGGAATCCTTTTCGCTTGCACTGGACAATGATGGCTGCTCTCTCACTTGCGTACCTGGTAGTTGTCGGTTCAGTGATCGCGTTCACGCTCTACTACTGGTTGGTGCGGCACATGGACGTTACCAACACTATGTTAATTGGTCTTGTAACGCCGGTGTTCGCGGTTGTGCTCGGCATGATCGTCTTGCACGAGAAATTGAACTGGCGCTTATTCGCGGGCGCGGCATGCATCATCTCCGGCATCGGCATGATTGTGTTGCGGAAACGAAAAAAGACTGTCGCGATTGATGAAGAAGAACCCGAGATGATGGCCGTCGGCTGACGAAGCTCTATAATTCTCACATGCCGATATCATCGATTAATCCCGCTACGGGCGAAGTTCTGCAAACATTCGACGCCCTGAACGAGCAACAACTTGAAGCGAAGCTTGCGCGCGCCGCTCAAACCTTTCGCGAGCATCGCCGCACCTCGTTTGCGGATCGATCAGAGAAGATGCTGCGCGCCGCAGAGATTCTCGAAAATGAAAAGAAATCATTCGCCCGCACGATGACTCTTGAAATGGGCAAGCCCATCAACGCGGCCGTTCAGGAAGCGGAAAAGTGCGCCTGGGTCTGTCGCTACTACGCTGAAAACGCCGAGCGGCATCTTGCGGATGAGATGATCCAAACGAATGCGATGAAGAGCTACGTTCATTTTCAACCGCTCGGCGTGGTGCTGGCGGTGATGCCATGGAATTTTCCTTTCTGGCAGGTGTTTCGCTTCGGCGCGCCCGCATTGATGGCGGGGAATGTTGGCTTGTTGAAACATGCTTCGAATGTTCCGCAGTGCGCGCTGGCGATTGAAGACATTTTCCGGCGCGCGGGTTTTGCCGAAGGTGCATTTCAGGCTTTGCTGATCGGATCAGACGCAGTGCAAGGCGTGTTGGAAGATCCGCGTGTGGCCGCAGCGACCCTGACCGGCAGCGAGCCCGCGGGCCGCAGTGTCGCTGGTCTCGCCGGCAAGCAGATTAAGAAAACCGTGCTGGAACTGGGCGGCAGCGATCCTTTCATCGTCATGCCTTCGGCGAATTTTGAAGAAGCAGTAAGCACCGCTGTCAAAGCGCGCACAATCAATAACGGGCAATCGTGCATCGCCGCGAAACGGTTCATCGTGCATGAGCAGATTTACGATCGCTTCGAAAGCGAGTTTGTCGCTGCGATGAAAGGACTGAGCGTCGGCGATCCTCTGGACGAGTCAACTGATGTTGGACCGCTGGCGACCGAGCAGATTTTGAAGGATCTGGAAGACCAGGTGCAGGTCAGCGTCGCGGCCGGCGCGAAACTACTGGCGGGCGGACGGCGCATTGAATTTCAAAACGAATTAGCTCGCGGCAATTTCTATGAACCGACCGTGCTGGTGGACATTCCGAAAGATTCGCCAGCTTATCGCGATGAGATCTTCGGCCCCGTAGCTTCGCTATTTCGGATCAGCAACATCGATGAAGCGATCGAGCTTGCGAATGCAACCACGTTCGGCCTTGGCTCAGCGGCATGGACAAACGATGCGAAAGAACGCGGGCACTTCATCGATGAACTCGAAGCCGGATGCGTCTTCATTAACGGCATGGTCGCGTCCGATCCGCGTCTGCCATTTGGTGGCGTGAAGCATTCCGGTTATGGACGTGAACTCGGCGAGTTCGGTATCCGCGAGTTCGTGAATATCAAGACGGTTTGGATCAAGTGAGAGGAGTACTTGGTACTTCGTACTTTGTTCTTTGATGTGTCGGGAAAGTTCGAAATTCACGTTTATGGCTCGACGAGGCGGGACATCAAAGTACCAAGCACGAAGGACAAAGTTCGAAACTTATTTCTTTTCGCCCTCCAGCACCAGCAGTTTTTGCTTTCGTTCCAATCCCCAGCGATACCCACCGAGACTCTTATCTTCCCGGATCACGCGATGACACGGAATGACTAATGCCAGCCGATTGCTGGCGCATGCGCAAGCCACGGCGCGGACTGCGTTCGGCTTGCCTATGGCTTTCGCGATCTCCTGATATGAACGCGTCGATCCGAATGGAATTCGTCGCAATTCTTCCCAGACGTGCGTTTGAAATGCAGTTGCCTGAACGTCAGTCGGCAAATCAATCCGACGCGTAACACCATTCAAAGAATCGAGTACTTGCCGCAGCCACAGATTAAGCGGCGGGCCAATCGAAGTGTCCTTCGAATCGATCGCGGCGTTTGGATATTCGGCAAACAACGCGCGCGTAAGCTC
>DATBSG010000066.1:0-3444 GCA_036559945.1 Pyrinomonadaceae bacterium
ATCTATGCCGACGCCGATTCCCGCCGCGGGCGGCATGCCGTAAGCCAGCGCGCGAATGTAGTCTTCATCCATCACCATCGCTTCCTCATCGCCACGCTCGCGCTGCTGCGCCTGCTCTTTGAAGCGCTGATACTGCTCTTCCGGATCGTTCAATTCAGAGAAGCCGTTAGCGGATTCAAGCCCGCCAACAAAGTATTCAAAGCGTTCGGCGACCAATGGATCGGCAGGTGAAGCTTTCGACAAGGGCGAGATTGGTTTGGGAAAATCGGTGATGAAGGTTGGTTGAATCAGATGAGGTTCTGCCAGCTCTTCAAAGAGCTCCACGATTCGTTCTGCGCGTTCATTTCGATCGACCTGCTGTTTTCCAAACTTCGCAATCGCGTCTCTCATCGACATCCGCTGAAACGGCTGCGAGAAATCGATTTTGTAATCGCCGTAACGCACGTGCGTGTGGCCCAGCACAGTGTACACAACTGAACGCATCATCTCTTCGTGCAGATCCATCATTTGATTCACGTCGGCGTAAGCCCAGTAAAACTCGAGCATCGTGAATTCAGGATTGTGCTTGGTCGAGATGCCTTCGTTGCGGAAGTTCCGGTTCAGCTCGTAGACCTTTTCAAAGCCGCCGACGACCAGACGCTTCAGATAAAGTTCCGGCGCAATGCGCGCATAGAGATCGATGTCGAGCGCGTTGTGATGCGTCTTGAACGGCTTCGCCAGCGCGCCAGTTGCCTTCGCCGTGAGCATCGGCGTCTCGACTTCGACGTAGCCGTGTTCGTCGAGAAAGCGCCGGATTTCTTTCACTACGCGCGCGCGCAGTTCAAACACCTGGCGCGGATTCAATTCCTTTTGCGCGGACCCCTGGCTCCCGGCTCCCGGCTCCAATTTCAGACTTCCGGCAATCAAGTCCGCGTACCGTTGTCGCTGGCGAATCTCAGGATCGTTTATGCCGTGCATCTTGTCAGGCATCGGCAACAAAGCCTTCGCAAGGAATTGCAGCTTCTCAACATGCACGGAAAGCTCGCCGGTCTTGGTGACGAACAGATAACCTTCGACGCCGATGAAATCGCCATGATCCAGCAGGCCGAAGAGTTCCCAGCCATCGACGGTGTCCGACAGACTTGAGTTTGTCGAACTGTCGTTACGCACGCCGACAACGTCCTGGCGCCTCAGGTAGATTTGCAAACGCGACACGCCGTCCGACAAATGCGCGAACGCGGCTTTGCCCATCACGCGCGGCGGCGCGGCAATGCGACCGGCGATGCGCACGCGAATCTGGTTCAGCTCGGCATTTGCTGTTTCTAAAATGTCGGCCGACGGCTTTTCGCCTTCAGCCAACGGCGGCGCGAGGCGTTTGAAACTGGCGATGATCGACGTGATCGTGTCTTCGCCGGACGGCGTATCAGTCACGTTGCTGCGCTCGAACTTGTTCGGGTAGACGTTGCCGACGAGCTGGCGCAGAGCTTCGAGGTGCCCGCGCCGCGCGACTGTCTGATCGTTTTCTTCGAGAAAAGGCACCGTCATCGCGATTCGTGAATAGTAAATGGTAAATCGTTAATAGACAAAACGGTTTTGCCGTTTAGGATTGTGGCTCGTACAATTTCAGTTTGACCCCGATGCGGAAAAAGATTCTGACGCCCGATGAACTACTCATCGAGCGCAAACGTCTGCGCGACGCAGGCAAGAAGCTCGTCTTCACCAATGGCGTCTTCGACCTTCTGCACGTTGGGCATGTGCGTTATCTGCAACAAGCGCGCGAGTTGGGAGATGCTTTAGTCGTCGCCGTCAACAGCGATCGAACGGTGCGCAAATTGAAAGGCGAAGGCCGGCCGCTGATGAACGAGAATGATCGCGCCGAAATTCTCGCCGCGCTCGAATCAGTCGATTATGTAACCATTTTTGATGACATCTCGCCGCGGACGTTGATCGCAGAGTTGCTGCCGGACGTTTTGGTGAAGGGCGGCGATTACGCGCTCGATCAGATTCATGGCCGGGAAGAAGTGGAAGCCGCAGGGGGACGCGTCGTGAATTTGCCGTTTGTCGAAGGTGCTTCCACGAGCGAGATAATTGAGCGAATGAAGACGGGGTAGGCCAGTGGTCGACCGCCGTGATTAAGCCCGCGTAGCGGACGATCGGTAATAGCCCAGCGATTCATCGCTGGGAAGGAATTATTAATAAGAATTCCAAGTCCGCGGAGCGGACGACAGAGATCCTTCTTGCCCGGCGTTTCCTCTGTCGCCCGCTCCGCGGGCTTGGCTCTATCTTTCGTCGTTAACCCAGCCCCGATGTATCGGGACTGGGCTATTTTCGTTCGTCCGCTGCACGGACTAAATAAGCAATGACGACTTCGACAGAAAAAAGGTCAATCCTAAGTGAGACGCTCGGTCCAGTAGCCGACAGCACCGAGTTCCGCAGCCTGCTTGATCAAGTCCGACGCGGCGCGCGCGTGATTTCGATCAACGGACTGGTGGCTGCTCCCGCCCGGGCGTTGGTTCTCGCGGCGCTGCAACGTGAAACCGGGAAGCAGTTCGCGCTCGTCGTTCCCGCGCAACGCGATCTGGAAAATTGGGAGCGCGATATCAGTTTTTGGTATTGCGTGCTGCGCGGCACGGAGAGTTGCGAAGACACCGTCGCGGTTTTGCCGGCGTCCGAGAGTGATCCGTATGCCGGTGGTTCGCCACACGCAGAGACACTTGAACGGCGCGCCCTGGCGCTTTGGCGCCTGGCGCGGACCAAACCTGATTTCGTTCTGCTCACGTCACGGGCAATGGCGCGCCGGACGATTCCGCCCGCCGAAATTTTGAAAGCCGGCGCGATCCTGCGACGCGACGAAGACACTGCACCCGAAGAACTGGTCGATAAGCTGATCGCGAGCGGTTACGTGCGGGAAGATCCGGTCGGCGCCGTCGGCGAGTTCTCAATGCGCGGCGGGATTCTCGATTTGTGGCCACCTGGTCGAGACGCTCCCGCACGCATTGAATTTTTCGGCGACACGGTTGATTCAATTCGCGAATTTGATCCGGAAACACAACTCTCGACGACGCAATTGGCGCAAATCGAAATTGCGCCGATGCGCGAATTGATCGTCCGCGCTTCAGATTTTCGCGAGTGGGCGTCGCACGCGCGCATGCGTTGGCGCGACGAGCGGTTCACCCGCAGCCTGCGCGACCGCACCGTTTATGCCGACGAAGGGGAAAGCTTTCCGGGTTGGGAATGGCTCATTTCCCTCGGACACGAAAATAATTCAAGCGCATTCGACTACTTGAAAGACGCCGTGCTGGTAATCGACGAGCCAGTCGCCGTCGAAAGTTTCTTATCCAGCGCTTTTCAAACCTTGGCAGATCGTTACGCCGAAACTGAAGCCGCGGACGACCTCGGTCTGCGCCCGGAAGAGCTTTATCTGACCGCTGAAGAATTGCGCGAAAGGATCGACAGCGCACAGCG
>DATBSG010000067.1:0-2560 GCA_036559945.1 Pyrinomonadaceae bacterium
GTAGAGCTTCATGTCCGCCCATTTCTTCAAGCGGGCGGGCTCCGTCTGTGGCAGATTCGCCTTCTGCCCGAAGTTTGTCTTCGGCAGGTTAACGGTCTTTTTCAGATCGAGTGTTGCCTCTTCGGTCGCCATAATTGACTAGGTAATCAAACTCAAGATAGTAACAGGCGCTGCGTTACCCGCCAAAAGCAAAGATTTGGAGTGCGCCGCCGCCGGCGGCGCTTTGGATTACCCTCGATTCAAACGACCAATCCAAAGCGCCGTCGCCGCTACGCTCTGCCGGCGCGCACTCTAAACAAAAAACCCGAACCACGTTTCTCTTTTGAGACGATGGTTCGGGCTTCTCAGCCTTTTGATGTTTTCTCGTTCAGCCGATAAACATCTCCTCGTCTCCATAACTGCGGTCAATTGGGCTGGGCGACGGCGCAACCAGAACTTCGAGGCCGCGTCGCAGGCCCGCTAGAATCGCTGCCAATTCACGCGCGGGTTCGATCACCTTGCGCTGAATGAATTCGGTAGTGGTTGCGACGCGATCGTGAGTCGTGTCGATCGCGCGACTGACCAGCTCGACTTTCTCCTTTGCCATCTCTGCCGTCTCATCGGCCAGGATCGTCAGGCCGCGCACTTCTTCCTTAATCAGCGCTGCTGATTCGGACAGGTGCATCGTCGCGGTCGACAGATGGCCGGACATCACGTTTACCTGCTCGGCGATCTGGCGGCCCTGTTCGGCGATTTTCTGGCCCTGCTCCGTAAGCGCATTCGCGCGAACGATCAGCGGATCGAGTTTCGCTTCGACGCGATTTACCGTCTTGACGGCCCGGTTCACGAACACCGCGATCGCAATCATCGCCGCCGCGATCACCAGGAAAGAGACAGCGATGATCGCAGTGATAATTACCAGCCAGAAGAGGGGATCGTTCGCGTTCATGTGCTACATCGACTTCTCAGGTTTGTAGGTGGGCGCCGCTTCAGTCCGGCCCGACAGCTCGGTCTTGCGCTTCTCTTCGACGTAGGCCTTTTTGCCGGCCTCAACCGCCGCCGAAATCGAACCAGCCTGCGACGAAACCACGTCCTTGGTCTTGGCTACCGCTTCACCGGCTTTGGCTGTCGCAGTGTCATACAACTCAGTAGCGCGTTCGCGCGTCGCTTCGTAATATTCACCCGCCGTCTCGCGCGCGGTGTCGTAGAGTTCGCCGGCCTTCTGACGCGTCGTATCGTAAACTTCGGAAGCCTTCGTGCCGAGTTGTTGTGCGGCTTCCTTCGATCGGTCGATGCCCTTGCGGGTCGCGTCGGCGATGTCGCTGCGCAGCTCTTCGCCGGACTTCGGCGCAAACAGCAGAGCCAACACCGCGCCGATGCCGGCGCCCACCAGAAAATACGTTAATCGGGTCGAAATACTGTCCCCATAGTCTCGATCGTCACCCATAGCAGTAATCCTTTCTGGAGAGGCGAATCCCTGCGGGAGTCCGCCAGTAAGTGTCAAATTGTTTCGGATGATAACTGCTCGCGACTATAACAAAAGGCCGGATGGCAGGCAAGGAATGTAGTCAGAACCGCCTGCGGTAGCGGGCGGTTAATGTCGGGAAGTTTCGTAGTCGTCGGAAAAAATCAATCACCCGCTACCGCAGGTGGTTCTGACAACTCAATCCAGTGCGCGAGCTTCGAATTTGCGCAGGCCCAGCCAGGTGAACAGCGCCGAAAATCCAATCAGCGCGGCGTAAATTGCCGGCATCGACATATGCGGCATGCCTGGCGTTAATGCCAGACGGAAACCTTCGTTCGCATAAACCAGAGGGTTGACCAGCACTGCGTATTGAAACCAGGGAATTACGTGTAGCGTCGCCCACGGATAATATGCACAGCCGAAAAAGATCATTGGCGCGAGCAGCAAAGTAAACAGGAGCGAGATCTGTTGCGGCGGAACAATCGTCCCCATGACCAATCCAAAAGCCGCGAACAGCCAACTGCTCAAGAGCGCAACCAGCACGAAGTGAACCGCACTGATCCAGCTTAGATTGAGGTGCACCCGCATCAATAGCCACGCGAGAGGCATCACCACTGCTCCGGCGATGATGGCCTGTACGACGCCCACAATAATTTTTTCAATGCCGACGCCGGCGATGCTGATGGGCGCCAGCAGACGATCTTCAATCTCTTTGCTCCAGCCAAAATCGATCACCAACGGCAATGACACTGCCTGCATACTTGAAAGCGTCATGCTCAATCCGAGAATTCCCGGCAGCAGCATGTCGGTGTAGCCGCGTTGAATGATTCCCATGCGCGGCATTACAAAACCAAAGATGAACGTGAACATCAAAGGGTTCAACGCGACGCGGAGAAGAAACGAAACCAACTCACGCCGCGCGACGCGCAGGTCACGATGAAGAAGTGCGATGAATGTGGTCATGTTATTTGGAGTGCGCCGGCTTGACGGCGCTTTTTCCTCTTTGTGTTCTCTTCGGGACGGGTTGCGCAAAACCATTCACATGGCAACCAGAAAAACCAATCCAAAGCGGCGTCGAGCCGCCGCACTCCGAAATCACTCTCGCAAACTGCGCCC
>DATBSG010000068.1:0-8551 GCA_036559945.1 Pyrinomonadaceae bacterium
CGTTGTTCAATCCGCTGCGGCGGTGGCGCGACGGGTGAACGGCGAGGCGGCTCTTGTGGCTTCATCGGTTGTTGTTTCGGCACGTAGGATGGTGCCGGCGTCTTCCGCGGCTGAATCTGTTGGCGCACACGCTCGCCTTGTGCGCGTTGCGCATTAACCCGCTCTAAGCGCTGTTGTTCGGCCTGCTGGCGACGGAACTCCTGCATCTGTTGGCGTGCACCGCGATCGCCGCGCGCAGCCTGTCGAGCCAACTCGGCCATTTGTCGCTCACGCGCTTGTTCAGCCGCCACGTTTGGCGCCTGGACTGGTGCTTGTGGCTGCGCCGGTTGAGTCGTTGCAGCTCTCTTATCATTCAACTTCAGCGTCTGGCTTTTCATACGACCTGGCGCCTGCTGAACTTTCAGTGCGCTTGCCAAGTCTCGTTTGAATGGCGGTGCAGCCGGCGCCGCAGCAGTAATCACCGTCTTGTTGATGATGCGTTGCTTGACGACCTCAGACACCGCGACTCTTTGCTCGAGTTCGCGTGTGCGAAACGCTGCTTGCCGCAAAGAAGCAACAGTCAAAGGATCCAGGACGGGCTTATATTTCACGATCGTCTTCGAATCAACACGAGTGATGATTCGCGGGTCGATTACTTGCCCGAAATCCTGAATCGGGATCACAGTCACGGCGTTGGGAACATAGACGTTGACGAGCCGCTCAACGACGACCGGTGAATTCGTGTAGTAGACCGGCTGCCAATACGGATCGTAGTACCAGGACGTGTACGGATCGCCCGGCCCCAACGGCACCCAGCCGATACTCGAATCGCCCAACGGAATGAAAGCCGTCAGCGCCGGCGAATACGTCGGGTACGCATACGTTGATTCAGGAATCCAGAACCATTGGTTCGACAGATAGGTCCAACGGCCATAGTGATACGGCGCATAACCCCACGGCTCAGTGGAAACCCACGTCAAGCCGTACGGATAATCCATCGTCCAGTAACCATATTCATACGGCGCCCATCCCGTGTCGACGCGCGGCTGCCATGCGTAACCGTAGTCATTCAGGTAACGCCAATCGCCATAGTCGTCCAGGTCATACAATCCAGGCATGTACTCTGAAACGTATCGATAGCTGTTGTAGCGATTGTAAGGATCGTAGTAATCGGGATCCTCCAGATAAGTGTAGTAGCTGCGATAGCGGCCGTCGTACGTTCGCGGATAGCGATGGCGGTAATAACTGTCGAGATAGGTACCCGCTTGATCGTAATCGACGTGCGAGATACTTGCCTGTCCCGCTCCGCTGCCACACGGCACGGTTAGCTCTTCACCTTTATTAATCGTTCCGGTGCCTGCCCGGCCGACAACTTGCGCTTGCCCGCTGAACGCCGTCACGGTCGCGTTGCCGTTATCGTCCAACGCGACGCGATACATGCCCGGCTGCTGAAGATCGACTGCGCCGCACGGCGTTGCGACTTCGAACAATTGGCCGGACCCAAGCGAACCAACATCGAACAGGGCGGAGCCTTCACGCAGCGCCACCTGTGTCCGTTGATTCGTCAGATCTAGAATGTCCAGAGATGTATTCGGATCGACAGTCGCGAAGTTGCGGCTCGTGAACGCAATGTCGGTCCGCGAGTTCGCTTGTGTGTACAAACGATCGCCGACTGACACGGGTGCGTTCATGGAGGCGGCAAGCCACTCTTGGTTCGAGTTACCGTCGAGGCTGTGATTGACTGCAACCTGGCCGTCAACGCGCTCGATACGCGCCGCATTCGGCAGGGTCTTTGCCGACGCGGTCTGCTCGTACTTCCGCCACAGCAATACCGTGCCCGCGGCGACGATCGCGACACCCAGGAAAATCAAAACGGCATGGGGCCAAAGTCTTACTCGATTCATGAGATATGAAACCTCCTTCTCCTGCTCCAAATATTGTTAATGGCTACACGAAGAGCCCTGAGGAGAGCTAAAGATGTGACGCACACAAGCGTCCGGAGTTTGTCGCAGCACCAGACCGCTAACGATTCAAAATAATTTTGCTGCACAATCGCAGCATTCCCTTGTACAATGGCTTACATGAAGGACTTGGAAGCCCACGCCGAACATGGCCAGACCGTTAGCGAAGAGATCGCTAACAGTGTTAGCCATGGCGTCGGGCTTGCACTCGCAATCACCGCGACACCGGTTTTGATCATTGCGGCTGCGCGAGGCGGAACCGTATGGAACATCGTCGGCGTGAGTGTCTTTGCGGCGTCGATGATTCTGCTTTATCTCGCGTCCACGCTGTATCACGCCATCCCGCACGATCGCGCGAAACGCATCTTCCGAGTCCTCGATCATGGCGCGATCTTTCTGCTGATCGCCGGCACATACACGCCGTTCACGCTTGGCGTAATGCGCGGGCCGTGGGGTTGGACCATCTTTGGATTGGTTTGGTCGATGGCGGTGTTCGGCCTGACGATGAAAGCGATCTTCGGCGCCCATCATCGTTGGTTGACCGTTCCGCTGTATCTCGTGATGGGCTGGCTCGCCGCGATCGCCGCGCCGCATATTCTTTTCCGCATGCCTTTGCCCGCGTTGATTTGGCTGCTTGCGGGCGGCTTCGCCTACACCGCCGGCGTGCTCTGCTTCAAGGCTCACTCAATTCGTTACAGCCACTTCGCCTGGCATCTGTTCGTGATTGCCGGCACTGTCTGCCATTTCTTTGCAGTGCTTTGGTATTCGGCGTGATGCAGCCCATCTTTTCTTGGTCACGCTGCGGTGCTATCATCTGCCCACGCAAAATGTTTGAGAGTCAACCCATACATCTAAGACCTCTCGACGATCGCGCGAATCTGTTCGCGGACTAGTATCCATCAACAATTAGGTTCTCAAGAATCGGCACGTCACACGTGTCACAACAGACGTTTCAAGACAGGGAGCAAGAACATGATGGCCACCGCAATCGTATCGCAAAGACCTGAGATCAAAACCGAACTGCCGGGCCCGAAAGCTCGCGCAATTATCGAAGCTGATGCGCAGTTCGTGAATCCAGCCTATCCGCGGCCGGACTTCAAACTCGTTGCTGAGCAGGGCGAAGGCGTTTGGGTTACTGACGTAGATGGAAACGTATTTCTGGATTGCAATGCCGGCGTCGCTGTGTGCTCGACTGGCCACTGTCATCCGGAAGTTGTCAAAGCGATTCAGGATCAAGCCGCGCAACTCATTCACATGTGCGGCACTGATTATTACTACTCGCTGATGCCTGAGCTGGCGAAGAAGATTGACGAGATTGTTCCGATCAAGCGGCCCACACGCACGCATTTCGCCAACAGCGGAACGGAAGCCGTCGAGACCGCGCTGAAGCTGGCGATGCACGCTACGGGTCGCGAAAAGTTCATCTCATTCTTCGGCAGTTTTCACGGACGCACGTTGGGATCGCTATCGCTGACTTCTTCAAAAGCTGCACAGCGGGTTGGGTTCAAGCGCCAGGCACTTGACGTCGTTCACGTTCCCTACCCAAACGAGTATCGCAATCCATTCACGGCGGAAATGTGTGGCCGAGGCGGCGCGGGAGAAGGCGCGCTCAACTGGATCGAGAACCTACTCTTCAAGACGACCACGCCACCCGAAGAAGTTGCCGCCATCGTCGTGGAACCGGTGCAAGGGGAAGGCGGTTACGTTCCGTCGCCCGCAGGTTTTCTGAAAGGGCTGCGACGAATCTGCGACGCGCATGGAATCCTCCTGGTTGTCGATGAAGTACAAAGCGGCATGGGCCGCACCGGTAAAATGTTCGCGACGCAACACTACGGCGTCGAAGCCGACATAGTGTGCATCGCGAAAGGCGTGGCGTCGGGTCTGCCACTCGGGCTATGCGTTGCGCGCGCCGACCTGATGGATTGGAAAAAGGGGGCGCATGCTTCGACGTTTGGCGGCAACCCGGTGTGCATCGCGGCAGCGTTGAAAACCATCGAACTGCTCGAGCGAGAGTTGGTCGCCAATGCAGCGGAAGTCGGCGATTACCTGAAACGCGGTTTGCAGAAGCTCATGGCCAAGCACGAATGCATCGGCGACGTGCGTGGCATGGGCCTAATGATTGGCGTCGAATTCGTGAGAGACAAAACCAGCCGCGGACAGGACGCAGAGCTGCGCGACCGCGTTGAGATGGCCAGCTATGAACGCGGGTTGATTCTGCTCGGCTGCGGCGCAAATTCGATTCGCTGGTCGCCACCGTTGATTCTGACAAAAGAAAACGTGGACGTAGCCCTCGAGATTTTTGACGACGCGATCGCGGCGTCGGTGTAGATTCTTCCTGCCTCTCCCTTTGAGAGAGGGCAGGGTGAGGGCCTAGCGCCAAGAAAAAAGAATTCAGTATTTTCTTTTTCTTCCGTAATGCTTCGCAACCCTCTCGCCGACCCTCTCCCAGTGGGAGAGGGAGCAACCATAAGAGGGAAACAAACGTGTTCGAAGGCAAAGTAATCTCAATCAACATCGCCGCATCGGCTGAAGCGCCGATGCAATCTGTCGATGAAGCGCGCGCTGTTCCGGGCAAAGGCCTGGAAGGCGATCGCTACTTTTACAAACAGGGCACCTTCTACGAGCCGCAACCCGATCGCGAGCTGACGCTAATCGAAGCCGAAGCCATCGAGGCGATGAAGCGCGAACTCGACGTTGATTACGGCCTCAGCGACAGCCGCCGCAACATCGTCACGCGCGACGTGCCGTTGAATCATCTGGTCGGAAAAGAGTTTATGGTTGGAGACGTGAAAGTGCGCGGGCTGAGGCTATGTGAGCCGTGCTCGCATTTGCAGAAGCTATCGCACGAGAAAGTCCTGCCGGGCCTGGTTCATCGCGGTGGCTTGCGCGCGCAAATTCTCAGCGAAGGAACCATTCAAGTTGGTGCGGTGGTAAAACCCTCATAGCGTAGGAATAACTCGCATCGCCTCGATAGTTCCGCCGCCGCCAAAGCCATCGGCGACCATCGTGGGCAACGAAACAAAAGTCAGAGAAAGATTCTGTTCGTGATTTGTTAGCTTGCCGTTGGCCTCCAAGCCATTCGTCGGTGGCGGGATCAAGTCTCCATCGCTTAATACCGCAATCTTGATCGCGTCCGATTCGATCGTTCCGGTTGCAAAGTCTTCCAGCAGTACTTTCTCGCCTTTCTCCTTGCTTCTGAAAGTGAAACGAAAAGTCACCAGTCGTTTGTGACGCATCATGGCGACGCCGCCGGAAAGCTCGAACTCTTCTCTTCGCCCTGCAAATCCACCACTAACGGTAAAGGCGCCCTTCGTAATCGTGTAGGTGTTTACACTGCTGGCCCAAGCTGCGTCGAAGGTGATTCGAACCGGTATTGAGGGGCTCGCCGCGATTGACACCATTTTGAATGGGGACGTGATCATCTGCGCTACCATCATGTCTTTGCCAGGCTTCTTTTCCTGAACCTGAATCTCGCCGGTTTGGCTGCGCGAAATCTCGACGCTATACCCGCCGGTATTCCGCTCGCCGCAAAACGCCGCAACCAGAATGTTGTTTTTGAAATCGTTATCGAGCTTCGGCAGGTTGGGTTCGAGTCTAGCGAGTTCCGAATAGGTACTCGCGTCACGGATCACGGCGATAAACGGCTTCGTAATGGACGAGTGGAAACCTTCGGCCACGATCTTGAGTTCATTCGCTGCGGGATTCTGTTTATCAACAGGGCTGTCTTCTTGCTTTGGTGACGCCTGAGATTTGTTGTCTTGCGATTTTGCG
Source organism: Pyrinomonadaceae bacterium (assembly GCA_036559945.1). Classification (GTDB taxonomy): domain Bacteria; phylum Acidobacteriota; class Blastocatellia; order Pyrinomonadales; family Pyrinomonadaceae; genus UBA11740. Next base: position 5,712 of record DATBSG010000068.1, read on the forward strand.
GTCTGGCTCGTGCGACAGCCGCCGGCGCCGCCGCCAAATAGCAGCGACAAGATCGTGGCGATCGTTAAGAAATGAGTGACCATTTACTCTCGTCTATTAGAACGCCCGCAAGCGACGTAAGTTGCAAACGAACGTCACAAACGATAACGCACGCGCTTACGCAGTTCCGCGTCCTCGACCTCGATATTTTGCAAACGCAGCATCACGTCAGCGTTCAAATCCCAGCCGTCACGTTCACCGGACTGCAATTTGACCGTCCCCGCGGCGGCGATCATCGCGGCGTTGTCAGTCGATAAGTGCGGAGACGGAAAATAAACGGCCAGGGCGAGGCGCGCGGCAGCTTCACGACAAGCTTCGCGCAGCGCGCCGTTGCAGGCAACTCCACCCGCGACAATCAAAGTTTTCGGATGGTATTCGTTGGCGACTTTTTCCGTCGTTGAGACGAGCGACCGCACCACCGTGCTCTGAAAACTGGCGGCGAGATCCTTGATGCCTTGCGACGGCGGCTCGCCGTTGCTTACTGGTTGCAAGCCAGATTCGCGAACGTACTTCTGTACGGCAGTCTTCAAGCCGCTGAAACTGAAGTCTGGTCGATTGTCGCCCATGCGCGGAATCGCAAACTTCACGGCGTTGGGATTCCCTTCTCTGGCAAGCCTTTCGATTATCGGCCCGCCGGGATAGCCAAGCCCAAGCAGCTTCGCGACTTTATCAAACGCCTCGCCCGCCGCATCGTCGCGCGTGCGGCCGACGACTTTGTATTTGCCCGGCTCAGGCACAAAGAAGAGATTCGTGTGACCGCCCGAAACGATCAGCGCGAGTGCGGGATATTCGATCGGAGGATTCTCGAAACAGACCGAGTAAATGTGACCTTCAATGTGGTTCACGCCGACGAGCGGCTTGTTCAGCGCGTAGGCCATCGCCTTCGCGTATGACACGCCGACAAGCAATGAGCCAATCAAACCCGGGCCGATCGTGACAGCAATTCCGTCAAGGTCTTGCTTGATAACATTCGCACGGGCTAGTGCCTCTTCGACGATGGGAACAATCTTGTCGAGGTGCTCGCGCGAAGCGAGCTCCGGCACGACGCCGCCAAATTTTTCGTGAATCTTAATTTGCGATGAAATAACCGAAGAAACGATTTCACAACCGTCACGAATTACAGCCGCGGCAGTTTCATCGCAGGAAGTTTCAATTCCGAGGACCAGCATTCACATGAATTCTACTGAATGTGCGACGCTGCCGGAAGTTGGGAACGCGGACGCCCTCGTCCGCAATTGAGAGCGCGAAGCGGGCGAGGCGCCCGCGCTCCCAATTTAGATCGCTCGATAGAAACTCAAGACCGAATCGCCCTGCTTCAACACGCGGTAACGTCTTAATGCACCAAATTCTGGCTGAAGCTCTTTCTTCTTCGCATGCTCGACTACTACCAAGCCATCGTCGGCGAGTAATTGTCCTGCAGGTTCACCCATGAATTTGAGCACCCGCTCGTAATCACCGCCGTAAGGCGGGTCGTAGAAGATGAGATCGAAAGGTTGGCCAGTCGGTTTGCGCTTCCGCACAAAATCAACCGCCTCAACAGTCACGATTCCGATTTCAGACCTGTCGATGCCAAGCGTGCTTACATTCAAATCAATCAAGGCACACATCTTCCGCGATTGATCGACGAAGATCACGTGCGCCGCGCCACGCGAGAGCGCTTCGATGCCCACGGCACCCGTTCCCGCGCAGAGATCAAGAAATCGCGCCTTTTCAATTCGCGGCGCGAGGATATTGAAGAGCGTCTCACGCAGACGATCTGACGTCGGCCGCGTCTGCGCAGACGGCGGACTCTTCAGTTTTCGTCCACGAAACTTGCCGGCGATGATGCGCAGGGCTTAAATCCTTCCCGCGAACTAGAATCGACTCAGAGACCGAACCGCCGCACCCGAATTATTGAAAACGGCAACCTTTCGGTTCGCAACCTAGACAGTTATCTTCTGATGTTGTATTAGATCGACCGGTACGTCGATGGTTCACCGAATCCGTTTAACTATATTGGGCGCGCGAAGTACCCTTTTGAAATTCGTTCTGCGACAAGCGCGACGCTTTACGTTTTCAGCGGCCGCGGCGGCAATAGTAATCACTAGTTCCTGCGGGTCCGAAAAGCTCTTGTCCGTCCAATTCAACGACGAGCCGGTTGATAGTATCCCTAAAACCGATCAGGAAGTTGGCAAGTGCCGCGTCGGCGATCCCATCGGCCAATTTGGCCAGGTTCGTATTAAGCATCTTCCGCTTTCAGGCAATGGTAACTGGATTCAGCTTACGCAACAGGCAGGGGCGCCGCCCGCAAAATTCCGTTGTACCTTCATCGCCTCTCGCGGCGACGGGCGCTATCTTGTCACGTTTCGCCTTTTTATTCCGTCCGGAAACGCGGCCCTCATCTTGTTCCAATCCGGCACTTTTCAGCCGCCGACTGAGTTCTTTACGCTCGATCTCCCAGCCAGCGGAATATTGAGCGCGCCTGGATCTTCTTCAATCGCCGGCCGGTTTCCACACGACGCGATCTTCAGCGTAGCCGTGAATCTAGAAATCGGAGAGGCTTCAAAAGTCGAGGTGACATTGCTCGGCAACGCCCATGGCTCGTTCACTGCCGATGTGGCTTCCTCGGTTAAGGATGTTGCGCGGACATTTTCTGTTATTCAACTCACTACAGACACGAAAACGCCAGGCAGCACATTCTTTGCTAATGACTTGTCCGCGCTTTTCACTCCTCCGTCGACCCGTCGTTAGGTCTCTAATCAGTCTCGAATGAACTATCCGACCGCCGCCAGTTTCAGCCGCGCGTCTTTCTGAACTCGCTT
>DATBSG010000069.1:0-19285 GCA_036559945.1 Pyrinomonadaceae bacterium
TGAATCGCGCGTTTGAGTTGAGCGATTATCACGCGAAACGCGATCGATTTGCGAGAGAGAATCGGGGCAATAGCCCGACCGTGAGGCAGGGCTCGAATGGGTCTTCGCGGATCAAGAAAGGCATTGGCTTCGCTTCGTTCATGCACGGCGCGGGCTTCACCGGCTCAGGTGAAGTTTATTTGCAGTCCGTCGTCGGCGCCGAAGCGACGGCTGAAGGTCGCATCAAGGTTTTCGCGGCCAGCACGGAGATCGGTCAGGGCACCAACACGATCTTTGCGCAGATCGCCGCTGAGGCGCTCGGTATCGATTACGATCTCATCGAGGTTGTCCAGCCAGACACTGGCAATGTGCCGAACAGCGGGCCCACGGTCGCGTCGCGCACCACTATGATCGTCGGCAAGTTAGTCGAGTCGGCCGTGCTAGGTCTGAAACAAACACTCGTCGGCAGCGCCCTCTTGAAAGACAAGAGCACACAAGCGGAATTTCAAAAAGCCTGCGGCGAATACTTCGCGAAGTTTGGTCCGCTTAAATCGACGAGCCAATACACGCCGCCGCCGGGCATTCGCTGGGACGATGAAAAGTACGAAGGCGACGCGTACGGCGCGTTTGCGTGGGCGGTTTACGTTGCGGAAGTCTCCTACGACAGCCTGACTTACGAAGTTCATGTCGATGACTTTGTCGCGGTACAGGAAGTTGGCCGAGTGATCAATCCCGTCCTGGCTGCGGGACAAATCGAAGGCGGAGTCGCACAGGCGATTGGCTACACGCTCTATGAAAATGTCGTTTGGGAAAATGGGCGAATGCTGAATAGTCAAATGACGAACTACATCATGCCCACGGCCGCGGACATCCCGCCGATTCGCGTCCACTTCGAAGAGAACCCTTATGCATTCGGTCCCGCAGGCGCGAAAGGCATCGGCGAGCTGCCGATGGATGGCCCAGCGCCGGCAATCCTCAACGCGATCGAACACGCCACCGGCACAAGCTTCACAAGGATTCCACTCATGCCGGAGGAAATTATGGAGGCTGCATAAAGGAGAGGACAGGATCATTGCTCGACTAGAATTGGGCGGGAATATGCTCATTGACAACCGTGATGCTTCAGAGTAGAAGTCTCAATCAATTGATCGCGTCGTAACGGCGGTGGCGTATTCCAACTTGTTTTCCAGCACCGAATCCGGGGCAGTGAGTCGCGACCTTCCTCAAATCCAGGTCGTGGCGAGGTAATCCAACTTGGTCGCCGAACAGATCGCTCACTATCGAATTATCGAACAGCTCGGAACGGGCGGTATGGGCGAAGTGTTTCTGGCCCAGGACACCAAGCTCGAGCGAAGAGTTGCCATCAAGGTGCTGCCGGCGAAATCAATCGATGACGCACACGCGCGCAAGCGTCTGCTGCGCGAGGCCAAAGCCGCAGCCACGCTCGATCACCCGAATATTTGCGCGATTTACGAGGTGAACGAAGACGGCGCCAGTCCCTTCATCGTGATGCAATACATTGAGGGCGAAACGCTCTACAGCAAATTTCAGGCAGCCCCGCTGACGCCTGAAGAAGTGATCGACGTTGGCATTCAGGTCGCGGAAGCTCTGGCAGAGGCGCACTCGCGCGGGGTCATCCATCGCGACGTCAAACCGCAGAACGTGATTATCACTCCCCGCGGCCAGGCGAAGGTGCTCGACTTCGGCCTGGCGAGAATCGCGCAAACAGCAGTGCTCGACGCGGAAGCAAAAACCGACACTCAACTGACTGAAGAGGGATACATCGTCGGCACCGTCGCTTACATGTCGCCGGAACAACTCAAGGGGATGGAGATCGATGGCCGCAGCGATCTCTTCTCACTTGGAGTGACCCTCTACGAATGCGCCACGCGAAAGCCCGCATTCACCGGCAACAGCAAGATCGAAATCTCTTCGAAAGTACTGCAAGTCGAGCCGCGTAAACCATCGCTGGTCAATCCCGGCATTCCGCGCGAACTGGAAAACATCATTTTGAAGGCGATGGCCAAGGACCCTGACGCGCGTTATCAGTCGGCCGGCGAGATGCTTGAGGAGCTGCGGCTTTTACGATCTTCACTGTCGAGTGTCACCGCTGTATTTCCGAGCGTTACGCGTGAGTCATCACGCGCATCCGGGGTAGACGTTGTAGCAGAGATTCGCCAGGGCCTGCGCTCGCGAAAAGTTCAAATTGCGCTGGCCGCGATTCTGGTACTTGTGCTTGGTTGGATCGTGATTCGGCTGTGGCGAACTGCGCCCTACCAAGTGAACGCCGCCGCCAGGCCTTATTTCGATGAAGGCGTTAATGCCATCCATGCGGGCACTTACTTTCAAGCTAGCAAGGCTTTGAGGCAAGCGGTTGATTTGGATCCTCAATATGCGCCGGCGCACGCGCGATTGGCGGAAGCCTATCTGGAAATAAGCAACACGGAACAGGCTCAGGGCGAAGTGCTGGACGCGGCCGCCCTAGCAGGTCGTCGGGCCTTGAGCAACAGCGACAAACTGCATCTTGACGCGATTGATGCAACTGTCAGGCGTGAGTTTCCCGCGGCGGTTGCGTCTTATCAAAAATTTCTCGATCAAGCTTCGGCAGAAGAGAAGGCGAACGCATATGTCGATCTCGGCCGCGCTTACGAACGGAACGAACAACCGGATAAGGCGATCGAGAATTACACCAAGGCCACCGAGTCGGATGCGCAATCGGCAGGGGCTTTTCTGCGTCTTGGCACTGCTTACAGCCGGCGACGCGACGCAGACAATGCCGAGAAGGCTTTCAAGCGCGCTGAAGAGATATACCAGGCGTTAACCAATCACGAAGGATTAGTTGAGGTCGTTTTCCAACGCGGTGTTTTGTTTTATGGCGCGGGCAAATTGCCGGAGGCGCAAGCTCAATTTGAAAGAGTGTTGGAGATGTTAAAGAGTCAGGAAAACATCTATCAGCGCACGCGAACTGAGCTTGAGTTGAGCCTGGTCTATCGAGACGAAGGAAACGTTGAAGGTGCAAAACAGTTGGCAGCCGACGCTATTCGCGTCGCGCAAAACAGCGACATCAAGAACGTCGCGACTAACGGCCTGATCGATCTGGGATTGGCATTTCTTAGTAATGGCGATTTTGACGAAGCCGGAAACTACTTTCAGCAGGCCCTCGATTTGGCGCAGCGAAATAATTCGCAGGCCAACGAGATGAAGGCGCACCTGTCTCTTGGTCGCTTGTACTTTCAGAAAAACGATAACGATGCAGCGATATCTGAACTTCAGAAAGCACTCGACTTCTACAAACCCCGCGGGTATCGCCGTGAGACGTCGCTGGCGCTGACGTTGCTCGGGCGCGCCTACCAGGACAAAGGCGATGACGGCACCGCCCTGAAGCTTTTTGAGGAGCAGAGCGACCTGGCGAAGAAAGCGGCCGACGACTCGGGCGTCGCGGATTCGCACATGAATCTGGCGTTTCTGACCGGTGTCAACCAGGAGAAGTACACAGAAGCGCTTTCGCACCTGGATGAAAAGCTCAAGATCGATGACGCACGTCACTCTGAACGTGGCAAGGCTTCGGACCAAATGAACCGCGGCAATTTCCTCTGGCAATTAGGACGTTACGACGACGCACGGGCGGCGTTGGACGCGGCATTTGAAGTGGCGAACAAGAAAGAAGCGCAGTTGAAGACCGTGCTGGCCTGGGTGCATCTGATCAGGGCGCGCATGGCTCTGAGCCAACGTCAGTACGCCGAAGCTAAGAAAGAAAGCCAGCTCGCGTTGGATTCCAGCGAGAAATTTCCGGACGTGTCGCTGCAAGCCAAGTTCACCATGGGACTGGCGCAAGCATTCTCGGGCGCGCCGCAAGCAGGCCGAACCGTCTGCGAAGAAGCTCTCGGGATGGCGCAAAAATTGAAATCTCGGCCGTTGATCACCAGCGCACAGTTGGCGCTGGCCGAAGTGCTGCTCCTCCAGAAAGACCCGGCGGCTGCACTGCAAACCGCCCTGGAGGCGCAAAAAATATTTGCACCAGCGGGCCAGAAGGATTCAGAATGGCGCGCGCTTCTGATAGCCGCACGTGCCAGCGACCTCGCCGGAGACAAGTCCGCGGCGCAGGCTTACGCCGCGCGCGCCGATACAGCGTGCAGTGAACTGCAACAGAAGTGGGGCACGGAAAGCTACGAAAGCTATCTGCGCCGGCCTGACATTCAGATGTACCGAACGCAACTGGCGCAGATTTTGAAAATCACCAGGTAAGAACACCACAAAGGAGAACCACCATGTCTCAGGATTTTGCTAACGAATTTCCAACCACCATTCTATTCGGTACCGGCGACGATCCCGGCGGCAAGAAGGGCGGCAAGCGACCAAAGAAAGCAGGGAAGAAAAAGGCAGCCAAACCTAAAAAATAAGCCGCGCCATAAGCCGACGGTAACATTAGATTCCAGAGTGGCCGCCGTGGATTTCCGAAACCACGTCGCGGGCGCTATGTGTGTGCACGATGTGGCGCGAGGTGTACTGAGGTGTGAAACCGAAGGGCTGCTGACGCGCAGCCGGACTATCTGCTGGTCCAGAAGAGGAGACTGTGGCTGAAAACGAAACAGGAGCAGGGAAAACTCTGGAAGAAATTGAGCGCGCGGAAAAGATCATCGAACTAAACAAATTTCTTCCGAGCGTCGAAAAAAAGTCCAACTTATCCCGGACCGAGCGGCTGCGAATTGTGGACCAGGCCATTCTCTTGTTCGAAATGAATTATGTGCATCTTCCGCTCAAGCGCGCGATGCACGCTATCAATCCAATTCAGCGACTGAAGCTGCTCAAGTTCCGCTTGGAAACTAAGGGCAGCGAGATGGAAACGGGACTGCAATTCCACAAGCGATTGCTGGATATCTTCGCTTCACTTCGCGATCTTCACACGGTATATCTGCTGCCAACGCCTTTTCGAGATCACACTGCCTTTCTTCCTTTTCTGGTCGAGCAATATTTCGCCCGCGTCAAAGGCAAGCGAGTCGAAAAGTTTCTCGTCTCTCGCGTCCTGCGCGAAACACTGCCCGCGGCTCCTGACCAAGCCGAAGAGGTGGCCTCTTTCGAACCGGGTGTGGAGGTTCTTTATTGGAACGGAATTCTAATTCGAAGGGTCATCGAGTTGAACGGAGAGACCCAGGCCGGTAGTAACTTGGAAGCACGATTCGCGCGCGGACTGGATAACCTCACCGTGCGGCCCCTCGACACCTCGTTGCCTCCCGATGAGAATTGGGTCGATCTCACTTATCAGACGCGCACGAAAAAAATCCTGACGTTGAGGCTGGAATGGTTGGTTTACCAGGGAGACGCAAAACCCCTCTCTAAGAGGATTACGAAAAAAAAGAGAGCCGCGATCGACATTAAGAAAACCAAGATCAATCAGCTCAAGCGAACTCTTTTTGGTCCGCCTGTGCGAGACCTGCGCGTCCGTAAGGAGTTTGAGGATGTCTTCTATGCCGAAGTCAGACCAGTCGATGGACGCGATTTCGGATACATCAGGCTTTTTAGCTTTGATCCGCCTGATACGGATGAATTTGTCAAAGAATTCCGGCGAGTAATCACGAAGAAAGGATTTCCGCAAGAAGGTCTAATCATCGACGTGCGGGGCAATCCGGGCGGTAAGATTCGATCAGGTGAACGCCTGCTTCAGTTATTCACTCCCCGGCGAATACGGCCGGAGTCGTTCGAGTTCATTAACTCATCACTTAATCTGGAGATTTGCAGGAAAGCTCCGAAGCGATTGGGACTTTTGCGTTGGGCGGATTCGATCGCTGAAGCTGTCATCACCGGAGCCACTTATTCTCTCGGCTTTCCGATCAGCTCCGATGAGGATTGTAACGGTATCGGCCAAGTTTACTACGGACCCGTGCTGCTTATCACGGATGCCCTATCCTACAGCACCACCGACATGTTTGCCGCCGGTTTTCAGGACAACGAGATCGGTGACGTTTTGGGCACCAGTGACAATACAGGCGCCGGCGGCGCCAATGTTTGGTGGTACGACGACTTTATTAACGCAGCGGCAAAAAATTCCAAGTCTCCTTTCAAGGCACTTCCCAGAGACACCGAACTGATGGTCGCTATTCGTCGCAGCATTCGCGTCGGGCGGCGTGACGGAAGGCCGCTGGAAGAATTGGGCATTGCTCCAGATCATCGGCACTACATGACGAAGAACGATCTCCTAAAGCGCAATGTGGATCTCGTTAAAAGAGCGGCCGCCATTTTAAACACAAAGCCAATCTATTCACTCTCACTAAGACGCGTGAAAGGTCAAGACCGCGCGCTGAACATAGTCGCGACTTCTACGGTTCGGCCACGTGGCAAGCGCAAGAAGATTCTAGCGCGTGACAAACATAAGAGAATTTCGCGGTTGGACATTTCAGTGAACGGCTGTCCTTATAAGTCTCTCAGCGCTCGGGACGGCGCGATAAGACGAACTAAAGTTACGTTTCCGAAGGCAGTCGGAAGAATCAAGTTGCTGGTGCAGGCCTTTGACCACCGGAACGATCTAGTCGTCTCCTACCGTAACAAGTAGTAATTTGCACGGTCGAAACGGACGACCTTGCCGACATATTCTCCGCAACTCCGCACGCGCTTTCAGCACGCCTTTGCAACACGCGAACATGGTATGCTTCGTTCTTCTGGGCACAACAAAAGATCGATCAAACTGCATGCGCGCAAAGATGCACGGAAGGAGGCTATTTGTCAGGCAAGATTGACATCAACTGCACGGTCAACGGCCAGTCTCGGAAGCTGAATGTCTATCCGATGGAGCGCCTGCTCGATGTGCTGCGCGACCAACTGCATCTGACCGGGACGAAGGAGGGCTGCGGCGAAGGTGAGTGCGGCGCATGCACGGTCATAATCGACGGAAGAATCGTCAACAGTTGTCTGGTGCCAGTCGCGCAGATCGAAGGCGCCTCGATTAAGACGATCGAAGGCATTGCGACGAGCGAAACGCAGTTGCATGCTGTGCAGCAGGCATTCATTGAACACGGTGGCGCCCAGTGCGGCATCTGCACGCCCGGAATGATCATGGCAGCGGTTAACCTGCTTGAGAAAGTTCCCAATCCAAGCGAAGCCGATATTCGGAATGGATTGGCTGGGAATCTTTGTCGCTGCACGGGCTACATGAAGATCTTTGAGTCAGTGGTGCGTGCGTCCCAGAGATAATTTCAGATGAGAACCTACGTCCCTTCCTACCAGCTCGTTTCTCCCGCCAATCTGTCCGAAGCTCTTGATGTCCTGTCGCAAGATAACGGCAGATGGAAACCGTTTGCTGGCGGAACCGATCTGATGGTGCTGCTCGAAGCCGGGAAACTCCCGCACAAAAACTACGTCAACATCTGGAATCTGAAAGAGTTGCGCGGAATTGAAGTTACCGGAAATCAGGTGACGCTCGGAGCGCTGACAACGTACACAGAGGTTCAAGAGCATCCGATTCTGCAGGAAGAATTTCCAATGCTCTGCAAAGCCGCGAGAGAAACCGGGGGTATCGCGATCCAGAATCGTGGGACGCTGGGCGGAAATATCGTGAATGCTTCGCCGGCGGCCGACTCGCCGCCGGCCTTGCTTGCGTATGATGCGGAGCTCGAGCTGGTTTCGAAAACGGGCGCACGGCGAATTCCGTATGCCAAATTCCACCGCGGCTACAAACAGATGGACATTCGTCCTGACGAGTTGCTGCGCGCGATTCGCCTGCCGCGCGCCCCGAGCGCTTTCCCTCACTATTACCGCAAAGTGGGCACGCGTAAGGCCCAGGCTATCTCCAAAATCTGTTTCGCCGCGGTCGCAAGTCTGGAAGCCGACCGGATAAATCACATTCGAATCGCGCTCGGCAGCGTTGCGCCCATTCCTTTGCGCTGCTTCCAGACCGAAGCCGCGCTGCACAATCAGCCAATCGACGACCAAACCATCGCGAACACGACTCGCATTCTCGCCGGCGAAGTTTCGCCGATCGACGACCTTCGTTCGACGAAAGACTATCGCCTTCAGGTATCCTTAAACCTGCTCAAAGATTTTCTCTTGCATCTAAAGCAATAGGCCGCGATCACAAGCGTCAATCCCAGTGGGTGTTCCAAAGTTTGATGCGCTAGAATCCTGAAAACAGCACGCATGAAATCCGCTTCACACTTCAAACATCCCGTCGCGATCGTAGCCGCAGTGCTTCTCGTCTTTTGTTCCACGATTCAGGGGCAAACGGCGGCGACTGCGAATCGCAGTGCTCCACGCGACTTCAACATGCTGGTGCTGGGCGACTCGATCCTCTGGGGCCAAGGCCTGAAGACCGAGCATAAATCCTGGTACATGGTGAAGAGTTGGCTGGAGGAGACGCGAGGCTTGACGGTGCGCGAGACAATCGAGGCGCATGCCGGCGCCATGATCGGATCTGCGGGAACCGCCCCGCCAAAGTCCCTGACGGTTTACGGCGAAGTAAACAGTGCGTGGCCGACACTCCACGATCAGATTGACGATGCCCTGCGATCGATCGGCGATCCGTTACAGGTAGATTTGGTGCTCGTTGACGGTTGTATCAACGACATCAATGGGCGCCGATTTCTCAACGCGGCAAACACACCCGAGGGAATTCAAGCACTGGCCGAGGAAAAGTGCGGCGCGCCGGTCGAGCAATTACTGCTGCGAATAACTTCATCATTTCCGAACGCGCATGTAGTAGCGACCGGTTACTATCCGGTGATTTCCGAAAAGACGCCGCGCGATCTGTTCATGCGGGCGCTCGCGAAAAGATTTTATGCGCCGCTGACTTCCGAACATCCGAAGCTGAGTGACGACGAACTCTTCGACCGGCTCACGACCGTTTCACACACGTGGTATGAAGCGTCAAACCGTATCCTGATGCAGGCAGTCGCGAAAGTTAACGAGCAACTCATCGCGAAGGGTTCGCGGCAAAGGGTTTCGTTCGCAAAGGTGATCTTTCTCCCAGAGCACGCATTTGCCGCGCGGGATTCCCGCCTTTGGGGTTTCGATGCCACCACGGTAAGAAAGATGCTGGCTGTGGTTACGTTGGGCAGAGTGAGCTTGCACGCTAACGATGAAGTGCGGAGCCAAAGATCGTCTATGTGCGAAGACTTCTTCAGAAAACAACCTGGTGAAACTGACGATCAAAAGCGCGCACGAAAAGACAGCTTGATGGTGTGTCGCCTGGCGGCCATTGCCCATCCGAATCGCAAGGGCGCCGTGATGTACGCCGACGCCATCAAGGAACAGGTGCAAAACCTCGCTTCAAGCATCGGCTGGTTAAGGACCGCGGCGGTAACTGCGTCAGCTTCCCAATAACAAACTCTTGCGGGAGGCCCTCACCCCGTGATAAATCTCGCGGCACAGAACGGAGGACGAAGCGATGACCCCGAATCCGACGGAATTTCGCCGTGGCGTGATCGCGCCAATGGAATGCATTAAAGAGGGATGGGCGCTAATCAAGGATCAGTATTGGCTGTTCTTTGGACTCACGCTGGTTGGCTTACTGATCGGTGGTTTGGTGCCGATCGTCTTGCTGGGTCCGATGATGGTCGGGATCTTTCTTTGTTTACAGCAGCGACAACGGCACCAGCCAGTCGAATTCGGTTTGCTGTTCAAAGGGTTCGACTATTTTGTTCAGGGTCTGGTCGTCGCAGTGGTCAAAATATTACCGCTCTTCGTCTTGCTGGTGCCTTATTACATTTTCATGTTCGCAATGATGGTCACGACGATGCCGCGCGGGCCCCATCCCAGTCCCGAGGAGTCACGACAATTCTTTCTCCCGTTTTTTGGCATTGAAATACTTTTCTTCCTCACGATCACAGTCGTGAGTATTCTGCTGGAAATCTTTTTCATGTTCGCTTTTCCGTTAGTCGCGGATCGGAAGATGTCAGGACTCGACGCAGTCAAACTCAGCTTCAAGGCAGGAAAAGCCAACTTCGGCGGTGTCCTCGGGTTGATCGTTTTGAACGGAGTCTTCACATTTTTGGGCTTGTTGTGCTGCATTGTCGGCGTCTATTTTTATCTGCCGGTCGCGTTTGCGGCGCAGGCTGTTGCTTATCGACGCGTGTTTCCCGAAATCGAGATGCCGTTCGCTTCACCACCGCCTCCGCCGGCAAGCTGGGCCGCCTAAAAATGCATCCAGTCGAGCTAGTTATCCGCGGGCGCCGGGTCGTCACCGAACACGGGGTCGGCCCGGCGTCGGTGCATATCACGCGCAGCTACGTTTCGGCCATTTCAATCTTAGAAGACGTTCCGCCGGGCGCTGAGCTGATCGAGGCCGACGATTCGATCGTAATGCCCGGCCTGGTCGATACGCATGTTCACGTCAACCAACCTGGCCGAACTGATTGGGAAGGATTTGAGACAGCCACGCGTGCCGCGGCGGCGGGCGGCGTAACTACGATTGTCGATATGCCCTTAAATTCGATTCCCGCGACGACGACGCTGGACGGATTGAACGTGAAGTTGGAAGCGGCGCGCGACAAATTGCATGTCGATGTCGGATTCTGGGGCGGAGTCGTGCCGGGAAATACTGGTGAGTTGGCGAAGCTGTGGGAAGCCGGCGTCGTCGGCTTCAAGTGTTTTCTGATTAATTCGGGCGTCGAGGAATTTCCGAACGTCACTGAGAAAGATCTTCGCGAAGCGATGCCCGAACTCGCGCGGCTGGGCGCGTTGCTGATTGTACACACTGAGTTACCGGGGCCGATTGACGCTTGCTGTCGGTCCATCGCCGGCGCGCCCGCGCGTGCTTACGAAACATTCCTGCGTTCGCGCCCGCGCGAAGCTGAAAACGAAGCCGTCGCGCTGATGATCCGTCTTTGCCGCGAAACCGGCTGTCGCGTTCACATCGTGCATCATTCCTCGGCTGACGCCTTGTCGATGCTGCGCAATGCCAAACGATTCGGCTTGCCGATTACCGCAGAGACCTGCCCGCACTATCTGCATTTTGCGGCTGAAGATATTTCCGATGGCGCGACTGAATTCAAATGCTGTCCGCCAATTCGTGAACGCGAGAATCGCGAACAGCTTTGGGACGCGCTGCGCGATGGGACCATCGATTTTATTGTGTCTGATCATTCTCCGTGCCCGCCCGAAATGAAGCGGCGCGAGGAAGGCGATTTCATGAATGCCTGGGGCGGCATTTCTTCTTTGCAGCTTCGCCTGCCAGTGATTTGGACGGAAGCAAGAGAGCGCGGATTTACGATTGAAGACTTAACCAAATGGCTTTGCAGCGAACCCGCGCGGCAGGTTGGATTGCAGAATCTGAAGGCCGCGATCAAAGACGGTTACGATGCCGATATCGTAATTTGGAATCCCGACGGCGAAGTCCAGGTCGAGCCATCGATGTTGCATCATCGGCACAAATTGTCGCCGTACAATGGAGAGGTTCTGTGCGGAGTCGTAGAAAAAACTTTCGTGCGCGGGCAGATGGTTTATGATGGCGGGGAATTTTTTGGCCGGAGCGGACAAGTAATCTTGAGAAATCAAAATTAGCCACAAAAAGGCACAAAAAGCACAAAAGAAAAATGCAAAGTCAGGCGAGCCCACTTATTGAAAAGTTACTCAAGCCGGGTGATGCCGCGGTACGTTCTGCTGAAGTCAATCAATTGTGCGATGTCGTCCGGCAAACGAGTTTCGAAATTCATAAGTTCCTCCGGAGCGGACACCTTGAAAAGGTTTACGAAAACGCTCTAGCCCATCGACTCTCAAAACTTGGGATTTCACTTATCCAGCAACATCCATTGGATGTCTGCGACGAGGACGGAACTTTGCTTGGTCACTTCTGCGCTGATTTGTTTGTCGAGAACAAGCTTGTAGTTGAAATCAAAGCCTGCAAATGCTTAGTCGATGATCACATTGCACAACTGTTAGGGTACCTTCGCGCCTCTCGAATCGAACATGGATTACTCATCAATTTTGGGGGGCCAAAAATTCAAGTTAAGAAATACATTCTCAGCCGAGATATGTAGTTACGGTTTTCCCTTTTTGTGCCTTTTGTGCCTTTTTGTGGCTTAGACTCTTATGGATTTCACGGAATTGATCGATCTGGCTTCTGAGCGACTTGGTGGCACTGTTCTTCATGCCAACGATGAATTCTTTGCGCCGAAAGAGAATCTGCTAAGACAATCCGCCGCGGTTTTCATCGAAGGCAAGTACACCGATCTCGGCAAGTGGATGGACGGTTGGGAAACACGACGCCGACGAACACCAGGATTCGATTGGTGCATCATCAGGCTGGGATTGCCCGGCGTGATTCGCGGTGTGGTCGTAGATACTTCGCACTTCAAAGGGAATTACCCGGAGCAGTGTTCATTGGAAGCATGCGCGGTCGATGGCCTGCCGACCACTGAGCAACTGCTGGATCCGTCGCAGCAATGGACTGAGATTCTGCCCAAGTCGAACCTTAACGGCGATTCTGAAAATCCATTCCCCATCACCAGCGATGAGCGTTGGACGCATCTGCGTTTCAAGATCTATCCGGACGGTGGCGTGGCGCGCTTGCGCATTTACGGCGAAGTAGTTCCGCAATGGAATCGCCTCAGCCAAATCGCCGGTGATATCGATCTCGCCGCGGTCGAAAACGGCGGCATGGTGCTGTCGTGCAGCGACATGTTCTTTGGACATCGTCACAACTTGATCATGCCGGGACGCGCCGTGAATATGAGTGACGGTTGGGAAACTAAACGCCGGCGCGGGCCGGGGCACGACTGGACGATTATTAAGCTTGGCGCGCCCGGGCGCGTCCGCCGTCTGGAAGTTGATACGTCGTGGTTCAAAGGAAATTTTCCGGAGAGTTGTTCACTTGAAAGCTGCAACGTCGCGGACGTGCCGCTTGAAACGCTGCAAGACCCGGAGTTTGTCTGGAAGCCAGTGCTGGCGCGCACAAAACTGCAAGCGCACACGCGTCACTTTTTTGACGAAGTGATGGACACAGGCGTCGCATCACACGTTCGCTTCAATGTTTTTCCGGATGGCGGCGTGAGTCGACTGCGGGTTTACGGCAGCGTTGAGTAGTGTGTCAGAAGCCCGACCGTTAGGGAGGGCATCTTACGCGACTGGCCCTCCCTGACGGTCGGGCTTCCGACACGGTTTTCGATGACGCTCTACGAACTCAACCGCTTACCGCCGAAACAGGCTGAAGCTGAGTTTCTAAAATGCTGCGGCTCAACCCGCTGGGCAAAGAGAATGACCGAGGCTCGACCCTTCGAAGGCCTCAAGTCTCTACTGTCTAAGGCTGACGAAATCTGGTGGTCGTTAGGAGAAGACAATTGGCTCGAAGCCTTTCGGGCGCACCCGAAGATCGGGGAGAAGAAAGCCGCAACTGCGCAATCAGAGCAGGCGCAGAACTGGTCGGCCCAGGAACAGTCAAACGCGCAACTCGCCGCCGCCAACACCAAAGTTGCTTTGGCACAAGGCAATCGAGAATACGAAGAACGATTCGGTTTCATTTTCATCATCTGTGCCAGTGGCAAGTCTGCGGACGAAATCCTGGCTTCGCTGAAACAGCGTTTGGCAAACGATCCTGAAACTGAGATCCGACTGGCCGCCGAGGAACAACGAAAAATTGCGCAGCTTAGACTAAGCAGAATGCTCGAATCTGACGTTTCGACATGAGCACACTTTCAACCCACATACTCGATACTTCGCGCGGCCGGCCGGCGGCTGGAGTGAGCGTCACGCTTGAGATTCTGAACGCCGGCGAGGGGTGGTCGCCACTTTCGCAAGCGGAAACGGACGACGACGGACGCATCAAGCAATTTGTCCTGAGCGAGCGCCAACTCGGGCCCGGCACCTATCGCCTGGTATTCGCGGTCGCGAAGTACTTCGAATCGTTGAGCCAGCCGAGTTTCTATCCGGAAATCATCGTGACTTTCCTGATCGAAGCGGGCGTCGAGCATTACCATGTGCCGCTTTTGATCAGCCCGTTCGGGTATTCCACTTATCGCGGAAGTTGATTTGGAGTGCGGTGGCAATCCCGATTCATCGGGAGACACCGCTTTGGATATTCCTGAAGCTCTTTTATTGACATAGCTCTGAGAGAAAGCGCCGTCGCCGCTTCGCTCTGCCGGCGCACTCCAAATATGCAACTCAATCCAATCGTTAGCGAGTGGCTAAACTTCATTGCCCGCTGGGTCCACGTCTTCGCGGGCATCATGTGGGTTGGCACGACTTACTACTTCACCTGGCTGGACGCGCGGCTTAGCGAGGAAGAGAAAGCCGTCGCTAACGTCGGCAAATCGGCGCAAATTTGGATGGTGCACAGCGGCGGGTTCTACGTCGTCGAGAGACGAAAAGTGCCGGATGAGCTTTCACGCAGGCTGCATTGGTTTCGCTGGGAAGCCGCCACGACCTGGTTGAGCGGTTTTGCGCTGCTGATAGTCGTTTACTACATCGGCGGTGGCGCGTTGATTGATCGTGACGTGGCCGATATCAGTTTGGGGACCGCTGTCGGCATTGGCGTCGGAGCTTTGATCGTTGGCTGGCTGGTGTACGACTTGCTTATGATCTCGTCGCTCGGCCGAAACGAAAAGCTGTTTGCGGTCGTTGCCTACACGCTGATTGTCGCGGCGGCGTACGGTCTGATGCGCGTTTTTAGCGGGCGGGCGGCATACATTCATATCGGCGCGATCTTCGGGACGATCATGGCCGCCAACGTTTGGATGCGGATTCTGCCCGCCCAAAGAAAGATGATCGATGCCATCAAAATCGGCCAAAAACCCGACGAAAAACTTGCAGCACAAGCGAAACTGCGCTCAAAACAGAACACGTTTTTAGCGGTTCCCGTGGTTTTCCTCATGATTAGCAACCATTTTGGAGGGACGACGACCGGCGGTTACGACTGGATTCACCTGGCGATTCTGGTTCCCGTTGGTTGGCTGGCGGCAAAGTTCATCCGCCGGGCGTAAGGTACAGAGAACCCCAAGGCGTCGGGGTAGCAAGCGGCATGGAGCTACCACCGAAGCGAGCGAATGTCATTTCCTGCCGCTCATTTTCACAATCTCATCGAATTCAGTTTTGGACACTGGCATTACCGAGAGACGGGATTGCCTCAACAGCAGCAGGTCGCGCAGCTTTGGATTCGCGCCGATGTCGGCCAGCGTAACTGCTTTAGCTAAGCGCTTCAACGGTTTGATGTCAACGGCAATCCAGCTTTCATCGTCAGCCGTCGGATCCGGGTATGCAGCCTTTGCCACCTCGGCGATGCCAACGACGCTCTTCTCTTTGCCTGAATGATAAAACAAAACGGTGTCACCAGCTTTCATGTCGCGCAGATTGTTACGCGCCTGAAAATTGCGCACGCCAGTCCAGGCCGTCTTGCCGTCCCGCACCAGATCGTCCCACGAGTAATCTTCCGGTTCCTGCTTCACTAGCCAGTGATTCTTTCCCTTCGCTGTTGCCATAAAATGACCCTTCGCAGTTTTGATTTTCAAAGGCGTTCTATAGAATTCTAACTCTAACTCTAAATCTCAAGTAAAGGATTCCGAAAGACGTGGCAAGACTCAAAGAGGGCGACCAGGCGCCGGATTTCGCGGTGCCTGATGGCGACGGAAATATTGTTCGCTTGAAAGATCTGCGCGGGAAAAAAGTCGCGTTGTATTTCTATCCGAAAGACGACACGCCGGGATGTACAAAGGAAGCGTGCGCGTTTCGCGATTCGTTCTCGAAATTCAAAAGGCGCGGCATCGAAGTGCTGGGAGTGTCGCTCGACAGCGAGAAATCGCATCAGAAATTCGCTCAGAAGTACGATTTGCCCTTTCGTTTGTTGGCCGACACGGACAAAAAGCTTTCAGAGGCGTACGGCACTTACGGCGAAAAGAAATTCATGGGGCGGAAGTACATGCGCAATCACCGGATGACGTTTTTGATCGACGAGAAGGGAAAAATCAGGAAGGTCTTCGAGAAGGTTAAACCGGACGAACACGCCGAAGAAGTTCTCGCAGCTTTTCAGGATTAAGTTGGAAAGACCGTCAGCCGGTCCTGGTTTTTGCCGCCGTCGCCTTGGCCGGCCGTTTCTTGCCTTTGGCTGAGGGTTTGCGCCCCGGCATCAGGACTCCCACCGAACTGAACGAAGAGGTTAGCCCCCGTTTTGGCTTGTTTCCCGAGGCTTTTTGCAGTTCTTCCATCACCTCGTTCACGAAGTACATGCGCTGGTGATTGACGATTTGGGTCCGGATTTCGCGGGTCCAGAGCAGTAAGTTAGCCAAAGCGTCGCAAACTTCATCCTTCGGCAGCCGCGTGACGTGGGCAATTTCTTTTTGGGTCCGCGCCCCACACCGAATAGCCTCGCGCACGCGATCCGCGGGCGAAAGCTTGCGCAGCATCCGGGCAATCCGGCGCGGTGAGAAGCCGGCATTGCTGTCGAGAGTGACGCGAGTCTTGGTTGCACTACTTGCGTGCTTGTTGCGTGCGGTTTTGTATTCGCGGAGCGCCTGACGGCTCAAAGCAATCTTCTGGCGGATGCAACGCTTGCAGTAAAGATTCAGCCCGTCTTTCCGCGCACGACAAATGCCGAACTCAGAACGCGGCAGAGATTCTTCGCAGCGCGGACATCGCTTCAATTCAAGTGCTATTGCTTCTGCTGCTGTCGCCATTTTCTACGCTCCCGCCCAAAACTAAACAAACACCTTCCTGCAGACCCTCCAGCAGACTAGCCGCTTGCGCCCTGTTCGTTCGAACCCGTCCCGATTGAAAAGTGGCGATGAGCCTCGGTGAGAATCTGTCGCGACAGCCGACTAACGAAAGCGGCGGTAGCCCGCTCACAACATCACATCTCAAGAGCAATGCGTGAGCTTAAGTCACGAAATGGCTGACGGTAACTTGCGAGGTAAATAAGTGCTAACTGCCAATCACTTTCGTCAACTCGATCGCCGAAGCGCCCATCTCTTAACCAACAAGGGACTGGAATTATATTGAGTAAGGTTTTTTTTGCAACTTCTAAATTGAACGATCGCGGTCATTCGTGTTGAGACATCATTTCACAGATCAGGATTGATCTGAAATTTGTTCGCGCTCGCAACGTCAGCGTTCATAGAAGTTAGAAACACTTGCTTGGCGCATGCTTCGTTGAGACTAACTCGCCGCGGAAAACGATCGCGCGCTGGCACAAGCAAACGCTCAACAAAATCGAATGTTAATCGCAACACATAAAGCGTTCGCCGTATGTTTCGCGCAACACCTTCGATTGATTCGCTTATGGGCCTACTATTAGTTGGCTGTCATTTTGACGCTCGCTTGAAGCGCGATCGCGATCTTCATCTTCGAGCAATCGAGGCGAAGATCAATCGAAGCTTGGAAAAGATTTTTTGATGATGGTCGTGTCGTTCATGCTTGTGTACTCAGGCAACACTGCGTCTCGTGGCCGCCAGCTAGAGCAGCCCGCGAGCCTTGTCAGCTCTCTTGTCGCAGAACCTGAACAAGGTTGGACAGCCTGTTCTACAAATCTGACGGTTGTGAATGCTGCTTTGCTGTGCAAAATGCTGTAAGCCGCTCCATCTTAGGGGCTTACACCTCAAAGCCCGCGCGTATTCACAGGTTTTTCACAGTGGCTGTGGAAGGTTGTGGAGAGTTCAAGCGTAAGCGAACAACACTACTTTTTCGGCCGATCTTTCAGACGAAAAACGAATTTCAGTCCCGACCAAACCTCGTCGACGGCGCAGACCTTTACGTCGACCATTCCTTTCATGAGACCGACATTGCGCACAACATTGTCCGTGAGATCGGTTGCTACGCGCGAAGCTTTCTTTGGCCACGCTATCCAAAGCATGCCTGCCGGCGTTAACTTCGCGGCGCAACGCAAGAACATCTTTTCCAGCTCGCGTTTGCTCTGAACAAACAGCAGCACGAAATCAAGCGGCTTCCTTGACTTCGAGTTCACCGTCACGGCCTTCGGCAACTCCAACTCCATTTCAAAACCCTCGGGTTCGTTGATGAAGGCGATATTGAAACCTTCTTTGATGCCGAGCTTCTTCACGAGCGGCGTTCCTGAATAACCGGCCATTAAAGTTATACCTTTACTGTCAGAGAGTTTTTTGGAAAAGAAATCACCACCAACGCAAAACTTTCCACCACGCAGCGCCGACAAAGATCCAGATCAAAATGTTTGGAATGGAAACAAGCAGACCCAACCACCACCACGTTCGTTGTTTCACATAATTGGCGCCGAAGTATATTGGCGCCGGCGTGGTGCCGTAATGCGTTAACGACGCGTCGAGATTTGAAAGATACGCGAGCGAAAGCACTGCTAGCGACGCCGGCGCGCCTGCGGCCAGTATCACCAACAGAAAGGGAGTGTACATTGCTGTGACATGCGCAGTGATGCTCGCGAAGCCATAGTGAGCGTAGAAATAGATCAGCAGCAACACGCCCAGCGCCAGCGCCCACACCCAACCAACTGTCAAACGGCCCGCGGCTTCGGCGAAGCGCTTTGTGATTCCGGTTTCGCCTAAGGCCTCAGCCATTCTGACCAAACCGCCGTACCATATGAAGACCGCCCACGCTCCATGTTCGGTGACCAGGTCACGCCAGTCCAGAACTCTGGCCAACAGTAGCGCAGCGACGCCCAACATCGGCGGTAGTGCGTAATCAAGTGTCGAAAGATAAGTCAACGCCGCGATTAGCCGCCCGGAAGGAACAAGATGACCGATTGTGGGAATCAATCCGGACAACCCACGCGTAATCCAGAGCGCTGCGACCCCGACGAAAACGATGAACAGCACCCATTCTTGCCATTTCATCGGTCCCATTTTCTTCAGTTCGGCGCGAGCGAATTCGGCGGCGGCGGGCGTGTGCTTGATTTCCGGAGGAAACAGGCGATAGAGCAGTGGCGGAACAATCGCCAGCGAAATTAAGCCCGGCACAATCGCGCCCAAGAGCCAGCGCGTGTAGGTCAGTTCAATTCCCGCCGAGGCTCCGGCAAATTTGGCAATCAGCACATTCGAAGCCTGCCCAGTCAGAAAAATCGCGCAGATGATTACGTCGCACTGATAACAAAGCACCATCAGGAACGCGCCAAGCTTCCGCGCTGTATCGCCTGGCCGCGATTGATAAGCTTCGGACAAGCTCTTCGCGATCGGGAAGATCACGCCTCCTGAACGTGCACCGTTGGATGGAATAATGCTGGCGAGAACAAAATCAGTCGAAATCAGCGCATAACCGAGCCCAAGACTGTTACGACCAATGGCGCGGATGAAGAGCAGCGCGATCCTCCGACCCAAGCCCGTCTTGATCATTGCCCGCGATATGAAAAACGCTGCGAGCACGAGCCAAACAATGGGATCCGCGTAACCGCCCAGCGCCTCGCGAATTGGCAGCG
>DATBSG010000070.1:0-19575 GCA_036559945.1 Pyrinomonadaceae bacterium
CGGAGCGTAGGGCCACGGCCAGCGACCGGAGGCCGCGTACTCGAAGATTGGCGTCAATTGCGCCTTAAGCAAACGCGGGTTAAAAAGAAGGAAAAAGGGGGCCGAGGGGTAAGTTACGTCAACGGTGTCGATCGAGCCGTTACTGAAGTTCTCTTTCGAGAAGAAGCGTGCGGAACGGTCGAAATCCGCGGTGAGTTTATGGGCGGCAATAGTCTGACGAAAAGCGAGCGCCGCGAGGCGAGCGTAATCTTCTCCACCAACCTTTCTCAAGTCCGCCATCAACTCCTCATCGAACGCTTTGCACCTTTCTGATAGAGGAGCGTAGTCTCGTTCGGCTGCCTTCAGCAGGTCACCAGCATCCATACCGTTGCGCCTCCAGTAGGGTTGCAGCCGCCGGTAGAAATATTCGACTGAGAACTGATCGTCGTAAGCGAGGATCAGATGGCGCGAAACTGGAGATGTCCCAACAGTTCCTAGGTCCATCGCTACCGCTAAGACTGGCAGCTCGTCGCGTGCTGGCCGCGGCATGCGCAGATCATCCGTATCGGGTAGCGCTCCAGTTGTGGCGAAACTCGCTCTCGCCGTACGGCCCGGTGAGATCGAAGTCGAACTCGGCCCTTGCGGAGGGATGACGAGGTAAAGGTATCCCCAATCGATGCGTAGATCGTCGCCGGATTTCTCGAGCATAGGCTGCCGTTGGGAGCCGAAGCTCAAGACAGTAAGATCACCCACTTTGTGACGGGCCCAGATGACCCGCTCGTTCGAGGTGTTGACGACCCATTCAGACGTGCAGTCAAAATACAGAGAGACTTGGTGAGTGTGATTATCTACGGAGCGTACATTCCAAGTCAGGTATGTTGCGGGCCGCGACATCACGTCCAAATCCTCTGGGAGAAGTGGACTGGTGAAGGTCAGCGTCATCCGGATTCCACCGGCATCGAACTCGTAGATCGATCGGGTGGGCAGAACTTGCAGGGAGACCTGCTTCATGGCCTTTGCGCTCTCGCCCCATTGGCCCATGAAACGGTAGGCGTTTCCATCGATTCTTACTATTCCTGCCATCCCGTTGCTGGCGCCTGTCCAGTGCTTTGTGCGCTCGTCCGTTAGTTTGTCGGCCATCGACCAGACGCTGAAATAAGGGTCGTGTGTGACGAGTGGCACGGCAGGAGGGCGAAACTGTTGTTGCTGGGCGAGCCCTGCGGTGATGCCCCCAGCAAAAACGATCAAAACCGCGGCAAGTCTGACGATCAAGTGTAGCCGAACTCTAGTTTGTTTTTTCACCTCTTTGATCAGGACACGAGTCATTACTTGTTAGCCTCTTCGGTAATCGATTAACGGGGTAATTTGCTCATCAATTCGTTTTTCACGACCGAAACCGACATACTCGTTCAGGTTCTTACCAGTTTCTCCTCGCTTTTATGTCTTCGCATGATCGACAAACATAATGCGGCGGCCCGCTTCAATCGCCTTGTTCGCGAGAGAGACGCTCACAGCCGAGGCGCGGCCAACGAGTTCGTCCGCGAATGGTCGTTTGTTGTTGCGTAAACTTTCGATGAACGACCGACAAGCCAGAAAATTTGGATTGCCTTCCGCGCCTTCCGGACTTTTGACTGGGCTGCCGGGGCCGCGATAGGGCATCTCGCCCCGGGTGCGATACGTTGCTCCGGTAGGCACGCCTCGTTCGGTGGTGGCTTCGGGCACGGGCGAAACGGCTCGCTTGGGCTCGTAGAAAAAGAGCGCATCCTCCATCGTTACTTCGACACTGCCGTCGTTTCCATAGATCCACACTTCAGCTCCCACCTTTGCGTTATCGGTCAGCGAGCTAAAAACGAACGTGCGTCCGCCGGGATAGCGGAAGATGATCTGAACGTTGTCGTTGGTTTCGCGCCCATCATGGTACGTATCGATGCCGCCACTGCCGACAACGGCTTCCGGCGTGGCGCCAAAGAGCCAGTTGGCAAAGTCAATCAGGTGCGAACCGAGTTCTGCGGTGAGTCCACCTGAATATTCTTTGTACATTCTCCAGTTGATGAGCCGCTCGAATTTTGGATCGGGCACGGGGCGGCGCCAATTACCATTGCGATGCCAGTAACCATAAATGTGCGTGACGTTTCCGATCTCGCCTTTGCCGACACGTTGGACCACTTGCTGAAACCAAGGCGCGTAACGATATTGATGGCCCACCTGGAAATGTTTGCCGCTGCGGCGCACCGCCTCAACGATCTTTTCGGAGTGCTCAACGGTGAAGCCCATTGATTTTTCGCCATAGACATGCCGGCCACTTTGCAGCGAAGCGATCACATGTTCAGCGTGGAAACTGAGTGGCGTGGCGACAATGACTGCGTCCAAGTCGCGCGCCTCAAGCAGGCGATGATGATCGCGATAGACGGGCGTGTCTTCGCCGGTGATCTTTCGCGCGGCGGCGAAACGCGGCTCGTATACATCACAAAGTCCGGCAAACCGGACGCCGGACACGCGCAAGAAATAACGCATCAATTCCTGCCCCCGACTGCCGGCGCCGATAATCCCGAGGCGTATCTGGTCGGACGGCGGAACGGACTGCATGTCGCCCGTCTTTCCGTTGGCACGACCGACCGTCGCGCCGAGCGTGCCTGCTGATACGGCTTTGACAAAATTCCTTCTGTTCATCTGTTCTCCGTCTTAACCTATGGTAGCAAGCTTGCGGCTTGATACTTGGGCCAATGAATTTCTACGATTCGTTCGCCACCGGTTCGGTCGGTTACAAACACCGCAGCAGCTCCGGCGATCTTATCGAGGACTCTCGCTGATTGCTGCGGACCCATCACGAAAACCGCGGTCGAGAGTGCATCGCTGTCTGTAGCTTCCGGAGTAATCACCGTCGTTTGCAGCATTCCTTCAACCGGGCGGCCGGTTCGCGGATCCATTATGTGGCAATAGGTTCGGCCATTGAGCCGGAAGAACTTTTCGTAACTACCGGAAGTTGAAAGCGACTGATCTTTCAGCGAGACGGTGGAGAGTGTGCGCGTTCGATCCAGCGGATCGAATATGCGCACCTGCCATCCAGCTTTTCCGGGAGGCGCGCCGATCGCGTAGATGCTGCTCGAGCCAGAAATAATCAGTGCTGCCTTCACTCCAGCTTCGCGTAGCAACGCGGCGACGCGATCAAGCGCGTATCCTTTACCGATCCCTCCCAAGTCGAACTCTATTCCGCGCTTGAGAAAATATACGGAGCGCGTTCGATTGTCGAGTCTCACACTCTGCCAACCTGTTTGGGCCCGCGCGTGTGCCAACTCTTCGTCAGACGGGTAACGACCCGCACTGCGAAAGAAGCCCCAGGCCTTCATCAACTTTCCTACGGTCACATCGAATGCGCCTTTGCTCTGGCGGCTGTAATCAAAAGCCCGTTCCAGCAGCGCAAAGACTTCCGGATCGGTGATCACAGGCGCGTCAGCCGCGTTTGCGTTGATGCGTGAAAGCTCGCTCGAAGATCGATAATTGCTCAGTGCCTGCTCGACCCGTTCTATCTCATCGAAGGCTACTTCAAAGAGTTCAGAGGCGCGTTCGCGGTCCGGCGCGTACAGGTATATCTCGAAAGAAGTACCCATGGCAGGCCGTGATTCGTAAAAGAGCTGATCGGGCGGAGCGAGTCGAAGAGACCTGCCGGACGCATGAAAGCACAAGACGATCAAAGAAAGGATAAGGAGCCAGCGGTGAGCGTCAACTATTCTTCTGACGAGCGACAGTTTGGCGCCTGCTGCCGGATGAGAGCCGTCAAGAGTCCGCGACAAAACGAACTTTGTCGAACATACCTTGCTCATTACCGCATTCAAGTTGTCACTTATTATTGTGTGCGGGAGCGCCCATCTTTTTCAGAAGCTTTTCGGCTTCGCTTTGCGAGAGTGGGCGGATGCGAATATTTCGAAACGAGACGGCATTGTGGTCGCCCTGGAGTCGCAGCGGCCCTGGGCCATCAGGGCGTTTACTGGCCGCGCCCGTGCCCATCGGACCCACATCGACCTTATCGAGCACCTTTTGTCCATTATGAATGACTGTCAGACGTTGGCCGATGAAAGTGATGTCGTAGGTCTGCCACTCGCCCGGCGGCTTTGACGCGTTTACTGCGGGAGCGATGCGCCGGTAAAGCGCACCGCACCCGGAATCAACTGGCGGCTTACCGTAGCTGTTGAAGATTTGCACCTCATATTTGTCGCGCATGTAAACTCCGGAGTTGCCGTCACCCTCACTTACGTTGAATTCCACGTGCAACTGAAAATCGTAGTATTCCGCGTCGGTCTGAATGTCGGTGCTCGGCGGTGTGTTGACGTAGATTCCGTTCTGGACTTTCCAACCGTTCGGACCAGCCGGCTTCTGCAAGTGCCAGCCGGCAAGGTCCTTGCCATTGAATAGCGAAACCCAGCCTTGCTTCTTAGTCTGGGCGGGTTGAACCAACGCGACAGACGCGCAGGCCACTACAACCAGGATCAGGATACAGGTTCGCACAACGCGTCGCGACTGTGTCAGAACCGCAAGCGGTAGCGACCGGATCATTTGAGATTTCATAAATTGTCGAGTGTCTCTTTCTACTTGTCACTTCGGATCATGACAAGCTTGCATTCACGAATAACCAGATAAAAAATATCAAATGCCAAATGTCAAATGATCCGGTCGCTACGGCTCCCGGTTCTGAAATGCTTGGCGATGGCCCAGGAGTGATCCTTGACGGGCAGTGGTTTGGTGAAAGCTGCTCGCACGCGGACCAGGTCGGAACTAAATATGATGATCCGAACCTGCGAATGATCGGCGCAGTCGAAGGTCACCGAGTCCGCGGTCCTGGTGAAACTGATAACTGCGCCAATCGGCTCAAGTTTCTCTATATCTTGAGCATCTGCGGCGACGACGAACGTGAGGAAACAAAACGAGAGGATGACAAGAAGTCTGCTCATTACCGCTAAACGGTCATCGTTCCCCGTTTGACTGCTTCCAGCGTGACGCGCTCAGTTCGACGATAAGCGAGATTGGCCATGTGCGCGGCCACGGCCGAGCGGTAGCCGATTTCGACGGGCGCGTTCGGCTCCTTGCGCGAACGAATGCAATCGATGAAATTGGCCATGTGATTGACATCTCGCGTTTGCCCTTCGGCCGCCGCTCCGTTGGGACGATTTACTTTCTCCGGAAAATACCAGAGGCCAGTTTGAGATTTACCGGTGACCATATCGGTGGCGCCCGCGAGACGCTCGATTGTGCCGTGCGAGCCGAGATAGCGCTCACCCAAACCGTAATGACTGTTACTGAAAGTTGACTGCCACGTCACGGTGAGGTCGTTGGGAAAGTCTAAGGTCACAGCGATCGTGTCCGGTACTTCGCGTCCGTCCTTTTCCGAAAACACGCCGCCCGACATGTAAGCCGAAGTAGGCAGCGGCAAATCGAGCGTGCGAATGATCAAGCCGATCTGGTGGACCATGTTTTCAGTCACATTGCCGCCCGAAAACTCCCAGTAGAGTCGCCAGTTGATGAACTTGTATGGATCGAACGCTCGGGAGCGTCTCCCATTCAGAAAAAGGTTCCAGTCAACATTCGCGGGCGTGCAGTCGGATGGAACAGAGCGCACCCATTGCCCTTTGCCCCTCGGCGTGTTGCGGCTCATCCACGACTCGACGTGCGTGATCTTGCCGGCCATTCCATCTTTGATCCACTGCTTGGCGTCGGCAAGCGGCCCTGAGCTTTGATGCTGAAGGCCGATTTGGATCACGCGGTTAGACTTGCGCGCTGCATTACGGCAACTCTCGGCCTCTTCGATGGACCAGGTCATGGTCTTCTCACAAAAGAGGTCTTTGCCCGCTGCGACTGTATCCAGAAAGTGTCGCCCGTGAATATGAAGCGGCGAAGCGACGATCACCGCGTCGACGTCTTTCAAATCCAGCAGCCTTCGATGGTCGGTGAAGGTCTTCACGCCGGGCGCGAGTTGTTTCGCCTCAGCATGCCGCCGGTTGTAAACATCGGCGACCGCCACAAACTCAACGTTCGGCAGCTTCAGCGCCTCGCGCATATCCTCCTGCCCACGACCGCCGAAGCCGATGGCGCCCAGCCGCACGCGATCGTTCGCGCCGAGCACGCGGCTCGTCGGCAATACTGCCGCGACCGCAGCGCTCGCCGCCGCTCCTTTTAGAAATTCCCTTCGTCTGATGTCCTTGCTAATCATCGTTGCCATCCTCAGTGCCGATCTAAAAAGTCAGCCTCATCCCCAAAAATATACTCCGCGATGAGCTGGCCACGCCGTTGATCTGGCCGAACGTGTTGCTGGTTACGCTCGTGTTCGGATTGTTGAAGTTCGGGTGGTTTAGCGCATTGACTAGATCAGCACGAATCTCCCCGCCGAACCGCTCACCGAACTTGAACCTCTTGACGATTGAGCTGTCGAAGTTGAGCCAGCTTGGCCCGTTAAGCCCGGAGCCGTTACGCGTCAGAGTGCCGAACGGGGCGTACAGGACGCCATTCGGGCCCGTCAGAGTTGCCAAGGGCGTCGAGTAAACCGAGGTGTTGAAATAGAGTTGGCCCGGGCCGGTGTTATTCAGAATCGTTGGAGTGCCGGTCACGTTAGCCCGCTGAGTATTACCGGGCGCATGCAAGTTGGTCCCGTTGGTGGTGATGTCGAGCGGCGTGCCCGACTGCCGTGAAAAGATGCCACCCAACTGCCAGCCATCGAGCGCCCGCTTGACCAGGCCGTGCTTGTTTCTGGCGTAGGGGATATCCCAGACGAACGTCTGGACAAACGAGTGGGTTCGATTGAAGCCGGCCAGGCCGAGACTCTTGCTGAAATCGGCGGGCGTGCCGATGTTACCGCTCTCATCATCGTAATTAATCGCCCGTGAGAGCGTGTAACTCGTCGTGACCAGGAGGTCTCGCTTTAAGCGCCGATCAACTTTAACCTGGAGCGAGTTATAATGATGAGTGTTGACAGGTATCCAGGTAGTAACCGAGGCGGTGCGGCCGTATTTTTGAAAGAGCGGCCTGGCCGCGTTGTCATTACCGGGCAGCCCGGCCCCCAACGCGGTCGCCGCATTGAGGTCAAGCCGGTCCACGATGCCGTGACCTCTATTGCCAACATAAGCCGCTTCGCCCGTGAAGCCCCACCACAAATCACGCTGGAACGCTATGTTCCATGAAAGAAGCTTGCCCTCCCTCAGGTTGAACGGGATGGCGAACAACCCAGAACTCTTCAGCACTGCATTGCTGCCATCGATGATCCCGTTATCCGGAACCGTAAAGACGATCGGCGCTGGGAAGCCCGTCGCCATCGATACTGCAGGACACGTCGCGCTCTGCGCTTGACCGCAAAGCGTAACCGGCACGAAGCTATTGGGCGCGTTGAACTGATTGTTCTGTTTGACGGGAAAGTTAAACGCATAGCTGTTGTCGGGGAAAGGAATAATAGTCACTCCGAATCCGGCGCGCACTACGGTCTTATCATTCAGGCGGTAAGCGAACCCTGCGCGTGGGGCAAAGTTCTTCCACGTCGAGGTAACGCCCGTCGAGCTGGAGACGCTCCCGAAGCCGGCAACCAGCGCTGTGTTCGTAGCCGGGTCATAGTTGGACAAGCCTCCCTTACTGACGATGCCGACCAGCGGCGTGTAGTATTCGTGCCGCAGGCCCAGGGTCAGAGTCAGCTTCTTGCTGACCTGCCATCTGTCCTGGAAGAAAGTGAAAAACGAGTTATGTCTCGTGCCCGGCGTGTCAAGGACTTTGATGTCGCGGCCAACGCTGTTGGGCAAATCCAACAGAAATGAAGCGAAGGCATTGGCAGGACCATTCTGGGCCGCACTGTCACTTGGAATGGCTGTCCGGCCGCCGTTGAAGTCGAAGTGTCCGCGCACGCCGCCGTTGTCTTGGATCTGAAGGAGGAAGTCCCGGTTCTTTTGGAACTCTTCGCCAAACTTGAACGTGTGGTTGCCATGAGTCTTGGTGACAATTCCCGACGCGACATAGGTGGTTTCGCCTCGATCCCACGGCAGGCTATTTGAAAAGCCCAACACGGGGCCCGAGAAGCCGCTGATATTGATCGAGGTGAGGCCGCTCGAGAACGAGTCCGTATTGACATTCTTAATGCCGACCTCGTCAGAGGTCTTCAGTCCTGCCGCCTGAGAGATCGCGACGTTGTGATACCAACTCACGCCGAACCTTCCCTCAAAGATTAAGGATGAGCTGAACGTGCGAGTGTAGTTTGCCGCCGTGCTGATGGTGTTCTGAGTTCCGCTACCTGCAAAACCACCGTTCGTTGGCCCGCCGTAGATGCCGTAGGTGCCGGGATCAAAGACCTTAGGCCGCTGGTAGCTGAAGCGATAAGAGAGATTGTTCTTGTTGTTGATTTGATAGTTTATCTTAGTGTCGAAAGCGGCCGTCTTTTTTACGCGCGCTTCGTTGAAGATGAAGTTAGTTTGCGCGAACGCGGCCCCGGCGATGTTAGGTCCTGGGAGGAAGCCGAGCAGCTTTGTGGCAATCGGGCTGATGCGATTAGGGCAGATCACGTTCAGAACGCCGTTGCAACTGATCTGCTGACGGCCCGTGCCGTCCGGATTGCCGGTCGCCGGATCGTAGATTTTGGTGGGCGCGTTGCGGAAGTCGCCGGTGTACCACTCTCTGTACGGCACCGTATGCCGGTTGATGGCGCCCAACGCTGCTCTTTCGTACTGAAAATCACCGAAGTAAAAAATCTTATTCTTCTTAATTGGTCCGCCGATAGTGCCGCCGAATTGGCGGAAACGCTGCGTCGCCTTTAATCCGGTGAAATATTCGCTCGCGTTCAGGTTGTCATTATTACCAAAGCCAAAGGCGCTGCCATGAATCTGGTTCGTGCCTGATTTGAGCGTCACGGTGGAAACGGCGCCGCCGGCGCGGCCAAGCTCGGCGTCGAAGTTGCTCGTGCTGAAGCTGACGCTCTCGATGGCATATTGCGGAGGTATCAGCACCTGGAGGAGTCCTGTCTTTTCGTTGTCATCCACCCCTTCAATCTGAAAATTATTCGAGAGTCGCGAATTGCCATTCACTTTCGACTCCAAACTATCCTGTGAATTGAAGAATTGCGAGTGGGGACGCGACGGCCGTGTGCTGCCCGGCACGGTGAAGATCAAGTACTGAAAGTTCTGGAAAGGAAGTGGCAACTCAGAAACCAATCTTCGTTCGACGATCCGGCCCGTGTCGGCACGGTCGGTCTGTAGCGGCGCCTCGATTGCCGTCACGGTAACTTGTTCCGAGACAGTGCCGGGCTCGAGTTGTATATCCGCGCGCGTCGTGCTGTTGACCGACACGTCGACACCGGACTTGAGGACTTTCTTAAAGCCCGCACGCTCAACCTCGACCGAGTATTTGCCCAGCGGAAGCCTGTCAAAGACGTAGTTCCCACTTTCGTTCGTCGCAACTGTATGCTTGATGTTTGTGCCGACCTCCGTAGCAGTAACTGTTGCTCCGGCCACCACCGCGTTGTTAGGGTCGGTTACGGTTCCCAGTAGAGTTCCAGTAACCGCCTGGCCGTAGACTGAATGCGTGACCGCGATAGGACAGAGAGCAATCGCCAGAACCACTGTCCATCTTTGTAGATGCTCGGCTAATTCTTTCATCATTGACTCTCCTTCTCTAACATCTCCCTGCGGAAGTTTGGTTGGGTTCCGCTTCACAGTTTTAGTAGCGGGACAGGGCGACAACTCTTGAGTCAATGTTAACCGCGCATGCGACTATTGACCCGGAATTGCCACGAACTAGGAATTGCGACTAAAAAGGCTGGAACCCGCCTTCTCAGTCGGGTTTTGTCGAATGAAGGACGTACTTAATACATTTTCTTGAACGTGTCAACAGTTTATTGGACGGAGGACGCATTTGATGACCTTTGTGAACACTGGTAGCCTGCGCGCACTTTGTTTCGTGGGTGCGGTGCGAGGGAGATCGATGCGGCGTGCGATTCAGACGTGTGAGGTTTTTTTGAACCGCGCCAGCGAGTCCGACATCGTCGAACGACCATACTTTGCATCGTTCTATTCCTTAATTGCGCAGGCGCGTCTGCCGCACAATCCTTATCTTCTGCTGTTGTCTTTAGCGAGGCGGGATTTCCCCGTGCTGAGTCTCAGATTCCGCCGCCGGATCAGTTGCAGAGCATTTTTCCTGGAGCGCATTTGGCTGCCTTACTCTTGCCATCTATGTTGCAAAAGGAGCAACCCGATCAACCGTTCATGCACGCCTGCGAGGTGAAACATTGGCGCTATGCTAGCTCATTCTTGTCTGCGATTCAAACCACTCTCACCGACTCGTCTACCGGGCAAACCCTCCACAATCGCCACTGAATAACAGCCGATTAATCATTCGCAACCTTTGCCGAACTCTGTGCGTTAGTGAGTTGGAGTAGGAGTAGTTACAATGTTAGTTGGTCCAATGCAGCGAGAGTGAAACTTGACTCTAGCAGCGATGCATAACCGCTTTCGCTTCGCTCCTCTGCTCCGTTCTCTCTTGGGTCACTGTTGGGTCACTACCAACCACAACGAGCCCCAATTTAGCCGATCATACGCAAACACGAAACGTCATGAACACCAATAAGAATAGGCATAAGAGAACAAATCGGAACTAGCGCGAAAACATAGTCGGTCTCTGCAAAACCTTTATTCATCGGTTCGATTCCGATCGCCGCCTCCAATCTTTCAACCGGCTACCTCGATTAACTTACCGCCGGCTGAAACCTTCTAAAGATGAAACTCGGTAGTGGGTCATTTACAAGTTTAAAATGACCCACTACCTGAAACTCAGGGTGCTTGCGTCCATACGGTGTGAGACAATATGGTATGGTGATCCATCGAATCATCGCCCACCTTCTTGTTCTGACGCTCGCCGTAATGTCTGTGACGACGACTTTAAGCCAACAACCAGGCGCGACACCTTCGAGTTTGCCTGCAACGGAAAGCCCCAAAACCCAAAATCCACAGGAAACTATCAGCGTCAATATCGAAGAAGTGCGCATTCCGATCGCCGCTTACGATAGTTACGGTCATTTCGATCCGACGCTCGAACTCAATGATCTCTTGCTGCTCGAAAATGGCGTGCCTCAGCAACTCCGAAGTCTACGACATGTGGCGGCATCGGTTCTGTTGCTTCTCGACACTGGCGGCGAGATTAACTCAATAAAAAACATACGGGCGACGAGAGAGATCGCCTGGAACCTAGTTTCTGCACTTCGTCCGCAAGATCAAATTTCTGTCATGCAGTTCAATACCAAGGTCGAGCTTTTGCAGGATTGGACCGCTGACAGAACCAAGGTGAAACACGCGCTTGACACACAATTGTTATCCGGAAAGGGTGCAGCTCTGTCGCGAGCGATAAGTGCATCGGTTGATCAGTTTCGAAGTCGACCTGTCGGCTCCCGGCATCTGGTATTGATTACCGACGGAGTAGATACCGCCGCCAACAAATCCGCGATTGAGGAGTCCGTTAGGCGTCTATTGGCGACCAATGCGGTGGTGCATGTTATTAGCTACACAGAGATTTCGCGGGCTTCGACTAACGAAGCCTTCCGCATTGTCAGAAACCGGAACAAGGCCACCAAGCGCGACGACCTGACCTTTAGCATTCCAGCACCGGATGAGCACGGGCCTGGCCCAAGCGAGACTTTTCAAATCAGACAGATGGACAAGCCCGGCGGGAAAACTTTCGATTTGGATTCAGCAAGACGACGACAGATTAAGCAGTACAAAAATGCAATGACGGAGAGTGAACTAATGCTTACATCTGTTTCAAAAGAGACTGGTGGAAACATCTGGCTGCCCGAATCTTTCGATCAAATGATCGCTGATGCGGAAAGAGTAGCTCGCCTTATCGATGCCGAGTACCTTGCTACCTACAGGCCAGGCCGGCCCTTGGCTTCGTCTCCGAAAGATGAAGTCAGACGGATCGAGGTGGTTCCCCGACGCGTCGGATTGAATATTGTTTCCCGGCGAAGCTACACAGTGGGAAGTCATTGATCCAGGGGCCAGGATCGAGTTCTACGATTATTGACTGTGGGACTTTATGGGTAGCGCGAGCTGCCCACTTGCGGCCATCAATCGGAAAGAGCCAGAAATATGTCGGTTAAGCAGCTTTTCTTTTTCCCGCGAGCTTCTTCTTCAGCACTTCCATCAGATCGACAACTTTGCCTTCGTCGCGTTCGGGCTCTTCGACTTCGACAATGTCTTTGTGCTGTTTGCGTTTCTTCTCGACCAGCTTCAGGAGTTGCTCAGTCTTTTCGTCTTTCAAATCTTTCAACGAAAGATGCTTGTCAGAATGTTTCGAGATGAGCCTCTCGAATTTCTTAACTGTCGCCGCAGTTACTTTTTTCTTCTCAGGTAAATCTATTTCTTTCGGCGAGCGGATTTCGTCAGGAAAACGCATCGTCTCGGCGCGGAGAATTCCGTTCTCTGGGAAAATGGCGACCAGGTATTCCTTACCGCGCATCACGAAGGTCGCTACGCCGGCCAACCCTTCTTTCTCCATCGTGCCCGCGAGCAGTTTGTAAGCCTTCTCCGAACCCTCCGAGGGCGCAAGGAAGTACGATCTCTCGAAATAGAGCGGTGGAATCGATTGCAAATCGACGAAGCGACGCAGGTCAATGTCTCGACTGCTTTCCGGCGCCAGTCGCTCGAGTTCTTCATCGGTAACCATGACGTATTTGTCTTTGTCGATCTCATAGCCGCGAATCATCTCGTCATCTTCGAGATCTTTCCCGGTCTTTTGCGAGAAATAGCGGCGCGAGAGTGGTTCGCCCTTCGGCCCAAGCATGCGTAGCGGCGCGCGGTTCGTACGCGTGCCCGGATAGAGATCGACTGGAACGCTGACCAGTCCAAACGTTATGGTTCCCGACCAGAACGGACGGGCCGCTCGGCCGTCGCCATTTTCATCAGCGTCGTTGCGTCGTCTTATTGTTGCCTTCTTACGTGCCATTGTCTGTCGCTCACCTTTGACCCACCCGCTCACGCGGGTGGTACTGACCTCTGATGTCTGACATCTGACCTCTGCTTTAAGCTGCTTTCTTCTCCTTCTTCAGCGCCTCGATGCTCTTCGATAGCGCCTTATCCAGCGACGCAGCCTTCCTCTTCGTTTTGACGAGGTGCAGCTTCGGCTTGTGACCCTTTGCTTTCTTCTCGACGAACTCCATCACGCGCGCGCGGTACTCGTCCTTGTAATCCTTCGGATCGAATTCGCCCTTCAGAAGTTCGACCAACTGTTTCGCCATGCTGAGTTCTTTCTTCTCAGGCGCGCGGCCAGCCGGGCGCGGCAAATCCTTTGCTGACAGAACCTCTTCCGCGTTCCGCAGCGTAAACAGCACGAGATAATCGTCCTCGGCTCGGATCGCGCCGACGTAAGGCTGCTTGCGCATGACCCAGCGGACGACCGCTTCCTTCTCTTTATTCTTGAGAGCTTCAGCCAGCGCGAAGTACGCCCCCGCGTCACCGTCTGGCCCCAGGTAATACGGACGATCGTAATACTCGGGCGGGATTTCTTCCGGCGGCACAAATTGCTCCACCTCGATTTCCCGCGAGGCTTCAGACTCAAGGCTCTCCAACTCCTTCTCGTCCAGGATCACAAACGTGCCAGGCTCAACTTCAAATCCTTTTTGAATCTCTTCGTTGGGCACTTCTTCGTCGGTTTCGGCATTGATCATGTGCTGCTTGACGCGAGTCTTCGATTTCACGTCCAGAATATGAAAGTGCACAGTTTGATCCTTTACCGCCGAGTACAACTTTACCGGCACCTTCGTTGAGTTCAGCTCCAGGTTACCTTTCCAGATTGCTCGCGCCGCCATTACGCCCTCGCCGCTTCGGCTCGCTCAGTTGAAGCGCAGCCTGAACAAGTAATTTCCACCTCAATAGTCGTCTCGACGCACAGGGAACAGACGGGACCGTCGCACGCTACGCAACGATACTCCGTCTGAAATGCGTACGCCTGACTGCATGCCGGACAAATTTCGCCGTCGTCTTCCAGCCACCAAGGCCGGTTTCGCTTAGACTTCTGCATGCTGCTTCTCACAGAAGCATTTAGAGTTCCAGACTTGGCGATTGTCGAAGGAATGGTGGCGGAAAATTCGAGACTCGCCGCGCACAGGCCGTACGCGGGATTATTTGTATCGATACGTAATTCGCCCGCGGGACAGATCATAGGGCGACATTTCTACACTGACGCGATCACCAACCAAAATGCGAATCCTATGCTTGCGCATCTTGCCTGAGATGGCGGCCAGGACGACATGCGAGCTATTGTCCAGTTTCACTTTGAAAAATGCGTTGGGCTGTTTGTCGATTATGACGCCCTCCGCCGGAACTAAATCATCTTTTGCCATTAATTCTCCTAATCCGATTTAATCTTGATAATGTTCGATAATGCTTCGTTGTAGCGCTGTGGGAACCAATTTCCAGCTAGTCGCGCTAAGGTCCTTGCTCGAAAAACTCGACGACGTTACACGAGCCGCCGACCAGTTTCTATCAGCCAATGTCCACCGATAAAATGGGCCACTGTCGCGGCGACTGTAAAACGCGCCCGAATCTCTGGCGCGTTCCTCCGGCAGGATGTTTACGTAAACTCGCAGTCCGTTCATGCTCGCGCAAGCTGTCAAATCAGTTTCAGAAGAATGAATAGTGTCGGCAAAACGACCAACGTGGCCACAATCAGATGCAACCAGCTTAGGGCCAATCGCCCGCAGTTTGTGCATTTCATTTGCCACAGTGGCAGAACCGTGCCGCAATCGGAACATGACCAGATGATTCTGGTCCGCGGCTTCGGATCTTCAGATTTGTTCATAAGACGGCTTTCGGTTCTGGTCTTTGGTCACCAATTGCCACATGGTCGCCGCCGAATTGAAGCGGACCCGCTTTATCTTGCGGGCCAGACCGAGAAATTGCAGGACCCGAATGCCCCACCAGTTGAAATCAATTTCGTACCACTTCAGGCCATGACGCGCCGAGGTTGGATGAGCATGATGATTGTTGTGCCAGCCTTCGCCGAAAGTAAGTAACGCCACCCACCAGCTATTCCGCGAGTCTTCCCCGGTTTCGAAGCGCTTCCTTCCCCACAAATGCGTCGCCGAATTCACCAACCACGTCGAGTGAAGACCGAGCGTTAGCCGCAGAAAAATTCCCCACAGCATGACTCCCCATCCGCCGAATGCGAACAACGCCAGACCGAGCACAAGCGTCGGGAGCCAATAAAATTTGGCAAGCCACCGATAGAATGGATCCTTCAGAACGTCAGGAGCGTAACGTTCGAGCGTCTCCTGATTATGATCCTGCGCGGTGCCGCGCAAAATCCATCCAATGTGCGCCCACCAGCCGCCGTCGCGCGGCGTGTGCGGGTCGCCTTGCTGGTCGGTATGCGCATGATGAATGCGATGCGTAGTGACCCATTGAATCGGCCCACCTTCTAACGCCAGCGTTCCGCAAAGCACCAGGAAGTATTCAACCGGCTTTGGCACCTGATAGCCGCGGTGCGTTATCAAGCGATGAAAACCCATTCCAATTCCGAGGCTGCCCGCCACCCAATAGATAATCGCCGCGCAAATAAGCGCCGGCCAGCTCCAAAAAAACAACGCGGCAATCGCCGCCGAATGACTGGCAAACAGAAATATGGCGGTCCCCCACTTGAATGTTTTCTCGCGAGGTTCTGTGGTTTGAGTCAATGTCTTCATGTCTTGAATCCGGTCTAACAAGTGATCGGCGCGGGTCTTTCCGCGCTCGCGGCCATAGCTTTGATCTTCTTTAGCTCCGTCCGCTGGAAACCAAAGAAAGTGGCCATCTGAACTATCTGGTTTTGATTTACGAAATCTGCCGGGTCGGCGCAGAATTTTTCAATTCCCGGATTGAATTCGCGGCAACTCATGCTCTTCGGAATCTTAATGGCCAGCCGACAGTCACCATCCTGGGTATAGTGCAAGCAGAATTCACAAACGATCATTTTTGTTTCCGCCCCGACGTCGACCACGCCAACGACTCTTCGAGCGTGCCGGCTTCAAGCGAGAAGCTTTCGACCGCGTTCGATTCGGTTTCGTATAGCTGAAAGACTGCAAACAAATTCGTGGTCTTCATCAATTGACGAACCATGGGCGTCAGATTAAACAACTTGAATTGTCCACCGCCTTCCTTGACCGCGACGTAAGTCGAAACCAGCTCGCCGAGATTTTTCGCACTAATTGAATTCACCCGATCAAGGCTCAACAGAATATGTTTTTGTCCTGCTGCCACCAGCGAAGTCGCGGCACTCGACAGCGCGATGCTGCTGCCACCGAACCGCAGCTTGATTCTCAATTCCCCATCGGCATCCAGAATCGTAACGGTTCCCACGCGACGCTCTTTGAAGCCGAGTTCGTTCTGGTCCTCTTTGCCAATCACGCAGACAAACGCGCGCAGAAATTTGCGCAGCAATCCGGCTGTTTGCTTCAGGTAATCTGGTGAATTCCAGAAGAGCTGAGGATGGAGTTTAGCTGAACTCGATCTATCAACAAGCGTACAGACACATGGTGTATATGTCAATCACGAAATATATTCTGAGCATTAAATATTGGACAGTTGCGACATATAGCGTGTATGCTGCATCCTAGCAGAAGAAAAGGTGGAATGATCAGAGTTCAAATCGATCTATTACTGAAAGCGCAAGGCCGATCGTTCTATTGGCTGGCCAAAGAAACGGGCGTGAGCCATACGACACTCTGGCGTTTGAAGAAAGACAAAGCTCAGGGCATCACGTTCAATACCCTCGAGAGTATTTGCCGGGCTTTGAAGTGCCAGCCAGGGGATGTTTTGAAAGCCACCCGCAACGGGGTCAGCAAGCGCCGATAACGTTCGGCCTTGGGCCGCTTTCATCGTTTCAGAGATGGTTTCCCCCGCAGTGGCAACCGGTCACGCGGCGCGTCCGCGAGCATTGGAGAAGTGGAGGAAGACAATGAAGGTTCTACTAATCAACCCTGAATTCCCGGACACGTATTGGAGTTTTCGGCACGCGCTGCCTTTCGAAGGCAAGCGATGCGCGTTTCCGCCGCTCGGCCTACTGACGGTTTCGGCTTTGTTGCCTGCGTCATGGGAGCGCCGGCTGATCGACCTCAACATCGAAAAGCTGCGGTCATCCGACATCGAATGGGCCGACATGGTGATGGCGACGGCGATGCTGGTGCAGAAAGATTCGCTGAGAGAAGTGGTGCAGCGCTGCAAAGCTAAGGGTAAACGTGTAGTGCTGGGCGGTCCTTATGTGACCACCACGATCGAAGACTTGCCGGACGCCGATCACATTTTTCTTGGTGAAGCCGAAACGACTTTACCGCAGTTCATCGATGATTTGGCGCGTGGGCAGGCGAAACGGTCCTACCAGGCTGCTGAGCGTCCGCCGCTGTCAACGACGCCACTGGCCGATTTTCGTCTCGCGAACATGAAGCATTACAGCGCGATGTCGGTGCAGTATTCGCGTGGCTGCCCTTTCTCGTGCGAGTTCTGCGACATTATCGAAATCTACGGCCGCGTGCCGCGCACGAAGAGCAATCAGCAAATGCTGGCGGAATTTGATGCGCTGTACGATCTGAATTGGCGTGGCACAGTCTTTATAGTCGATGACAATTTCATCGGGAACAAAAAGAACGTTCGGCAGCTTTTACCGGAACTGTCGAAATGGCAAAAGGCGCACGACTATCCTTTCTCGCTGATCACGGAGTCGAGCCTGAATCTCGCCGACGATGAACCGTTGCTTGCCAGCATGCGCGACGCCGGCTTCCGCCGGGTTTTCATCGGCATTGAGACGCCGGTCGAGGAGAGTTTGCACGAAGCGCAAAAGTCCCAGAATCGCGGCGACCTGCTGAGTTCCGTGAAAAAGATTCAGAGCTACGGAATGGAAGTGATGGCCGGATTCATTGTCGGCTTTGATAATGATCCGGTTGACATCTTTGAGCGACAAATCGATTTCATACGCAAGAGCGCGATTCCTCTCGCGATGGTTGGGCTGCTCAACGCGCTGCCCGATACGCAACTCTGGAAAAGGCTGGAACGCGAAGGAAGATTGCTGGGCGAGGCTTCCGGAAACAATACCGTTTGCACCTTCAACTTCAAGACGCGAATGGATCCGGCTTTCTTGGTTCAGGGTTATCAGAGAATCATGCGGACCATTTACAGTCCGCGAGAATATTACGAGCGCGCGCTCGCCTCGATGAGGAGGACCGCGCAGCAGTTCACGGAACCGCAACACTACAACGTCATCAACAGCGTGACATCATTGACGCGGATCCTTCTCAGGTTGGGAGTATTAGATCGCGAGCGCAGGGAGTTCTGGCGCTTCTTCACAAAAACACTTCTCAAACACCGCAATAGGTTTGCGGAATCGCTGCGCCTGGCAGCGATGGGTTATCACTTTCGCAAACTAAGCGACGCGTACAGCCAAAGCTGAACGCTACGCCGCCTGGACATGCGAATGAATTAGCCGCCGCATTCGATCGGCGAACAGCACATCCATCTTTCCGGATTCGATGATCGCCGTTACTTCTCCCTCGCCAAAGGTCGGATGCATGAGCGTTTGGCCACGCCGATAAGTGCGCGCGCGATCATAGGGCGCGCCGGCCTTGCCAGACGTTCGGCGCGTCGTGCCTCGCTCGTAGGGCACCCGCGAACCGCAGATTGGGCAACTGACGCGCGTGATCTTGCCCTTTTTCGTGACTGAAGCGACGACGTGGCCGCGTTCCTCGCCACAAGTTACGCACATCTGCTCAACCCGATCTCCGATTGCGAAAACATTTTTGCCTTCCATGCTGTTACCTCTGTTCTGATTCTGGATAAATGATTGAAATAAAGAACTGGCTGCCCAGCTCGACATAGGGTCGGAAGGGCGTTCTCCCTTATGTCCGCCATGGTTAACGCGTTCGCGAAACACCGCGGGAAACACAAGGGAGCACTTACTGTTTACCAGCGGGGCTCGCGGTTGCCGCCGTAGCCGCCGCTGCTGCGACCGCCACCGCGATTACCACCGTAGCCACCACCACCGCGATTTCCGCCGAATCCACGGCCACCGCCGCCTCCGCGATTCTCGCGCGGTTTGGCCTCGTTGACTTTCAGAGCGCGGCCGCCAACTTCTTTCCCATTGAACTGATCAATGGCAGCGGCGCCTTCCTCTTTCGTGGACATCTCAACGAAGGCAAAGCCTCGTGAGCGCCCGGTTTCGCGATCTTCCACGACGCTTGCCGATTCGACCGTTCCTGCCTGAGCAAACAGCTCCTGCAACTCCTGGCTGGTAGTTTGAAAAGCCAGGTTTCCTACATAAAGTTTCATAGACATTCGATTTACCTTTCCCCTGTTTGGGGTTGAAAAGAAGCTGGCGAACGGAACGGGCTTCGGCGAAACGGTAGCGGTCGAAGGACCAAGTTCGGATGCTCTTTCGAAAAAGAGCGGCTTCGGAATTTGAAATCAGCCTGCTCTCGAACCATCTAAACGTCCGGCGCTAATCGTTTTGTGCGCGGGGCGCATCACCGTTGATGCGCGAGAGAAGGATTTAACGAGAACTATGATGCCTTAATTGATGGTCCAGTTGCAAGGCGTGGCTGCGCTTCGCCGACGAAACGAGCGTTTT
>DATBSG010000071.1:0-4449 GCA_036559945.1 Pyrinomonadaceae bacterium
GCGAAGGATACGATCTCCGCGCGCCGTTTTGTCGACGACTTCCATTCCGCGAATCACGCGGCCAAAAACTGTATAGCCGCCGTCGAGGTGCGGCTGCGGCGAATGCGTCACAAACCACTGCGAGCCGCCGGTGTCTTTTCCCGAGAGCGCCATGCCCACCGCGGCGCGTTCGTAAGGCACCTCATTGATTTCGCAGCGAATCGTGTAACCCGGCCCGCCGTTCTGATCGCCGCGTGGATCGCCTGCTTGAATCACAAAGTTAGGCACGACGCGCGGAATCGTCTGGCCATTGAAGAAACGCTTCTTCGCAAGCTGAATAAAGTTATCAACCGTCAGCGGAGCTTCTTCGGTCAGAAATTCGATGGTGAACAAGCCTTTGCTCGTCACGACCGTCGCAGTTGGTTTCTTGCCAATGCGCGAGATGGCGCGACGATAATCAGCCTCCGTATTGCGTGTCTGCACGGTGCCGATGCGATCCGAGAAATCACCAACGCTATTCGCTTTCAAGAGCGCAACTGCTCTGCGTCGAATCAGATGATCCTTGGAATCGAGAGCCGTCTTAATCGCATCATTGGCTTCCTTGTTCTTTTGTTTTGCCAAGGCATCAAGAATCGCCAGCGCCGCGTCGTTATCTTTGTCGTGCATCGCGCGCGGCAGTGCGTTGATTAGCGCGCGCGTATTCGCTTCACTCGGTGGTTGATTTCCCAGCGCTTCGGCGGCGGAAGCACGAATGATTGCATCGGTCGCAATAAGCCGATTTCTGGCAAGTTCGTCCACGTCGCCGGGCTTATAGCTGTTGTAAGCCTGCAAGATGTCGGGCATCGCAAAGTCAGGGGTCGTTGGACGAGTCAATAAATCTCGCAGCTCGGCTTGCGCGATTTTCAATGCAGAATCCCCTGCGCTTCCGGTAGCTGCGCCAGTGATTACTTCACGGATCGACGCCAATCCTTGCGCTCGTCTGGATATTTGTCGCCACGTTGCACCGCGCTTGAGCACTTCAGAGCGGTACGGATCATTTTGAAAGGTCCCGGGTACCATGCGCGCAAACGCGACTTCAACCTCAACAGCTTCACCATTCGTAACTTCATGCATTCGCTTCACGAAATTCACGGCAGACTCGTTATGCATATTTGGCAGCAAGCGTCCGAGCGCCGCGACGATTTCGAGAAGTTCATTTCTTGGTTCGATCGAAAACTGCCGGCTGACCCTTGCAAGTTTCAGGAGATAATCACCTCGCTCGAGCAGTGGCCGGACTGCGCGCAAGTCTTTTAAGCTTGCCAAAGCGCGGATGGCGCTGACACCGACGCGCGAATCTGCATCGTGCAGCGCGCGATCGAGCAACGCGTCGAATGCCTGCTTGTCTTCGGCCGCGCCCAGCATCCGCGCGGCGTTCGCACGCACGATCGGATCGCTATGCTTCACGAGTAGCTCGCGCGCCTTGTCGCTTCCATCCTTCAAACGCAGGCGCGCTAGAGTGTTTAGCGCGCCCGCCACAATGCGCGGATCGGAATAATCCAAAAATTCAGCGGCTAACTTGCCGACGGCGTCCGGTTTAGCTCGCAGCACGGCGGTCAGCGTAAGCAAAATCGTGAGGCGATCGGGTCGCGACCGGCGACTGTTTTCAAATCGCAGCGTGTCGACGATCGCGGCGCGAATAATGGCCAGACGATCATCTTCGGGCGGTTTCGGCGCCTTCGCATCCGCGGGAGCCGGCGTGCTGCTGGTCATGGCAGCCACGATCTTTCCGAGCGCCTCTACCGCCCGCGCGCGGACAGTCGCATTCTCGTTACCCAACCTTTTCAACACCTCGACCAACGCGTAGGCCCCGCCTGCCGATTCAATCTCACCGAGCGCAAACGCCGCCATTTGGCGTACGTCGGTGTCGCGATCCTGCAAGAGCGTCTCGGTCAGCGGCGGGACAGCGCCTTCATTGCCGATGCGCCCGGCCGCCAGCGCCGCGCGCTTTCGCACCTTCGCATCGGGGTGCGCGAGAAGCTTCCGCAGGCCATCATCCCAGCGTCGCTCGTCCTCAGCGCGAATGATTTGCAGCAGAATATTTGCAGGAACGCCGACTTGCGGATTGGCGTGCTGGCGGTACGCGGGTTGGCCCGCGACGGCAGCAGCGAACGAAGCGATCAGGACTATGGCAAAAAGAATCTGACGAACGGATTTATGCATATGGCTCGGCATCAGGACCGCGGGCGCTCCAAATTGTACCGCGTGACTCTGAATTGCCGTGAATGCACCACGCACCTAAGACAATAAATAAGCAATAGAGTGCCGACGCCAAACAAAAAGGACGGGCGACTCTGGCCCGTCCTTCAAGCTGAAAATAAATTTCTGGGATTAGCTTGCGGCGGCGATGCTCGCAACCTTCGGGGCGCTGTCTTCGATTTTCTTCGCAGCTTCCGGCTTTGTCTCGAGCTTCGGTGTGTCGATCACATTATCTTTGCGCTCGACGCGCGCTGGTTTTTCCGTAGCCGCTTTCTGTTGGATCATCTTGCAACTGCCTTCAAAGACGCCGCCCTGCTCAATCACCAACGAAGGCGTCTGAATGTTGCCGTTCAGTTTTCCGGCGCGGCCAAGTTCGATTCGCTGGCTCGCGATGATATCGCCGTTGACCGACCCCTGAATTGTGGCTACGGCAACTTCAATGTTCGCGTCCACCTGTCCGCCGGCGCCGACAATCAGGTTGCCCGTCGGCGAGCTGATGCGGCCTGAAAAGTGACCGTCAATCCGCAGGAGCGATTTGAATGTCGCTTCGCCTGTGACATTCGTGCCGCTGCCCACAAAGCCACTGAGCGTGCCATCCTTGATTTCGCGCGCGATGGTTTCGCTTTCGCTTAACGCCCTAGGTGCTGCGGGCGCCTCCGCCGACTTGAACTCGCCGCTTTGATACGGCGAATAGGTTCGGGCTGAGTAATTGTCAGCGCTGGTTTGTGATTGGGTGGGACTCTTATCTTCGGTTGGATTCTTTCCCATTCTGAGCATTTAAACTAACCCTCCATAATCTCGACAGCGGGAAGTCGCAGCAACCGCACTTGGCCGCGACGAACGACACGCAATGGCTAAACTGGAAACTGGCCGCGTTGGTCAGCCTGTCTGCGGGTCCGCTCGGGTTGAGCGGGGAACAAATAATAAACAAACGTGGGCAGGCTGTCCAGCAGAAGTTTCTTGTAATTCAAAAACAGGCGTGGGGCCAGGTAGTCGTCAACCATCGCCTGGTCGCGTTTCGCCCTATTCGAGCAAGTTTTCGAGAATCAGGCTTTCGCTGAAGTTTTCCAACAAAGGGAA
Source organism: Pyrinomonadaceae bacterium (assembly GCA_036559945.1). Lineage (GTDB taxonomy): Bacteria > Acidobacteriota > Blastocatellia > Pyrinomonadales > Pyrinomonadaceae > UBA11740. The sequence goes on from DATBSG010000071.1 coordinate 3,295, forward strand.
GTAAGCAGCGCTTCGATCCAGCGCGGCCCGTGGCACGAGGCCGACAATCTCGGCGGCGGCGACTTTGACGCAGAGCCGCTGCGCTTCGTCACGCACGGCCGCAAACGCACGCGCAATCGAAGTTTGTTCGTAGTTCGTGAGGTTCATCGATACCTGCACGATACCGCGCGAATGTAATTCGAAACCGAGCGCCTTTACGAAAGGCAAGCCACCATCGCGCTCGCGCACGGTCCGCGCAATGCGTCGCGCGATCAAGATGTCGTCGGTTTGTAACTGGACGTTGAAGGCGATGAGAAACGGGCGCGCGCCGATGGCGATCGCGCCCGCGGTTTCGTGCAGTCGTGCCTCGCCAATGTCAGGTCTTCGATTAGGATTCGTCGCAATGTCTTCGCGCAGATGCTCGAAACCTTTTCCGCGCACGTGCTCCAGACGCGCGCGGTCAGCTCGGAGCGCCGCGCGTTCATAGAAGTAAACCGGAATGGAAAGTTGTTCCCAGATCCTGTGTCCTGCTTCGTGGGCCAACGCAACACAATCGTCGATCGTGACGCCGCTAACCGGAACGAAGGGCAGCACGTCAGTCGCGCCGATGCGCGGATGCTCGCCCGCGTGCTGTCGCAAGTCGATCAACTCAGCAGCTTTGGCCACGGCCCGCACCGCAGCTTCGACGATCACTTCCGGAGGCGCGACAAAAGTGATTACCGATCGGTTGTGATCAGTGTCGATGTGACAGTTGAGAACCGTGGCGCCGTTAACCGATTTGATCGCCTGCGCAAGTTGTTCGACGACCTCAGGCTTGCGGCCCTCGCTGAAGTTTGGTACACACTCGATCAGCATTGCCGATTTTTGATTGCCGATTGCCGATTGATTAGTTCGCATTGGCGGTCGTTTACTCGTAACAAGACTTTGGACCAAAAGCAAATCGAAAATCGGCAATTGGCAATCAGCAATGGCACTTGATCGCTTCATCAACGAACGCAAGAACGCATGGCAGCGGCTTGAGCAGCTTTTGCACCAGCTCGATGGCTTGAAGCTGCGGCGCTTGCACCGGGAAGAAGTGCGCGAGCTGGGCCGCATCTATCGGCGGACGGCTTCGGACCTGGCGATCGCGCGCGCCGAATCGCGCGACCCACGGCTGATCAACTACCTGAACAGCCT
>DATBSG010000072.1:0-7807 GCA_036559945.1 Pyrinomonadaceae bacterium
CCCATGCGCGCCGCTTCGATTACATGAATTGGATGACGCAGGCTGGCAGCGAGCACTTCGGTCTTCCATTCGTAGTTGTCGTAGATTTCAATAATCTCTTCGAGCAGCCGTAAACCATTGTCGCCAATGTCGTCGAGCCGACCCAGGAAGGGACTGATGAACGACGCGCCGGCCTTTGCGGCACACACGGCCTGCGCTGCCGAGAAGCAAAGGGTCACATTAACGCTGATTCCCTCATCGTTCAGAATCTTTGTCGCCTCTAACCCTGCTGTCGTGAGCGGACATTTGACGACCACATTCGGTGCAATCTTCACGTACTCGCGACCTTGCTTGAGCATCACGTCGCGATCGTCGCTCGTGGTTTCAGCCGACACCGGCCCCGAAACGATCTTACAGATTTCCGCGATGTGTTGCTTGAAATCGACGTTACCCTCTTTCGCGACCAGCGTTGGGTTGGTCGTAACCCCATCGGCCAAGCCGAGGGCGGCCGCCTGACGAATTTCATCCAGATTGGCAGTATCCAAAAAGAACTTCATAAGCGTCTCCTGATTGTTTGTTTGAGTTAAATATAAGCGAAAGTTGCCGCGAATGACAGCAGCGCCCGCGATCCTCTCGACGCTTGCTGAAGAACTACGGCGCAGTTTCAGAAACAACTTCAGACGGTGCGCTCTTGTTGCCCACAGCATCAACAGCAACGATGTAGTAGTAATACACCTTTCCCGGATCCACATTTTCATCGGTGAACGTCGTTCGCGTCAGCAGCGCTTGCGTCAGCAAAGCCCACGGCTTCGCAGCGTTTGGATCGGTCGAGCGGTAAATTAGATATCCCGCAACGTCGGCTTCGGGATTCGCGGCGAAGAACAAGGCTAGTCTTCCCGGAGCGGGCGCGATGCTTACGCCCGTGGGTGACGATGGTGGATAGATGTCGACTGGCGCGACTTCAACGCTGTTTGAGTTGAGGCTCTCAACCGGACGCGCCAGTGTTCCGAGCGAAACTGAGCGAACGACGTACGTGTACTTCTCGCCAAACCTGAAATTTCGATCCTGGTACATCGGCGTCGTGATCAAACCCTGATTGATTGGCGTCTGCCCGATTTCCGTTTGCGAAGCGGTCACACGATACACGTTGTATCCAAGCAAGTTCACCGGAGTAGAACCATCAATGTTCTGTTTGGGCGGATCCCATCTGACGCTAACCGCAGTCTCAGATAACTCCGCACGAACATTACCAGGCGGCTCTGCGATTCGAGCTGCGGGTTCAATCAAAAGGAAATTCGAGAAGGCGGCGCGTTGGCCTGAAGCATTTACGTAACGGACAGCGTAGCGCAGGCGCGAGGGTTCACCCGCAAGTTCCAGTGTGTCGGTGTAGGTGAGGTTATCGCTGCCATGCTTGATTTCGTCATAGGTGACCGAACCGATCAGGGTGGCGCGCGCACCGAACTCTTCTTCAGTCATTGGCAACGGCGCGTTAGGCTTTTCGGCGACCCGGTAGACATCAATTCGGCGAATGCTCTGGACGCTGCCGGGTCCGGCGTTGCGTCGCGGCGCGGGCCAATTGAGAATGACCTGATTGCCACGCTGCACGCCTGATAACAACTCGGTGCGTTGCGGAATGCGTTCGACTGGCGGCAGTGGCGGCCGACGTTTGCCACAGGTCGGCGCTATCGATAACGCGGCAAGACCGAGCAACAGCATTAAGTGACGAGTCGCCGACTTGCGCGAAATCACTGAAGGGTTTCCATGTTGGGGCACGTCGGTTCGTGGAGGCGATTAGAGGATGTAACGGCTGAGATCCTGATCCTTTACGGTATCGGCGAGCATCTGTTCAACGTACGCGGCGTCGATTGTTCTCTGCTTCGGCTCGAGGTCCGGTCCTTCGAAACTGATTTCGTCGAGCAGCCGTTCCATGATGGTGTGCAGCCGGCGCGCGCCGATATCTTCGGTTTGGCTATTCACGCGCGCCGAAAAATTAGCGACGGCATCAATCGCGTCCTGCGTAAAGTCCAGCTTCACTCCTTCGGTTTCCATCAATGCCTTGTACTGCTTGACGAGCGAGTTCTTCGGCTCAACCAGGATTCGCTTGAAGTCTTCGATGGTTAGCGATTCAAGTTCGACGCGAATAGGGAAACGCCCCTGAAGTTCGGGAATCAGATCGGAAGGCTTTGAAACATGGAAAGCGCCGGCCGCAATAAAAAGGATGTGGTCGGTACGAACCATTCCGTAACGCGTGTTTACCGTTGTGCCTTCGACGATGGGAAGAATGTCGCGTTGCACCCCCTCACGAGACACGTCGGGTCCATGACCAGTCTCGCGGCCCGCGATTTTGTCGATTTCGTCCAGAAAAATGATCCCCGACGATTCGACTCGTTCCAACGCAGCACGCGCGACCGCGTCCATATCGATCAGCCGCTCTTCCTCTTCCTGCATTAGGTACTCCATCGCCTCGTCCACCCGCATCTTGCGGCGCTTGGTTCGGCCTTGAAAGAGGTTGCCCAGCATATCCTTCATGTTGATGCCCATCTCTTCCACGCCCATCGGCCCGGCGAATTCGATGGTAGGAAAGTTTTTCTCGCGCACCTCCATCTCGACGAGCCGGTTATCGAGCTTGCCGGAACGCAGTTGCGTACGAAGCTTCTCACGCGTGCGCGCGAAGTTCTCGTCCTTTGGTTCGTTGTCAGGAACGAGCACGGGCGCCGTGACTTCTCCGGAATCAAAATCGAAGAGGGGACTGCCCGCAGTGGATTTCGGCGGTGGGAGAAGAATGTCGAGGATGCGTTCTTCGACATTCAACTCAGCTTTGTCCGCAATCTCTTCGACCTTCTCCTGACGCGTCATCTCTACGGCAATTTCAGTGAGGTCGCGAATCATGCTTTCAACGTCGCGACCCACGTAACCGACCTCAGTGAACTTGGACGCCTCGACTTTCAGGAAGGGCGAGTTGGACATGCGCGCCAGACGCCGGGCGATTTCAGTTTTGCCGATGCCGGTCGAGCCAATCATGATGATGTTCTTTGGAATGACGTCGGCCGCGAGATCGGGGGCGAGCTTTTTGCGACGAACACGATTGCGAAGCGCAATTGCCACCGCTCGTTTCGCCGCATTCTGACCAACGACGTGCTTGTCCAGTTCGGCGACGATCTGACGCGGGGTCAGCTCGTCCAAACGAACTTCCGGCTCTTCCTGTTCACCTGCGAGATAAATAACCATGCTTACTTTCTCTGATCGAACAAAAGCGCGCCTACGCTTCAGTACCTCCTAAAGCTCTTCCACCACGATATTTGAGTTGCTGTAGATACAAATCTCTCCGGCGATCCGCATTGCTTCGAGAGCGATCTCGCGCGCGGACATTTGCGTGTGCGTGATCAGAGCGCGCGCTGCGGCCAACGCATACGAACCACCTGACCCGATCGCCAGCACTCCATCATCCGGAGAGATAACATCACCGTTGCCAGAAAGAAGAAATGACGTGCGCTCATCAGCCACGACGAGCAGGGCTTCGAGGTGACGGAGAATTTTGTCGGTACGCCACTCCTTGCTCAACTCGATTGCGGCGCGCTCAAGATTGCCGTGATATTGCTCGAGCTTTCCTTCGAAACGTGTGAGCAGAGAGAAGGCATCGCCCGTCGCGCCGGCGAATCCCGCGAGAATCTTGTCGTTGTAGAGTCGGCGCACTTTTTTCGCGCTTGCTTTCATCACTGTTTCGCCGACGGTAACCTGGCCGTCGCCCGCGAGCGCGACATGCCCATCACGGCGCACTAACAGAACCGTCGTACTGCGAATTTTCGGGGATTGATCTTTCGTCATGAAGCGAAACAGCACTATAGGAACTGCCGCGAAGTTTAGTCAAGCGGGCCATCTGCGTTATTATGGCAATGCAATTCATTGTTTCGCAGAAACAGCAGACCAGCAGATGAGCAAACTCGCGCGGCCGCGCATCGGGATCACGATGCGCATCGAACTCGAAACCGATCGGTTTTATCTCTCTCGGCATTACAGCGAAGCGGTGGAAGCCGCCGGCGGCCTGCCGGTGCATATACCGCTGATTCCGGAGGCTGAATTTATTCGCGGCGCGGTCGCTGGTCTGGACGGAATCTTACTTCCGGGCAGCGACTCCGACGTCGATCCCTTACGATACGGACAGCAGCCACATCCACAGCTCGGTGCGGTCCATCCAATCAAAGACGACACAGACTTGTTGGTACTAACGGAAGTCGAACAACGCGCCATTCCGCTGTTCGCGATCTGTTTTGGCTTGCAGATTCTCAATGTCTCGCGCGGCGGAACGCTGATTCAAGATATCGGCAGCCAATGGCCAGAGGCGATCAAGCATCAGCAAGGGGCGCCACGCGATCGTCATTCACACAGCGTCCGAATACTGGAAGATAGTTTGATACGGCAATTGTCGAAATCCTATCACGCGCCGGTCAACAGCCATCATCATCAGGCTCTGGAAACGCTGGGAAGGGAACTCATCGCGACCGCCTGGGCCTCGGATGGTTTGGTTGAGGCCGTTGAAGATCCGCGCAGCGATCGCTTCGTGCTTGGCGTTCAATGGCATCCGGAACTGGGCTGGGAGCGAGATCAGTTTTCGCGCGCTCTGTTCGACAGATTTGTAGCTGAAGCGACAAGCTTCGCCGCAGGGAAATCTGCTGAAGCTTCAGCGATGGAGACTGAACAGAGCGTCCGATGAGCCGAGAGGCATGACCGGGACATGGTTGAATTAAATCTCGCGAATCGTATTGCCGTGGTGACCGGCGGCTCGCGCGGCATCGGGCGGGCAGCGGTCGATTGTTTTGCAAAGCTCGGCGCCAGCGTCGTCGTCAATTATCTCAAGGAGCGAAAGGCCGCCGACGATGCGGTTTCCGCGGCGCAAGCGCAGGGCGCTCAAGGGCTCGCCATTCAGGCCGACGTTGCGCACCCAGGCGACGCCCAACGACTGATCGATGCGACAGTCGACCGGTTCGGGCGCGTCGACTTTCTGGTTTGCAACGCGGGCATCTGGGAGGGCGGCCCAATCGATCAGATGTCCGAAGAGGTTTGGGACCGCACAATTGATTTGAATCTGAAAGGTACCTGGGCGGCCTGCCGCGCCGCCACGCCGCACATGAAGAAGAAGGGATTTGGTCGGATTGTGATCATCAGCTCGACTGCGGGACAGCGCGGCGAAGGAAACGTTTCCAACTACGCGGCGTCGAAGGGCGGACAGATCTCGTTTACCAAATCGCTGGCAGCCGAACTCGGTCCGTTCGGCATTACTGTGAATGCCGTTGCGCCGGGCTGGGTGGACACCGACATGTGTGCGGACGCTTTCGCGCAACCGGGATTCAAAAAGTCGATCGAGGACTCGATTCCCGTCGGCCGTGTGGCCACACCCGAGGACATCGCATGGCCAATTGTGTTTCTCTGTACCGACTGGGCGCGACACATCAACGGAGAAATTCTAAACGTGAATGGCGGCTCGGTTCTCTGCGGTTAATCTCACTTTGGAATTAAATGTCGAACTGCCGACATCAAATCAAACTTGGGCTCGAGCGGCTGCTCGATGAACGCATCGACGTGCTTGATGGCGCGCGCGTCGGGCTCGTGTGTAACCAGGCGTCAGTCGATCATGACTTTCATCATGCCGCCGATCTCTGCTACGCACATCCGAAGATTGAGCTCACAGCCCTATTCGGTCCGCAGCATGGCATTCGCGGCGATGTCCAGGACAACATGATCGAGACCGGCCACGCGATTGATCGACGCACGGGCGTGCCCATCTATTCGCTGTACAGCGAGACGCGGGAACCGACTGAAGAAATGCTGCGCGACGTTGATACGGTTGTGGTCGATCTCCAGGGTGTTGGCTGTCGCATCTACACTTTCGCGTACACGATGGCCAACTGTATGCGTGCGGCTAAACGCCTCGGCAAGAGCGTGGTCGTTTGTGATCGCCCGAATCCGATTGGCGGTGACGCAGTCGCAGGCAATCTGCTGGAGCGCGGCCACGAGTCTTTCGTGGGCCAGTTCCCAATCCCAACAAGGCACGGGATGACGATCGGGGAATTGGCGCGCCTGTTCAATGATGAATTCGACATCGGGTGTGAACTCGACGTGATCGAACTCAAAGGGTGGTCACGCGAACGCTGGTACGATCAAACCGACGGCCCCTGGGTACTTCCGTCACCGAACATACCGAGCGTCGAAGCCGCCACCGTTTTCCCAGGAACCGTGCATCTGGAAGGCACACAGATGTCGGAAGGGAGGGGAACGACGCGGCCCTTTGAAATTGTCGGTGCGCCTTATGTCGACGCTGATCGGTTTCCGGGCGCGCTCGCGAAAATGAATTTGCCGGGCGTCGTCTTTCGTGCATGCGTCTTCATGCCGACGTTTCAAAAGCATGCCGGCCAGCCGTGCGGTGGCGTGCAGATTCACGTGACAGACCGAAATTCGTTCGAACCGGTCTCAACCGGTGTAGCCATCGTGAAGACGGCGCACCAACTTTACCCGGAAGACTTTCGCTGGAAAGAGCCGCCGTACGAGTACGAGTACGAACGCAATCCATTCGACGTGATTGCGGGGACAACGAGGTTGCGAGCGCAAATCGAAGCCGGCGAATCGCTGGACGCGATCACCGAATCCTGGCGGCCTGGCATCGAAGAATTCAGGCGGCTTCGCGAGGCATATTTGCTTTACTGAGTTTCTCAGCAGTGGGTGAGCCGACAGCTAAGAAACTCGATAAATACCGGCTTTCGTTGAGAGAGCGACTTAATGGAATACATTAACTTCAAACCTGAAGACAAGGAGTGTGACCTTTGGTAGCTCGTCGAATTGAGAAGGAAGAAAAGATCGAAACACCGCGCGCTGCATGGCTAATCGGACTCGCGGCTTGGGCGATTCCCGGCGCTGGTCACTTCATTCAGAAGCGCTGGCTGAGAGGCGCCCTTGCTGGCGGCGCGGTTTGGATCATGTTCCTAACAGGGCTGTGGCTTGGGGGGCATCTATACGCGGTCGGTGGCGGCCAACAAGGTTTCGGCGCGCTGCTTCAACTGCTGCCGATGATCGCGAATGTTGGCTCTGGGCTGCTGTATGTTTTTTGCTGGATAGCGAATATTGGGTTCGCTGAACACGCGCAAATTATGACCTACGAATATGGAAACACCTTCTTGCTGGTCGCCGGCCTGCTGAATTATCTCGTGATGCTCGATGCGTTCGACATCGCCGCGGGGAGGAAACGATGAAGCACGTTTTCTGGATGAGCGTCTTCGCCGCGTTGACTGCCGTAGTGTTTGGCATTGCTGCCAAAGGAACGGATCGGCAAAGGCTGATCTATGGTCTGAAGGTTTTCGCCGAGTTTCTCGGCATTGCATTACTGCTCGGCTGGATCCTTTATTTCATCCCTTTCCGATAAATGGACGACGCGATGAACCTCGTCACCACCGAAGCGATTGTCCTGCGCAGTTACAACCTTGCAGAAGCCGACCGAATCGTTCTTTGTTTCACGCGCAGCGCGGGGCTGATTCGTGGCGTGGCGAAAGGCGCGCGGCGAATGAAGAGTCGTTTCGGCGCTGCGCTTGAGCCATTCACCGTCATCCGGCTCGAGTTTCGCGAGAAGGAAAATCGCGAGCTGGTGACGATCTCGGGCGCCGAGATCGTGAAGTCCCACTTCGACCTTGCGGCTGACATTGAAGTGGCGGAGGTGCTGGGCTACATGGCCGAGCTCATCGGCGAATTCGCACCGCCTCATGAAGCAAACGAGAAGCTCTTCCGCATGGTCGCGGCGTGTATTGAAGCGCTGGCGGCGGAGCCGTCGACGTCAAAAGTGATT
>DATBSG010000073.1:0-13807 GCA_036559945.1 Pyrinomonadaceae bacterium
TCATAATCGACGACTTTCTCAAGCAAGTCCGATGCTTCAAGCTTTTCGATCACGAGCTTGCGCGCTTTGTAGCGATCGAGCCCCACGAAGTCCGCGCCTGCTTCCTCAGTCATTTGTGCAAACCGATCGATGACGTTCACCCGCTCGAGATTATGGCGAATGCCCATTTCGTAATCGTTTGGATCGTGCGCCGGCGTGACTTTTACGGCGCCGGTGCCGAATTCGGATTCGACAAATTCGTCAGCAATGACCGGGATTTCACGATTAACGATTGGCAAGATCAGCGTCTCTCCCATTAGCGAACTGTATCGTTCGTCGTTGGGATTCACCGCCACCGCGGTGTCGCCGAGCATGGTTTCCGGGCGAGTGGTCGCCACAGTGATCGCTCCGTCGCGGTTTTTGAACGGATAGCGCAGATAGTAAAGCTTTCCGTTTTGCGGATCGCGCTGGACTTCCAGATCCGAAAGCACCGTCTGATCGTTCGGACACCAGTTCACGATCCGATTCCCGCGATAAATTAATCCTTCGTCGTAGAGCCGCACGAAAACTTCGCGCACCACGCGCGAAAGGTCTTCGTCCATCGTAAACTTGAACCGCGACCAATCGACCGACGCGCCCTCACGTCGCAACTGATTGAGAATCTGCCCGCCGTATTCTTCTTTCCATTTCCAGACACGCTCGACGAATTTCTCGCGGCCGAGATCGTGACGAGTCAGGCCTTCTTTCTTCAGCTCGCGCGTTACCATCAACTGCGTCGAGATGCCTGCGTGATCCATTCCCGGCAACCAAAGCGTGCGGTAACCCAGCATGCGTTTGTGCCTTGTCAGCACGTCCATCATCGTGTGCTGAAGCGCGTGACCCATGTGCAGCGAGCCCGTGACGTTCGGCGGCGGAATCGCGATCGAGAACACGGGCGCGGCTCTGTCCATGTTGATCTCGGGCGCGAAGTAGCCGCGTTCTTCCCAACGCGCGTAGTGATGCTGCTCGGCTTCCTTTGGATCGTAAGTTTTGGGAATGTCGATCATTCGAACAAATTGTTGGGAGGTGGGCCACTGCCCGGCCGCCATCTGGTTTTGAGTCGCGGTCTTAATTGTAAATCAGCCGGAGCAGCTTTTCATATTCGACTTCCCAATCCTGTGGCACACTTACAAGACAGCTCGCACTCAAATAACAAAAAGGCGGGATAACTCCCGCCTCTGAATCAACTAGTTGTCTCGACTACTACTCGCGACGCTCGAGGCGTTTCTTTATCAGCAGCTCTGATAATTCAGGCACGACTTCCCACGCGATTTCACGAACAACCTTGTCAGAAAGCTGCTCGACGACACGCCGCGAAATGGCCTCAATTGCCGCCGGTGAAAGTTCGCCCGCGCCCACTTGACTCGAACTCTGTTCATCAACCGCTGACTCCAGTTCAGCAGTCGGCGGTTGGCTCGATGAAACAGGCGTCCAGTTATGAGTCTCTTCGACCTGCGCCCCCGGCGATTTGCCCGAACGCTGCGCGTCGGTTTCAGCTAAATCCCGCGACGACTCAGCTACCGTTGTCGCGTGGCTTGAAAACTCGACCGGCGCCACATCAATCTCCAGCTCGAAATCACCTTCGACTGTCGCGTTGGCAAAGCTGTTGATGTTGCCCAAATCCAGCACGCCATCTTCGTCAAAATCTGATACAGCTTCGACGGGCTGAGATTCTATGACTGGCCCGCCGACCTGACTTAAATCATCCGCCGCTGGCTCGGCGCTTTCGAACTCCTGCACAACTTCCACCTCGATCGTATCGCAGAACTCTGCTTCAGCTTCCACGGTAGTAAATTCGGTAATCGGCTCCAACTCCCTTGTGTCGGCCGTTTGAAGTTCGATGTCAGACGGGCACATGTGTTCTTGCGCAACCGGAGCTTCTACAGTCTCCAACGCCGGTGCCTCGACAAAAACGTTTGTTGATGGCTCTGCGGTTTCTGCTTCGTGTGCCGGAGAGATCTCATCGCTGGCGGCCGCAGTTACTTCGGGCTCTTCGGCAGCCATCACCTCGGCCTGCGACTGATTAAGACCGAGCACAGAATTGTTCTGAGCATCGTCTGTGGGAGCGACATCTTTATGGCTTACCAAAGAGCCAACACGACTCACAAGATCACGAATTGATTGGAATGGCTTTGTCACGACATCGTCTGCGCCGGCACGCTTGGCCTCTGCTTCATCAAAGGGTTCGAACGAGCCGACCAGAAGCATGACTGGCACGCCACGGAATCGCTCGCTCTGTTTAATGAACTTGCAAAGTTCGTAGCCATCGACACCCGGCATGTAAATATCAGCGAGGACGATGTCGGGCTTGGACTGGTTCAACTCTTCCAGTGCGTCCTGGCCATCGCCCACCGTGGTTACCTGCATGCCTTCGTCCGTGAACGTGAGGTCGATAACTTTTCGAATGGCAGCGGAATCGTCAGCGAGCAGCAGCTTACTTCCAGGTATCACGAGTGGCGCTCCGGTTCGGCAGAACTAGAAATGTGCAGCGGGCAAGACCGCTAGTTTGACCCTAGCATCCGCGCGAAAACTGCGTCAAGACTTTTGTTCTTTTAAGGCGAAAATAAGGCCGCTCGGAACGGCCGTCATCCGGTTGAAATTCAGCGACTGGGGCCACTCAAGGTGATATCGTCGGCCGTGTTTGGCTTTCCATCGGGGCCAGCGGAACGCAAGACGTACGAGATTCGCGTGCCTTCGTATTCGTAAGGCTGGTGCCACGGATCGACGCGAATGACACGAGCCAGATAACGTGGATTCAGGAAATCAATGACGGTGGCTTCACTTTTCGCTTCAATATACGACCCACGCTCCCGCTTGAACGATTCAAGCGCCGTCGCGATCGTCTCCAGCTCAGCGTGCACCCGAGCCGCTTTTTCCGCATTCACTGCCCGTACGAGTAGATCGATATCTTCCCAACGCCGGTCGCCCGTGCGAACCTCAGTGACCCGCCATTTGTCATTCTCGTTCACCAAACGAAATGCAGTTTCGACCTGCGCCACAACGACGGCAGAGTTGCCGAATGAAGATATGCTCTTCACGCGCACCGCGTCCGACGGGAGCTGAATTCCCGCAAGGTGCGCGATTAGTCTGCGTGCCTCCTTTGGCGACAGATCACCGGCGGCGCGGGTGCCTGTGACAATCAAAGACGTTCCGGCCGCAAAGATCGCGCAGAGCACCACGATGAGATTGCGTTTGCTAAACATGAATCCATCTCCTTAATGCAAAAGCGGGCCTCAGCCCGCCCCTGGACTCTTCAATTACGCAGCGGCGCGCATTTTACTTACCGGCCTTGCTGACCAGCATCCGCAGCATCGTCTGAAGCTGCGTCGTCGTGAACGGTTTTGGCAGAAACACAATCGCGCCCGCGGCAAAGCTGTCGGAAGAAAGTTTCGGATCCTGTTCCGCGGTCATCATCATCACCGGAATCCGCATGAATCTCTTTTCGGTGCGCATGTGGCGGACCAACTCAGGCCCAGTGATGTGCGGCATCACGACATCGAAAACGGCAGCCGTAAAATCGGCATCAGACTGCAGGGTTTTGTAAGCTTCACGACCATCACGCGCGGCAACCACAGAAAAACCTTCTTTCTCCACGATGGCGCTGACCAGCCGCAGGATGGCCGGGTCATCGTCCGCAACCAGGATTCGTCCTTTGGAGGTTTTGTCTGGTGTGCTCACTTGGTGTTGATAAACGAAACCGACGGACGCGGCGGCGACACATTGATTTCTAGGCTGCTTCGACTGCTCGGCCTGACTCGCTGGATTTCAATGATAGCTCGGCGGCAAGCTTTATCGCCGCGATCATGCTCGAATGTTCAGCCAGGCCCTTGCCCGCGATGTCGAACGCCGTTCCATGATCGACTGAGGTGCGAATAAATGGCAAGCCCAGCGTCACGTTGACGGCCTCGCCGAAGGACAAACACTTCACTGGAATCATCGCCTGGTCATGATAGCACGCGATGACCGCGTCGAACTCACCCCGCGATGCACGCAGATAAACCGTGTCGGCTGAGAACGGCCCCCGCACATTGATGCCGTCAGCGATTCGACATGCCTCGATCGCTGGGGCCATCTCCGAGACTTCTTCAATTCCGAACAAACCACCTTCGGCGCCGTGCGGATTCAACGCGGCGACAGCGATTCGTGGCCGTTCAATTCCCCAACGATGAAGCTCGCGCTCCGCTAACCGGATCGTTTTCTCGATCCGATCCTTTCTGACCAGCCGAATCGCCTCGGCCAGCGGCACGTGCGTTGACAAGAGCACAACGCGCAGATTCGCCGCGATAAAGCCCATTGCATATTCTTCGGTGCCCGTCAGCGACGCCAAAAACTCTGTGTGGCCGGGAAAACTGTAGCCGCCAAGGAACAGCGCGCGCTTGTTGATCGGTGCCGTCGCAATCGCATCGATAGCTCCCGCCGCGCAGAGGTTGACCGCGGCTTCGATGTAACTCGCTGCCGCTTTCCCCGCGGCGCCCGACTCAATGCCCGGTTCAACAAAGCCGTTAAGATTGTCGAGATGAAAAATGATTGGCGCGTTCACGCGCTGCGGCAGCCGTTCGTCCTGCCTCACGATGTCGTAGCCGCATTGTAAATCGAGGGTGCGCGCATTGTGGGCAAGAACTTCCGCATTGCCGATGATGATTGGCGTGCAGAGACTCTGGACTTCTTCTTCAGCGACAGCCTTGAGAACAACTTCGGGACCGATGCCGGCCGGGTCGCCCATGGTTATGCCGATGCGAGGTTTCGACTGAGCTATGGACGCATGGATTGGTTCGGTCCGCGAAATGCTCATCTATTAAGAATGGTTGCGCGTCTTGCGCTAGTTTTCGAAAGCGGGTTCTGAAGTCTCTTCAGTCGCGTGCGTTTCGGTTCGATCCGCCGACTCGACCTTCGACACGCGATCCTCGGCCTTATACATGTACTTGATATTACGCTTGAGCACCAGCAGATTCGGCGCTGAGCGTCGGTTGATTTTTAATGCACCGCGATCGTACCACTCGATCGTGCCTTCGATTTCCTCGCCGTCTTGCAGCACCAGCACCATGGGCGTGTGCGCGTCGATCTGTTTCTTGTAATAGTAAATTTCGGCGTGAGTTTCTGTCGGCGGTGGCTGACGCTTGCGCATCTGCATCGGTTGGTTCTGCCCTGGCCGTTGCTGTGGCATTCCGCCCGGACGCGGCCCCTGATCGGAGATTCGGTTCTGCTGCGGAACCACGTCCCGCCTCGCCTTCACATCCGCCAAGGTTGTTCGAATAAGTTTGCGATTCACAATTCGCCTCCAAATGATTTCGAGAGAGCGCGATTGAGCGCCTCAGAATAAATGCGTTCCCGCCAGTCGTAGCGTGGCGTGTCCGAAGCCGTCACATGCAGGCTGCGGCCTTCCGAGGAGAGATGCGCATTGACCCGTACGGAATTTCGTTAGGGATTGCGCGTCATGCTACACGACCGCGAGGGAAAACGCAAAATGCGTCGGTAGTGCGGATGCTTTATTGGCGAGCAAGGGTTGGCTCTGCCTTAATCTGCTTTCTTTCGAATGAAAGTTGGAACGTCCAAGTCCTCACTGCGCTTCGAACTCGATGGCGAGACGCCAAAGTCGGGCGAGGGTGGCTCGTATCGAGGCGCCGTCGTAACCGGCATTGTCGCGCCCGCGCCCACTGCGGCCGTCATCGGTTGATGACTGAAACCTGTAGCGATCACAGTAATCTTCATGGCGTCGGCCATCGTTTCGTCGACTACATGTCCGAAGATGATGTTTGCGTCGTCATCGGCCTCCTGACGCACGATGGTCGCGGCTTCGTTCACTTCGTAGAGCGTCAAGTCCGGGCCTCCCGTGATGTTGATGAGCACGCCCTTGGCTCCTTTGATCGATGCCTCTTCCAGCAGCGGCGACGAAATGGCTTCCTGAGTCGCTTCAACTGCGCGATTCTCTCCACGCGCGTAACCAGTCCCCATCAAGGCCATGCCCATGCCCTGCATGATTGTGCGCACGTCCGCAAAATCCAGATTGATGAACCCGGGAACAGTGATCAAGTCACTGATTCCCTGAACAGCTTGCCTGAGCACGTCATCGGCAGCTTTGAAAGCTTCGCCAATCGACGCCGTTTGCGACACAGCGGCAAAGAGTCGCTCATTCGGAATCGTAATCACCGTATCGACAGATTCGTGCAACTCGCGCAGGCCCTGTTCCGCCTGCTCTGCGCGGCGCCGGCCTTCAAACAAGAAAGGTTTCGTGACAACCGCGACAGTCAGCGCCCCCAACTCCGTCGCCAGCGAGGCAACAATCGGAGCACCACCAGTGCCTGTTCCGCCGCCGAGACCCGTCGTCACGAATACCATATCGGAGCCTTCCAGCACTTCGATAATCTTGTCCGTATCTTCCAGCGCAGCCTGTCGGCCGACTTCGGGATCGGCCCCCGCCCCGAGGCCTTTGGTAAGACGCCCGCCCAACTGAATTTTCACCGGCGCGTGCGAACGCTTCAACGCTTGAAGATCAGTATTCGCTACGACGAAATCGATGCCCTCGATGCCCGCGTCAATCATGCGATTGACCGCATTACCGCCGCCGCCGCCCACGCCGATGACTTTGATCCGGGCGCCGGTGATGGGCGGCTCGTCATCGATGAAGATATTGATGCTCCTGCCGGATGGCGAAGCCGAATTGTGAGTTTGGTTTACCTCAGGTGACATGCTTGCTTCCTCTCTTCCAAACCGAGAAGGCTTCCATGGCCTCTTTCGTCTATTTTGTGTTGGCTGCGCCACGAGACTCTAAATATTGCGGACAATATCTTGTGCCATCGGCGCGGCAGCATACAACACTTAGTCAGAAATTACTACTACTAAATCGATCGCGAAACTTTGAAACGAAATGTGTTAGGCGACCCGATCCTCCACGCCTCGCCGCCATTGCGCGCTGCTCAATCGCATGCGCTCGCTGCGAGACAAGCGCGAGACCTGCCGCCGCTGCCCATGCTGGACTCTGAACGTCTTCAACTAAACCGCTGAATCGATCACGTTCGGGATAACCGATGCGCACCGGCGCATCGAAAACCTGTTCAGCGACTTCGACCATGCCATCGAGCAGTGCCCCGCCGCCGGTTAACACGACGCCACTCGATAACTGCCGACTCCAGCCCGAGTCCTTGATCTCGTCCGCAACGTGCATCAGCACTTCTTCAGCGCGTGGCTGCAAGATGTCGCAAAGAATTTGGCGAGACAGTTGACGGGGCGCACGCCCGCCAACGGACGGCACTTCGACCATCTCACCACGCATCGCATCGCTGAGTGACGCACTCGATGCGCAGCCAAACGTGCGCTTGATCTTTTCGGCCTCGGGAATCGGAGTGCGCAGGCCAAAGGCGATGTCGTTCGTGAAATGCGAGCCGCCAAGCGGAAAAACCGCCGTGTGCTGCACCGCTCCGCGTTGATACACACACAAACCGGTCGTTTCCGCGCCGATATCGACCAGGGCTGCGCCGTATTCCTTGTCGTCTTCAGTCAACGTCGCTTCGGCTGCGGCCAGCTGCTCAAGAATCATATCCGCGACAATCAGGCCGGCGCGATTCACTGCGTTAATGGCGTTTTGCCGCGCCGTCACAGGACTGGTCACGATGTGAACTTTCACGGCCAAACGCGCGCCGGTCATCCCAATCGGGTCGTTGATTCCGTCCTGATCGTCAACGATGAATTCCTGCGGCAGCCGATCGACGATCTCGCGGCCGGCCGGCAACTGAATTGCGCAAGCCGAATCGATGGCGCGACGCACGTCTTCGCCAGTAATCTCGTGATCGCGACTGGCGACGGCGACAATGGCCTGGCCGTTGAAGCCCATAGTGTGCGAGCCAGCAAGATTGATCGTGACTTCCTGCGCCTGCACGCCGCTCATGCGTTCAGCTTCCTCAACCGCGCGACGGATTGATTCGACGGCGGCTTCGGGGTTCACAATCACACCTTTGCGCAAACCGCGAGAATCAGACTCGCCTGTGCCCACGACCGACAGCAGGCCATCCTCGCCCGGCGCGGCAACAATGCACGTGACGCGGCTGGTGCCTATGTCGAGTCCGATTGTGTGCGTCGATCGTTTCGGCATTTACTTTCCCGCTCGACTCGTTACCGACCCCGCGAACGATTCTCGTTCGTAGGCTTTTTTTCTCCCGCGTCCCGCGAACGAGGTTTGTTGCCTCCTTGCTTCTCGGTTGTCAGCTTGTTTGTGCCAACGACGCCCGGATCGGCAGCCGTGCTATCGGCGTCCTCCGTTCCAGCCGACACTTTCCCGCCGGAGCTAAATCCCAACACGACTCGGTCGCCTTGAAAATCAACGTAAGTGATCAAAGCACCGCGCGGTGTTTGCTTGTACTGGTCCAGCACATCGAGCGCCGCTTTCAACCGCTGGCCCAGATCTTGTGACCCAAGCCGCACTTCGATCTGCGAATCTTTTCCCGCAAGTTGCGCGCGCACATCGCGGACGTCAAACAGGCTTATTTCGCTGACGCGCTCCGTGAGGCCAACCGCCTGCCACTCGCGCAGCGCTTCCTGATACTTCTTGACACGCTCCGCATTATCTTGCCGCGCTTCATTCGTCCCGTCTTCGCACCACCCGAGAATAAAGAACGGCGGCATCTGCTCGGTCGTCTTCATCTCGACAAGAGCGACGCCTTCGTCATCGACCCAGATGAAATGACCTGACGAAGTGCGAACCACGGCGAGCGGCACGCGCTCAGTAATGCGCACGCGCAGACGGTCGGGCAGCACGCGAGTCACGACCGCCGTTCGCACGCCTGGCAGCCGACTCAACTCAGTACTCAAAGCCGACAAGTCGGCGCGCCAGACACCTGTGCGGGAAACCGCACGACGTACGAGTCCTTCGATTTCTTCGGCCGAAGTTCTTGAAGTTCCCGCGACGTCGACCGCACGAACCTGGAATAGTGAGGCTGAAGAGGCCGCACGGTAGCCAATGCCCGCGCCAATGATTGCGAGAATGACCAGGGCGATCTTCAAAGCCCGCGGCACATAGCCAAGCAATGTGCGCATTGAGAAGCTGCGTGGCCCAACGGTACGCCCATCGCGCCGCGTCGGACGTTGGGCGAAACCTTTCCCCGGACCATTCGCGCGACGCACTGGACGTGATGCGATGACCTGTTCTCTCATGTTTGGTAGCGCAAGTTGTTAACTTGCGGACTCCTTCAGGCAAAGATCGCAACCTAACAAGTTGCGCTACTTAGAACTCCAAAGTTCAACTTCGTATTCCAGATCAATCCCGTGCTCGCGTTTCACTCGTTCTCGTATTTCTTCAGCGAGCGCGAGCGCGTCGGCGGCCTTCGCTTCTTCACCTTCGGTCACGATGAAGTTTGCATGCTTCTCAGAAACCACTGCCCCGCCGCGTCGAGTTCCCTTCATTCCCAACTCGTCGATCATCTTGCCGGCGCCGACCGGGCTGGCTGGCGCATTCTTGAAAAAGCATCCGGCTGAACGCGCGCCGTGCGGCTGGGTCGCCATCCGCTGACTCTTCGCCTTTTCCATCCGCTCGCGAATTTTTCCTGGGTCGTCGGGTTGCAGATGCAGAGTCGCGCCGAGCAGAAGCTCACCTTCGCGGAAGGAGGTGTGGCGGTAATTCCACTGCACTTCGCTGCCAGAAATTTCTGTCACGCGGCCATCTCGCGCCACGCGCACCGATTCGACCACCGTGCCAATTTCCTGGCCGTACGCGCCGGCGTTCATCCACAGCGCTCCGCCAAACGTTCCGGGAATCCCGTTTAGACCTTCAATTCCCGACAAGCCTTGTCGCGCCGCATCGACACAAAGGCGCGGCAACGAATAGCCGGCGCTGACCGAAACGCGCTCACCATCGAAAACTGGGTCACTCTTCACTTCTTTCAAGCTGACAATCACATAGTGGTGCTCGCCGTCATCGGCCAGGACATTGCTGCCCGAGCCGAGTGGCCGCCATGCGATATCGTGCTTTTCAAGGTCTCCGACCAGCGCCGCCGCTTGTGCCTCACTCGTTGGCGCCATCACCCAATCGACGGCGCCGCCAACGCGCAGGCTCGTCAGCTCTGCGAAACGAACCCCACGTTCCGCAGACACGCCAAGCCGTGACGCGATTTCTTCAATCACCGCGTCGCGAGTCGTTTTGTCATCGTCGAGTAAGACCATTTCTCAAAAAATCATGTTTGCGCCGCTTGTGCTGTTTCGCCACGCAAGAGCGCCAGCAACTGATCGCCGGCCCGATGCACGGACCCGGCGCCTAACGTGATCACCAGGTCGCCCTCGCGCACTTGCTCGCGCAAAATCGGCGCTGCATTTTCAAGGACACCGATGTACTCCGCATTCTTGTGCCCGTAACTCTTAATTCGTTGCGTCAAGACTTCCGCGTTGACGCCTTCGATCGGCGGCTCGCTGGCCGCATAGATGTCGGTAACGAACAACACGTCGGCGTTGTTGAAAGCGCTGGCGAATTCATCCATCAGATCGTTCGTGCGTGTGTAGCGATGCGGCTGAAACAGCACGACGATGCGTCGATTCGGCGCGCCAATGCGGGCCGCGCTGAGCGTCGCTTTGATTTCGGTTGGGTGATGTCCGTAGTCATCGACGACCGTGATGCCCTGCTCATCCCCTTTGAATTGAAAACGACGATCGGCGCCGCTGAATTCCGAAAGCGCGTGAGCGATAGTGTCGAATGGCACATCCAATTCGAGCCCCGCCGCGATCGCCGCCAGCGAGTTGTAAACGTTGTGTTTGCCGGGCACGCGCAGCGAAACTCGGCCCAGCGCTTCCACCCCACTCAAGACGGTGAAGCTCGAGCCAAATGACTGATCGTAAGTGATGTCGTGCGCGGAAATGTCCGCCTGCGCGCTCATTCCGTAAGTGATGCGGCGGCGTTCAACTTTCGGAATCACCGCCTGCACGTGCGGGTCGTCGAGACAGAGCACGGCCGCGCCATAGAACGGAACCTTATTAACGAAATCGGCAAAGCATTTCCGCACGTCTTCCATGTCGTGGTAGTAGTCCATGTGCTCGCGATCGATGTTCGTCACGACGGCAATCATCGGCGTCAGCATCAAGAACGATCGATCGCTTTCATCAGCCTCGACCACCATCAACTCGCTTTTTCCCAGTCGCGCGTTTGATCGGTACGATCGCACGATGCCGCCAACCACAAATGTCGGATCAAGTCCGGCAGTTCCAAGCACGGTCGCGACCATCGAAGTGGTCGTGGTCTTGCCATGCGAGCCGGCGACAGCCACGGTGTAAGGCTTCATCCGCATCAGCTCTGCCAGCATCTCAGCGCGCGGAATCACCGGAATTGAACGTCGGCGCGCTTCGATGATTTCCGGGTTGTCGTCACGTACTGCTGTGGAACGCACTACCACATGCGCGTCACCGACATTTTCCGCCGCGTGTCCTTCGGTAACTTCCACTCCCAATTCTTCCAGGTGCGCAGTCACTTCTGTTTTCTTCTGGTCAGAACCGGTCACGCGAAAGCCCAGGTTCGCCAACACTTCTGCAATGCCCGACATGCCGATGCCACCGATGCCGATAAAGTGAATGTGCTGGAAAGGTCGGAACATTAGCTTCTAGAATTTATGGTTGGTTGCTGAACAATCATTTTCCATTTGTCATTTGTTATTTTCCATTTATCTATCCGCGATGACGATGCCTTGATTAGCAGCGCCGGGTTTCGACATCAATGGCTAATGAAAAATGTCAAATGACAAATAGAAAATGATCAGTCCTTTCCTTGCGCCACCAATGCCTCCATTAAATCAACCATCTTCGCTGCCGCGTCTCGCCGGGCTAATTTACGGCTGGCATTCTCCATTTCGCGAAGCTTCGACGGTGCTACCAATAACGCCTTGATCTCGTTCGCCAGAAGCTCGCCCGTCAAATCCTTCTGCAAGATCATTCGCGCGGCGCCTGCGCTTTCCAGCGCCTCAGCGTTCCTGCGCTGATGATCGTCAGCCGCGAGCGGAAACGGAATCATGATTGCCGCTTTGCCCGCAGCCAGCAGTTCAGCAGTCGTCGTTGCCCCCGCGCGGGAAATAATCAGATCAGCCTTCGCGAATTCGCTCACCATGTCGTCGATGTAGGCCTTCACCTCAACGTTGTTGCTCCAACTGGGTGCAGCATACCGGCGCTCAGTGTTCTCACAACCAGCCGTGCCGGTTTGATGCGTTACTCGCAGGCGATCTTTCTCTTTCGCCAGATGCGGCAGTGCGTCGATCATAGCTTCGTTGATTGCACGGGCGCCTTGCGAGCCGCCAAATACAAGCAAAGTGATCTTCTCGGAGAGGTGCGTCTTTGGCGGAATATCAAAGAACTCGCTGCGCACCGGATTGCCTGTCAACACTGCCTTGCCGCGAAAGTGCGGCATGGCTTCCGCGAACGAAACTGCTGCTTTGTCAACGAAGCGCGCCAGTACTCGGTTCGTCCAACCCGGCAGCGCGTTCGACTCCATCACCAGCGTCGGCAACTTCATCAGAGAGGCTGCCAGCAACACCGGCCCCGAAACATAGCCACCGGCGCCCACAACAATGTCGGGCCGAAATTCGCGAATCAGTCCCCGCGCCGAAAGAAAGCTCTTCGGCAGAAGCAGCAGGCCGCGCAGCCACGCAACCACGCCGACGTTTTTCAATCCCGCACTTTCAATGATCGAAAGTTCAAAACCTGCGTTCGGCACCACGCGTTTCTCGAGTCCTTTCGCGGTGCCGACAAATCTAACGACCGAAGCAGGCCCGCGTCGCATGATTTCTTTCGCGACTGCGATGCCTGGATAAATGTGCCCGCCGGTACCGCCGGCAGCGATCAGCACGCGCATCGCTCACCCGTACCGCGCTCGCGCTATCGCGCGTTGGCGCACCGGACGTTTTTTGCTTGCGCGGCGCGCAGGCTGCCAGTCCTCTTCGTAATCGTCGTCGTCATACGCTGCCCGTCGACCCAGTGTGGCGTACTGCGAAATGTTCAAAAGGATTCCCACGCCGGCGAGAGTCGGCACGAGCGACGATCCGCCATACGAAATGAACGGCAGCGGAATTCCCTTCGTCGGCAACAGCGCCAGCACCACGCTCATGTTCAGCAGCGCCTGGGCGACGATGCCGACCACGATGCCCACGCCAAGCAACATCCCGAATCGATCCGGCGCGCGTAAAGCCGCACGCATTCCGCGCCACAAAAAAACCGCAAAGACAAAGATCACAATCAGCGCGCCAATCAAGCCCAGCTCTTCACCGATTACCGCAAAAATAAAATCGGAGTGCGCGAACGGCAGAAACAGAAGCTTCTGTCTTCCTTGCGCAAAGCCGAGTCCATGCTGACCACCAGAACCGACGGCAATTAGCGATTGCACGACTTGATAACCCGTTCCCTGCGCATCGGCCCATGGATCGACAAAGGCTGTTAGCCGCTTCATGCGGAATGGCGTGAAGATGAGCATCTTGCCGACAAACAAAAGCGCGGGCACGGTCGCATAAACCATGTGCCGCGGACGCAGGCCACCGGCAAAGCACATCGTGAACGCGATGATTGCCAGCATCAGCGCCGTTCCGAGGTCGGGCTCTTTCACGACCAGGCCGGCTATGATCCCGAGCGCAAACATGCAAGGCAGAAAAGTTTTCCAAAACGATTGTTCGTGTCCTGCGCGCCTTTCCACGAAGTACGCGATAAACATCGCCAGCGAAAGCTTTGCCAACTCAGATGGCTGCGCGGAAAAGCCGCTCACCTTGATCCAACGACGCGCCCCATTAACTGCCGGAAACGCAAACACTGCGAGCAGAAGCAGGATCGTTACGAGCAGCAA
>DATBSG010000074.1:0-8491 GCA_036559945.1 Pyrinomonadaceae bacterium
GAAGGACAAGGAGCAGAGACAGGTCGAACGGTTTGAAGTTGTCATTGAGGGTGCCGACAAGAAAGCGCTGGAGCGAGGCGCTGAACGCGGTCGCATCATCGGCGAGTCCGCGAATTTCACGCGCGACCTGGCGAACGAACCAGGCGGCTACATGACGCCGACGATCATGGCTGAACGGGCAAAGATGATCGCGAAGCAATTCGGATTGGAGATCGATGTCCTCGATCAGAAGCGCATTGAGAAATTGGGGATGGGTTCATTTCTCGGCGTCTCTCGCGGTTCGGATGAGCCACCGAAGCTGATCGTTCTAAAGTACACGCCAAGGCGAAAGGTGAAATCGGACGGATTGTTGGCGCTGGTCGGGAAGGGAATTACATTCGACTCGGGCGGCATCTCTCTGAAGCCCGGCGAGAACATGGAATTGATGAAGTACGACATGACGGGAGCGGCCACCGTCATTGGTGCGATGCGTGCGATTGCTCAATTGAAACCGGCGGTGCCCGTGCTTGGCGTCGCGCCATGTTGCGAGAATCTGCCATCCGGCAAAGCGACGAAACCGGGCGACGTTCTGCGCGCGATGACCGGTAAGACTATTGAAGTAATCAACACTGATGCTGAAGGCCGTTTGATTCTCGCAGACGCGATTGCGTACGCGAAGAAACTCGGCGCAACCCAGATCATCGACATGGCTACTCTGACTGGCGCCGTTTCGATCGCCCTCGGAGATGTGAATACCGCGATCCTCGGAACCGATCAGAAACTGATCGATTCGTTCATCGAAGCCGGCAAGGAAGTTGGCGAGAAGTTCTGGCAATTGCCTCTGGACAACGAATATACGAATCAAATCAAATCCGACATCGCCGACATCAAAAACGTTGGCGGCAAAAAGGCGGGCACCATTACGGCCACAGCGTTTTTGAAAGAGTTCGCCGACGGCGTCTCGTGGGCGCATCTCGACATTGCGGGCACGGCCTGGGGCGATCCCGCAACGCCGTACCGAGCCAAAGGGCCAACGGGGATCGCAGTCCGCACGTTGGTTGAGTTTGTCGAGCGTTCCGCGCGGTAAATTGGGACCTGAACATTCGCAGCCTAACTCCCAAAGGTGCTAAAATCTGCCTGAAAAATTGAGGCCGCCACGCTCCCATGGCATGTCTTAAAGGCTCTTTTGAAGCCGCGGTTCCCCTGTCATGATTGATTACTATCAGGTTCTCGGAGTCACTCGGTCGGCGTCAGTCACCGAGATCAAGTCGGCTTATCGAAAGCTCGCCCGCAAGCGCCATCCGGATGTGAATCGCGGCTCAGAGAAAGCCGCGCGTGAATTCGCGTTGCTCTCGCTGGCTTACCACACTCTGATCGATTCACAAGAACGTGCGTTTCACGATCAGCAGCTTGATAAAGGTACTCACGGAGCAGCGTCGATCCTGCATTCGGACAATCCGCACGCGCAGCGCGCGCGCGAGATGCAAGCGCGCTGGGACCGCGTCGTCAATCAAATCCTCGAAAGCGATCGTCGCGAAAGTATTGCTCGACAACGGGCCGTCTTTACCACTGTGTCGCTTTTTCTTTCCACTTTTTTTGTCGCCATGATCAAACCACCACTGTGGCAATCGTTCGGCCTGTTCGGCCGAGCGATTCTGGTGACGCTGTTCATGACGGGCGTCTGGCATCTGATTCGGCGTCTGCGAGAATACTTTCGCCACTACACCTACAAACCTGAAGAAATTCACTACTCGATTACGCAGGAGGAACGGCCGGAGGCGAAACCATTCACCAGGTTTTCGGCGTACGCGTTCCTGTTGGGCGGCTATGCGATTAGTTTGGGCATCGGATTGTTCATCGGCTGGCATGCGCAGGATTTCTTCTCAGACCTGACACTGTTGTTCCGGCATCACGTGCCGGCGGGGGGCGGCGCCGGTGGGTATTCAGCGACCGCGCTAATCATTTCGGACCTGCTGTTCTATCCTCCGATTGCTGTCCTGATTGTTGACACCATGCACGCGGTCGCGTCGCGAATCGATGCTGGCTCATAACGATATGAAAGACCGGGATGAAGAACTAAATCTGTGGTTTGCACTGCGTGGAGTGTGTCGGCGGCTGGTAGTGATTGGGGCGGTGGCTCTGTGCTGCGCCGTGTTCGTCACATTCGTCGGCGCGCAAGATCGCCTCACCCCGATGCAGCGCGAGATCGAACGGCAAAGACAGCGGCTCAGTTCAGCAGATATCGAGGAACGGCGAGACGCCTTGATGCGCCTCGGCAATCTCACGCGGCCGGATGCTTCGCGGGCTGCCGCAGCCGGTTTGAATGATTCAACGCCAACTGTGCGCGTGGCCGCAACACACGCCCTGGTGTCGATGCCGGGTACTGAGGCGACCGCTTTGTTACTCCCGATGCTGAAAGACAAATCAGAGTTTGTGCGCCGCGAAGTGGCTTTCGTGCTGGGCGAAATGCGCGACCGTTCGGCAACGTCACCGCTGATCGATCTCCTGGCTCGTGACAAGCAAGCGTCTGTTCGCGCGGCCGCCGCGGTCGCACTTGGCCAAATCGGCGACGAAGCAGCCACCCCGGCACTCTTGCAATCGATCACCGGCCAAGGTTCGAAAAAGAAAAAGTCAAAAGGACCGGAAGATGAGTTCGTCATCCGCTCAGCCGTTAGGTCATTAGGCAAAATTGGAAGTCGCGATGCTGTACCAACTCTAGTCGCCACGCTCGAGAACGAGGCGAACTCATTAGAGACGCGCCGCGAAGCCGCAACCGCGTTGGGCTTGATTGGTGATCCCGCGGGGCTGCCGGCGCTGCAATCAGCCTTTCAGTCGAATGTCGATCCATACCTATCAGAAGCTGCGCGGCTCGCAATCCGCCGAATCAACCGGGCAAAAGCAAAAGGCGCCGGAAACTAGTTCCGACGCCTTCGCTGTTCTCTGTGAAAGCAGCGTTTAGCTTTCGCTGCGTTCGCTTCGTCCCTGACCTTTTCGCGCAGCCTTGGTCTCCTTGGCCTGCGGAATCGGCAAGCCCACGCTGCCGGATCGAGCCGCCAAACGTTGGTCCTGAGCCGGCGTCTCGGGCATGTCAGCAATCAATGCGCCACCCGACTGCTTCGAGAAAACCAGCCGCTTCGTTGCGGGATTCAGCCCGACGAACACCAGATCGCCCAAGCCGATCTGACTTGTAGCCACAAGGTTCGACAGCGGGTACACGAGAAAGCGCTCAACCGCTCGCTTCAAATGGCGTGCGCCGTACTTGAAGTCGATGCCTTCCGCGAGCAGCATCTCCTTCGCCTCCGGCGAGCACTGGAAGACGAATTTCGTACCGGCCGAAAGCATGATGCGATCCTGCACCGCCTGCAGCTCCAGATCGAGAATCGCGCGGAGGTGATGTTCTTTCAGCGAGCGGAACACCACGACCTTGTCGATGCGGTTCATGAACTCGGGTGAGAACTTGCGTCGCGCAGCTTCCACCGCCGTGCGATAGATCTTTTGATCGACTTCCGTGTCATGCGGGTTCTTGGCGCCCTTGCCAGGAGCGAAGCCGATGCCTCCGGAAATCAATTCCGACATTTCGCGCGCGCCCAAATTTGAAGTCATGACCAGCATGCACTTCGAGAAGTCGACGCGACGATTGTCACCCAGCGTCAACGTCGCTTTGTCCAGAATGCCGAGCAGCAGTTGCCACAGCGCGTCCGAAGCTTTCTCGATCTCGTCGAACAACACGAGCGTCAGCTTCAGATCCTCGGTGTGCATCCGGTCAAGATTCTCCTGCGTCAGCATCGGAGAAGTCTCGCGATGGCCCAGGTATCCCGGCGGCGAACCAATTAGCTTCGCGATTTCGTGTGAGTGCTGAAATTCGGCGCAGTCAATCTTCACTACGGCGTTTTGATCGCCGAACAGGACCTCGGCCGCGGCTTCAATCACACGCGTCTTGCCGGAACCCGTTGGCCCGAGAAAAAGCATCGTGCCGATCGGCCGATTAATCGGATTCATTCCAGCCAAAAAGATCTGGTAGAGGCCGGTCATCCGTCGAACCGCGCGCTCCTGGCCGACGATGCGCGCTTCGAGCCGTTCCTCGAAGTCCTGCGCCCGTGGACTTTTCTGATCGGGGTCAAGAAATACTGGTTGCTCTATTTGTCTCTCTGGGGTTGCCATAGTCTCTGTCCCACTTCCGCTGCCACGGTTGCCTGTGCCCGGCCGTGCCCACCGGCTGGATCCTCCAACAACTCCTCATGCAAGGAACGATCCGCTGCCACAATTGATGCGCGCCGCGATTCTTTTCGTTCGCCCTCGTCAGAAAGCTTATATAACTTGCACAGCTATATATACGACGCTTCGTTAAATGTCATCCAAAATATTGGGACGATTCGAAATCATGGAGAAGTGGGGAGAGGATTGGCGGAAGAATGCGTGACAATTCGCGGCACTCTGTCACTGACATTTTGCAGTTCGTGCGAAACCGTGGTGCAGCCGTATACCGAACCGGCTGCGAGGGCCTCAAAACGTCACGTGCTTGGTGAAATCAGTCGTAGTACTCCAGACCCAGGTGGGTGATCAAGTCCTCGCCGCGAAGGTGCCGCAAAGTATTTTTTAACTTCATGAGCTGAATGAATATGTCATGTTCTGGATAAAGCTCGGGCGCGGTCATCGGCGATTTGAAATAAAACGACAGCCATTCCTGCACGCCTTTCATGCCGGTTCGTTGAGCCAAGTCCAGAAAAAGCGCGAGATCCAGAACAATGGGCGCCGCCAGGATCGAGTCGCGGCAAAGGAAATCGATTTTGATCTGCATCTTGTAGCCGAGCCATCCGAAGATGTCGATGTTGTCCCAGCCTTCTTTGTTGTCGCCGCGCGGCGGATAGTAATTAATGCGGACGACGTGCGAGAAACCTTTGTAGAGTTGCGGATAAACTTCCGGCTGGAGGATGTATTCCAAGACCGAGAGCTTTGATTCTTCTTTTGTTTTGAAAGAATCGGGATCGTCAAGCACCTCGCCATCGCGGTTGCCCAGGATGTTCGTAGAGTACCAGCCGTGAAGACCTAACATGCGGGACTTCAGCCCCGGCGCCAGGATCGTCTTCATCAGTGTCTGCCCAGTCTTGAAGTCTTTGCCGCAAACTGCGATCCCATTCTTGTTGGCCAAATCCCTCAATGCAGGAATATCGACGGTCAAATTCGGCGCCCCGTTCGCAAATGGAATTCCGGATTTCAGAGCGGCGTACGCGTAAACCATCGACGGCGCAATCGCCTTATGATTATCGCGCATCGCCTGCTCGAACGATTTGAGCGTGCGGTGCACGGCGTGCTGCTTCATGAAAACTTCAGTCGAAGCGGCCCAAACCATGACCAATCGATCGCACTTGTTCTTTCGCTTGAATTCGGCGATTTCATCAATTAGTTGCCGCGCCAGATCGAATTTGTTCTTGCCGGTTTTGACGTTGGTGCCGCTGAGGCGCTTGACGTAAGACTGGTCGAATACGGCCTTCATCGGCTTAATTCTTTGCAGCGGCTTCTTCAGCTTCTCGATGAGGTCTTTTTCCAGCACGCCGGCGTGTAGTGCCGCCTGGTGGGCTGAATCCGGGAAAATGTCCCACGCGCCGAAGACCAGGTCGTTCAAGTTTGCGAGCGGCACGAAGTCCTTGATCGCCGGCACGCGATTGTCTGTGCGTCTGCCCAGCCGAATCGTACCCATCTGTGTCAGGCTGCCGATGGGTTCGGCCAAACCTTCTTTGATCGCTT
This sequence comes from Pyrinomonadaceae bacterium, assembly GCA_036559945.1. Lineage (GTDB taxonomy): Bacteria > Acidobacteriota > Blastocatellia > Pyrinomonadales > Pyrinomonadaceae > UBA11740. The sequence continues at coordinate 5,725 of DATBSG010000074.1, forward strand.
CCACGCCTGCGATGAATGTGGTGCTGACCGCACCCAGACCGACCAGCAAAACGCCGAGCTTACCTTTCGCGGGCGCGATTTCAGCGCCCTTCTTAACTGGCATTACTAAGCTTAACCTCCGAATAAGAGCAGGAAATGACGAGACGCAAGATGATACATGAGACGCGATTTATTCGCACGTGGGGTAGCCAGACTTCAATCTGTGCGACTTGTCGATTCACTAAAACGAACACAGACTGAAGTCTATGCTACTGCGAGCATCTTAGCGGGATCATTTGTGATGAGCGCGTGAACGCCGAGAGTTTGTGCTCGCTCAATCCACTTCGAATCATCTACTGTCCAGGCAACTACGGGAAAGTTTCGATCGCGAGCTTGCTCAACTAAGTTTCGCCGCACGAGCGCCCGATGCAAGAGGATTTCGTCTGCGCCGCAATCACCAGCCGCCCTGAGGATTTTCTCCCTGCGCCAGGCACTTCTGCGGCGATGAGTCGGAGCAAACAACGCACCGGTGCGAATCGTCGCAGCGAGTGCCTTGGTTGTCGCAATCGCGTCGTGGTCGAAACTGACGACAACCGTTCGGCGCTGAAATTCGAACTCAGTAATTGCCTCGGCGACTGATCGCACCAGATTGTCTGTGGCGGTCCCGCTTTGGCTTTTCAGTTCAATGTAAATGACGCCGGGCCGGGGACGGCAACGTTCGAGGACCTGACTTAACCTTGGGAGACGCTGTTCAGCATATTCGCCGCGCGCAAGCGCCGGGTAAGCACGATTGAACCAACTGCCGATATCGATTTTCGCCAACTGCGCGGCAGTTAGCTGTTCAACGTCGCCCTTTACCAATCCTGTCCGTTGCAGCGTCGCGTCGTGGATCACCACGGGCACGCCGTCGCGCGACAAACGCACATCAAGCTCAATTCCGTCAGCGCCGTCGTCGAAGGCTCGCGCGAAAGCCGCAAGAGTATTCTCGGGTGCGACGGCCGACGCACCTCGATGACCAAGGATTAATGGACGAGTATTTGAAATGGGCTTTATGCTGGCTGAAGGTGCAGGCTTACTTTTGCGCAATATCAGCATCGCCGTAACGAATGCGCTTGAGCTTAATGTCGATTGTGCCGATTGGCGCTTTCACTTGCGCTTTGACGGGAATGTGGCGCGCGTCGTCAGTCAACCAGATCGACAATGTTCCGCGCGAGCGAACCTCACGATTGTCATCGAAGATCGCGGGCTCGACGCGCACAGTGTTGACCCGGCCGACCGCGGTACTCATCTTCTTGCCCGCCACGACGTTCACCGAGCAGCGATAGGTGTGACCGGCATCGACCATCGCCACATCGAACGACTGGCCCGGTTTCAGGTTTTGAGTTCGCACGAAGTAAATCAAAGTCAACACATCCTGTATCGGGCCGGTGAAGGGAAGCGTTGTCGCGCTCGGTTTTTGATTTTGCTCGACCTTAGTCCAAACAAGTTTGCCGGCGGCATGATCGAAAACACCTTCGCTGTTGATCGTCGTGCGCCGGTCTTCGTACAGGCTCTTAGTATGCAGCACAGCGAATGGACTGGGATCGGCCACCGATTCGACGTGCATGTGAAATTTCGAGCCGGTCAGTCTAATCAAGAACCCCCTGGTTACCGCATCGCCGATCATGCTGACAACCGGCGTTGCTGCCGAGCGCGCGTTTCCATCAGCAGAAACTCTGGCGCTGAAACGCAACTCGCCGACGTCCATGCCTCGCAGGAGTCCGCGATTCAACTCAGCTTGATAAAAGAGCTGCTCGCCTCGCGCAAACGGCAACGACGTGTTTTCGGGTTGCTGAGCCAGCGCGCCGGTGCCAGCGACAGCAATCGCGAGCAAGAGCAGCGCCGCGTGAACCAGCGAAGTGAATGATTTTCTAATTGATCTGTCTTGCATCCCTAAAACCGAAAATACAGAGCCTTCGCGACCAGCAACGCCCACGCGCCGGCAAATCCGAGCGCTGCTTGATATTCGCGGTAACGCTTGTACAGTCCGGCATCGAACGGTGCGTTAACCGCCGTGACACCCCGATACGGCGTCACCCGTGGGAGAAACAAGGGTACCGACCGCGCATAAAGCCTATACTTGTCGGCGAACAACCCTTCCAGCGTCGCCGATTCGACGCGCATTACAGGCACATAGATGCCCACGAAAAACAGCGCGAAAACCAGCGCGAGGATCCACCGCCCGGCAGCAACCGTGAAGCCGAGACCCATCAAGAAGGTTCCGAGGTAAAGCGGATTCCGCGTGTAGGCGTAAGGCCCACCCGTGGCGAGTTCATCATTCTTTCGTAGATGACCCGCAGCCCACGCTCGCAGCAGCAGACCGATAAGCCCAATTATCGCTCCGATGGCTAATGTGACTGGACGCGGCCGCGCCAGAACAATAAACAAAGGCATGATGATAAAACCCAGCGGCACGCGCCAACGTTGAAACCATGTTCCGCCTCTGCGCGCCTTCACTGCGTGAACCTCGAAATTGTTGATTGCGTGGGAAGGCAGGCGAACGCTCGCGACTTCAGAAGGGAATCACTGGCAGCAGAAAAGCAAAAGCCCGAAGCGCAAAGCAGACGTAACTGCTGGCGCGTTGCCCGCAGCGTCTCCCCAGACATCAGCCCGCGCTTCGGACTTTCAGGCCTTCGATGAGGCGATGCCGAATCGGGTTGTCCCTGGCTCTTGTAAAGAATTCTCAGACAGCAACCTCCAAACGCTGCCGCATCAATTGTCGAGCTTGCTCAAATACCTCTTGCGGGGC
>DATBSG010000075.1:0-6734 GCA_036559945.1 Pyrinomonadaceae bacterium
CAGGACGAACCGATTGCCGATCCGGTCTGTGTGCCGCTGTATTACGTTTCCAAACTAGCGCGCGATTCGGGAACAATTGTCGTGCAGGTCGGCGAAGGCTCAGATGAAATCTTTGGCGGCTATGATTGGTTCGGCACTTACTTGCGGATCGAAGAACGTTTTTGGCGTTATGCCGAACGCGCGCCCCTGGCAGCACGTCGCGCCGCAGCCGCCGTTGCCGCACCTCTGGTGCGGAGAACTTTCAAAAAACAAAAAGCCGGTGAGCTGATTCGCCGTCTGGGGAAAGATCAATCGCTCTTCTGGGGTGGTGTTGGCGTGTTCGACGAAACGACAAAACCGAAAGTGCTGTCGCCGGATTTGCGCGCACGGTACAACGGACTCTCAACGCACGACGTCGTTCGGAAATACCTCGATCATATCGAACGCGAACGGCCGGATTCCGACTTCGCCGCGCGCATGACTTACCTGGAATTGAAACTTCGTTTGCCTGAGTTGCTTCTGATGCGCGTCGACAAGATCACCATGGCAACATCAGTCGAAGCGCGCGTGCCTTTTCTCGATCATCATCTGATCGAGTACGCGATGGGCTTGCCGCGTGAGTTGAAAGTAAAGGGCGCCACGGGCAAGCACATTCTCAAGCGCGCGCTCGAATCGATCCTGCCCCGGGATCTACTTTACAAACCAAAGCGCGGGTTCGGGGCGCCGGCGCGCGAATGGTTTCGCGGACCGAGAGGCGAAGACCTGGTTCAGCTCGTGATGAACTCTCGAATTCGTGAACGCGATTTATTCGATTACAAATTTGTCGAGCGCCTGGTGGACCAACATCGGCGAGAACAGAACGATTGGAGCGCCCATCTTTGGTGCCTTCTAAATTTGAGCGTTTGGTACGATCGTTGGATTAAGTAGCGCGGGCTGCCAGCTTTGCGGTACATCATGGCTGCAACTTCAGAAACTGCCGCGACGACTTTGCTGGATGCCGAACCCGTGTTTGGCAGTTTCGTGTCGGGCGTCGTGCTAACTTTCGGCACACGGCTTTTGATGCTGGCGGGTGTATTTGGATCCGGAATTGTCATCGCGCGTTGGTTGGGGCCGGACGGTTTTGGCGCTTATGCCGTGGTCAACGTCACCGTGGCGCTGGCCCTGCAAATCGGCAGCGCGGGACTGCCGTCGGCGAACACGTATTTTATCGCGCGAGACCGGAACGCCGTCGGCCCAATTTGGGCGAACGCCATCGTTTTCGCGTTACTGATTGGGGGCTTGCTCACCGCCGCCGTGTTAGCGCTCGCGTGGTTGCGGCCTTCAATGTTTGGCGGAGTGGGGACGCGTCTGCTGGCGATCGCGGCAGTTTCCATTCCGTTTCAGCTTCTGTTTGTGCTCAACCTGAACGTGTTGCTGGCGCTCGATCGAATTCGCCAGCTCAATCTGTTTGACGCATTACTACCGGCTTTGGTTCTGGTCAATGCGGTGATTGCGCTAATTGTTCTGCGGCAACAATTGTCGTTTTTGGTTTCGTTGAATACTGCGGCCGGGAGCGTTCTCAGCCTGGTTCTTGCGATCTTTCTGGGCCGAGTCATCGCAGGCCTGAATCCGGCGCGCACAATGCGACCAGACGCCCAGTTGTTGAAGGCCATGCTCGCATACGGCGTGAAGTTCTACATTTCGATTATGGCCGGCGCGATTATTTTTCGCGCAGACCTTCTGATCGTGAACCACTTTCGCGGCGCGGCTGAAGCAGGTGTATACGGCGTGGCGTCGCAATTTTCCTTTTTGCTTCTGATGCTGCCGGGCGTGATGGCGACGCTTCTGTTTCCACGCGTCGCCGCGTCCCAGGACATGCGCGGTGAATTCGCTGTGCAGGTGACGCGTCATACGACGGTCATAATGCTGATGACGTGCGGCGCGGCCGCGGCGCTGTCTTTCATGCTGCCACTCATTTACGGCGCACGTTTTGCCGACGCAACTGTGCAGTTATTGATACTATTGCCGGGCATTTTTTTGGTGGGGCTGGAGTCTGTGCTGGTGCAACACTTCACGGGCACGGGACTGCCGGTCGCGATTCCGGTGTTTTGGTTAATCACGCTTGGCTGCAACATCGGGCTGAATCTGCTGGTTGTGCCGAAATTCGGTGCGCGGGGCGCGGCGGCAACTTCCACGGTGAGTTACGCGCTCATTTTCTTACTCGTGGCTATTTATTTTTGCGCGAAGACAGGTCACGGACCTTTGGAAACTTTTCTGCTTCGCAGCCACGAGTTCCGCACGTTATTCACGCCACGCCGGTGGCTATCTTCGGCGACGAAGGCGGCGCAGTAATCGCATGAAGATAGCCCTGCTAACGCTGAGCGGCGATCCGGCGTGCGCGCATGAACAACTGAAAGGCCGCTTTCCCGACGTTACAATCGACGTCATTCCGCGTGAACAATTCGAAAAGCCTGGACCGGCCCAACGTGTTCGAATGCTGCGTGCGTTACACCCCGAGATATTCGCAGTCGCAACTGAGCGGCTGGTCTGGCAACGCGGACAGAATGCTTTTCTAATGCTCGGTGCGCTGGCCGGCGCGCGCCGGTCAATCATCTTCGACATGCACAGCGGACGGCGCGAAGAATCTAAGGCGCATGCTCTGTCTCATGCTCCTGCCCGTCTCGCACGTGAGTTCGCAGTCAGTAGCGCCGCGATCAGACGTGCGGAAAAAGAACTGCGACAGCTCGAGGCGGCGGTGGAGAAAGGCGCTTATCGAAAAACTGACCGCAACGAGCGCGGCATCAATCCGAACATCGTCTACATTCGCTCTTCGCCCGGCCCGGGCACACAAGCCGGTGGCGCCGCGAGTCACATCAACGGCTTCGTGAATGCTGCGTTGGAACTCGGCGCGCGGCTTTCGCTCATCAGCAATGACGAAATAGCGGGGCTCGATCGAACGAAAGTGCCCACGACGATTGTCTGGCCGAAGCCAGTCGGATCCTCGCGTGCGGCGTTTGATATCTACAACAATCTGCTTTTCACGGAAGCAGCGATCGAAGCAATCGCACAGCAGCAGCCCGATTTCATCTATCAACGTTACGCGCGCTTCAGTTGGTCGGGAGTGGCGGCTTCGTTGCGCACGAATCGGCCGCTTTTGCTTGAATACAACGGCTCGGAAGTCTGGGTGGGCCAGCATTGGGATCGAGTGGACAGGCTCGATTTGTTGGCGCGCTACGAGCGTTTGAACTTGAAGGCAGCCGCACGCATTTTTGTGGTTTCGGAAATTGAAAGGCGGAACCTGCTGAAAGCCGGCGTCCAATCGGAAAAGATCGTGGTGAATCCGAACGGCGTCGATGCGGACAAATTCAGACCAGGAGTCGGTGGCATTGAAACGCGGCGGGAGCTTCGCGTCAGTCAGGACGAGACGCTGGTTGGATTCGTCGGCACTTTCGGACCCTGGCATGGCGTTGAAGTGCTGGCTCACGCGATTGCGAAGATTCCGCGCGACCGTCCGATCCGCTTTCTTCTGATTGGCAGCGGTGCTTTGCGTGGCCGCGTTGAAGAAATTCTTCGCACAGCAGGCGTCTTTGATCGAGTAATCATGATGGGCCCCGTCCCTCACGACCAGGTGCCGCGGCTGCTGGATGCCTGTGCTGTGCTCGTTTCGCCGCACGTGCCGCTCGATGCAGGCGCGGAATTTTTCGGCTCGCCAACCAAGCTGTTCGAATATATGGCAATGGGGAAAGGAATCGTCGCCAGCCGTCTGGGCCAGATTGGCGAGGTGCTCGAGGACCAACAGACCGCATTGCTGGTCGAGCCGGGAGACGTCCATGAGTTAACTGAGGCGATTCTGCGACTGACTACGTCGCCAGAATTACGCGAGCGCTTGGGAGCGGCGGCGCGCCGAGCGGCCGTCGAGCGCCATACCTGGAAACATAACGCGCAGAGGGTTCTCGATGAGTATGCCTCGCTCTGAAAAAGAGCGCGCCCGCGAACAGTGGACGCACGATCCCGCCGGCGCTGTTTATGGGCGCGAGCATGAGTTCGGCACGCGCGAATTCTTTGATACCGTCGAGCGCCATCGTTACACCGAGTACGCGCCGTGGATGCCGCGCGTGATGGGCTTCAAAGAGTTTTCCGGCAAGCGCCTGCTGGAAGTTGGCTGCGGCATGGGCACGGACCTTTTGCAGTTCGCGCGCGGCGGCGCACGGGTGACGGGCGTCGATCTCACGCCGCGTTCGATCGAGATTTCGCGTCATCACCTGAAACTGTCTGACGAGCGCGCGGACTTCGCGGTCACCGATGCCGAAAAGCTTCCGTTCGCCGATGAAAGTTTCGACGTCGTTTATTCGAATGGCGTCCTGCATCACACGCCTGATACCGGCGGCGCCGTGCGCGAGATTCACCGAGTACTGCGACCTGACGGTTTGGCGCGCGTCATGCTCTATCATCGTCATTCATGGAACTACTGGTTCGAGATCATCTTGCACCGCGGCTTGTTGGGCGGGCAGTTGCTGCGCGGCGACTCAGCGGAAGACATCATGGGACGGTGCGTGGAAGTAAGCGATGGTGGAGGACAGCCGCTTGTGAAAGTCTTCAGCCGCGGTCAGGCGCGCAAATTGTTTTCGATGTTCCGCGAAGTGAAAGTCGAAATTGAGCAGTTGACGCGCAGCGAGTTTTACTGGCTTGGCCGTCTTATCCCTGAGACAATCTTCCGCCGCTTGCGGCGCAGCATCGGATGGAACGTGATTATTTCAGCGCGAAAATGAATTTGGAGTGCGCCGGCAGAGCGATGGGGCGACGGCGCTTTAGATTGATTGCTTTCAAAGACAAACAACCACGATTTAACGGGCAGCGATCCAAAGCGCCGTCGCCCCATCGCTCTGCCGACGCACTCCAAAGGACGACTGGTCGCGCTGTTTTTCATCCTCGCGCTCTCGTTCACCGTCCGCGCGCTCACCGCCAATTTCATTCGTGCTCACCTGAACGATGCGGCCTGGTTTCAGTATGGATCGTATGAAGTTTTTGACAAGCAGGCGCAGGACATTCTTGATCGGAAGCAGCCGCTCTTTTGGATTTCCGATTCATCGCGCACCGACAAGATCGTCTATCCGCCGGGATATCCATTGTGGCTCGCGTTTGTTTACAGACTTAGCGGCAGTCGCTCGCCGGTCGCCGTTCAGTACGTTCAACTCGTGCTTGATACGCTGTCAGTGCTGTTGATCGTTGGCATTGGCGTCAGCGCGTTTGGGTGGACGACCGGATTAACTGCCGGAGTGTTGGCCGCGTTGTCGCCTTTGCTGGCGTTCGCGGGCGCGACGCCAAACGCGGATGCGCCTACGAGTTGGCTCGTCCTCGGCGGAGTCTGGTGCTTAGTCGTCGCCGCAAAAACAAAAAAGGTCGGGTATGCGATATTCGCCGGCGCGCTGCTCGGCGTCGCGTGTTGGCTGCGAGTCAATCCGCTGTTTCTCTTCGTGCCTTGGGCTATTGGTCTTGCGTGGTTCGCACAACGTGCCTGGAAACAGCGCGTCAAGTTTGGCGGGGCCGTCGCTCTTTCAACTTTGGTTGTGATATCGCCGATCGTCATCCGCAACCTCGTCGTCTTCTATCCGCAGGTTGCGCCGACCGGACTGGGCGTCGGCTGGAACTTACTGGCAGGGATTGGCGAGACTGAACGCGGCGCGGAATTTGGCGCGCCGTGCTGCGACGCGGACATGATCGAACAGGAGAAGCGGTCGATGAATGTTCCGGCTGACGGAGGATTGTTCTATCCCGACGGCATTCGACGCGATCGAGAGCGGGGAAAAAGAGCGCTCGGCATCATCGCGGCCCATCCGGTGTGGTATGCAGGCGTGACGGCGCGACGCATTGGCGGTCACTTGAAATATTTCGGTGAGCCTGTGCCGAACCTCGGCACCGCGGGCATCAATGTCACCAGCCGGAAATCCCTTCCGCCGGAACGTCAAGGCGGGATACTCGCGCTCGCCGTTAACCTTCTTGGAATGATTCAGAGCGTGATGCGAACTATCGCGCTACCGTTAATGCTGGTCGGTTTGGTAATTGCGTGGCGCAGAGATCGGCGGATGACAGCGCTCATTCTGGCGACGGTTGCTTATTATCTGTTCACGCTGGCAATAGTACACTCCGAGATTCGTTACGGCCTGCCGATGCAGGCTCTATTGTTTTTGTTCGCGGCGGTCAGTCTGTCAGCCGGCCTCAAGTTGGTGAGATCAAAAATGAAAACCACTGTCGCGGATTGAACTGTGGCGGCTGGCAAGACAAAATAGTTCCCCGATCAGTCCGCGAGACCATCGTCATCAATGTCAACGAAAGCTCAAGCTGTAAACGCTCCGCTGCCGCGCGAAATGATGGAGCACACGTATCCGCAGCTCTACCGACTCGAGGAGACGCACTGGTGGTACGTGGGGCGGCGACGCATCATTGCGAGCTTCGTAAAAGAGATCTGCGGACTAGACGCCGATCGCCGGCCGAGAATCCTCGACGTCGGCTGCGGCACGGGCGCGAACCTGAAGATGCTTTCCGAATTCGGTGATGCGGAGGGAGTCGATATCTCGCGAGACGCGCTTGAGTTTTGTCGCGCGCGTGGGCTGACGAACGTAAGGTTGGGCGCGGCAGAGTCTCTGCCGTACGACGCGGGCACCTTTGATCTCGTGACCGCGCTGGATGTGGTTGAGCATCTTGACGACGATGTTGCTGGCTTGCGCGAGATGCGCCGCGTGCTGCGGCCCGGCGGCCGCGTGCTGCTGTTTGTGCCG
>DATBSG010000076.1:0-6706 GCA_036559945.1 Pyrinomonadaceae bacterium
ACGGATCGGCACGACAGTCTCAATCGTTCCGACGGCCGAAGCACAAACAGTGAGGCGTCGTCGTCACAAACGAAGCTTCTGGCAGAAGCATCGTGACAAGCTGACGGTCGGGGCAGGCACCGCGATCGGCGCGGGTATCGGCGCGGGAGTCGGAAGTAAGAAGGCGGCGGCCATCGGCGCAGGCATTGGCGCGGGGTCGAGCGCGCTCTACACTTACAAGCTGAGGAAGCGTCATCGTCATCGTGGCGTGCGAAGGTATTGAAAGCAATTAACAGTAGGCAGACGGCGTTCGGCGCGTGATCCAAAGCGCCGTCGCCGTTTCGCTCTGCCGGTTCAGTCCAAGGGCTCTCCCATATCGTCAACAGATGAATTTGCTTCGCACGATATCGTGCTGGACCTTATCGTGCACTGCCAGATTCAACGCAAACAGGAACCTGCGACTGCTCGCGAGACGGAGGCATGGCAATTGCCGAACCTGGCGCGGAGGTTTTGTATATGAAATCACATTATTTCAGTCACAAGGTAGGGAGAATCCTTGCGGCCTTGTTATTCCTCGTGAGCATCGGATTAGTGTCCAGCACGGCGGTTCAAGCGCAGTGGTGGCCACAGAATCGAGATCGTGATTATCGGCGGGATCGTGACCGAGACTATCGGCGGGACCGCGATCGAGACCGGGATTATCGGCGTGACCGCGATCGTGATCGCGATGACGACGATCGGTACCGACGCAACCGCACTCAGAACGATGATCGGTATCGGCGCAACGGTCAGTACGGGAACGTCTATCAGATAGCTTCCAATCAGGGCTATCAGGACGGCGTAAACACCGGTCAGCGCGATGCGCAGAGAGGCCAGAACTACAATCCGCAACGGTCACACTTCTATCGCAACGGACATGGCGATTACGGAGACTACGGAAACAACGGGCGCAATAACCGCTACGAATACCAGCAAGCATATCGCGACGGCTTCCTCCGCGGCTATGACGAAGGGTTCCGAAGATATGGCGGCAATTCCCGAAATCGTCGCAATGGCAACAATAGTCGTTGGCCGTTTCCCTGGTAACCAATCTAACAGTCGCAACTAATCAAACTTCGAGGCGATCTTGCCGACCTGGTGTCGGCGATGTCGCCTCGTTTGGTTATCCAAACCTTACGCACAACAACGAAACCGATCCGCCATCGAAGCCTTCCACGGGAAGCTGATTGCGTCAGCCAGGTCGCGCGCTAAACGGGCCTGGAGCGTAGTCCGCAACCGCGTCCTCGGGCGCTCGCATTTAACTTGCGTTTACCTGAGCCTGCGAATACCTTATGAGTTGGTAGTTGCGCTCTCCCAGAAATGCAACTGCGCCAGGAAAGACGGAGTCTCAGAACTGATGGATTACACAACTAGAGAATTACTGAAACGTTACGCCAAGTTGGCAACAGGGCAGCCTTTCGCGCCCGTGCTGCTGAACATCCTGGTCACCTCGGTGTGCGACATGCGCTGCACGCACTGTTTTTTCACGGACGAACTTGACGACCGGCCGCGCAAGAAGCTCCAGATGAAGGCGCACGAGATTGATCGCATCGCTGAGACGTTGGGTGGCAATCTCGGTGTGCTGATTCTTGCCGGCGGCGAGCCGTTCACGCGGAAGGACCTGCCGGAGATCGTCAACTCTTTTTATCGCCACAACAATCTGGAATCGGTTTACCTGATGTCGAACGGTCAGATTCAGAAGCGAATCTTTCCCGACGTCACGCGCATTCTTGAGGAGTGTCCGAACCTGAACGTCACGGTGGCGATGGGCATCGACGGGTTGCAGGAGCAGCACGACAAGATTCGGCAGAAGCACGGATCGTGGCAGATTGCCATCGAAACCGCGCGCGAGCTGAAGGCGATGAAGAAGCAGTTTCCGAAACTCGATCTGCAGACCTGCACGTGCTTCATGCACTCAAATCAGGACACGATCTTCGAGTGGTACGATTTCCTGAAGCACGAGCTGAAGCCGGACAAGGTTAACTTCAATTACATTCGTCCGCCATCAGCCGATCCGATCGAACTCGACATCGATCTGACTCGCTACGCGAAACTTGCGGACATGATCGATGACGATTCACGTCACGCGGCCATCAAAAACAATTACGGCGGCAAGGCCGGCTTCTTCAAAGCAGCGATCGACATTTACATGCACGGCCTGATCACGAAAACCCAGGAAACGCAGCAAGCGCAATTGACTTGCTATGCCGGCACGGCTGGCGCCGTGATTTACGACGAAGGAACGTTGTCCTCATGCGAGAACCTCGCCCCAATCGGAAACCTGCGCGATTACGATTGGAATTTCCAGGGTCTTTGGCTGTCCGATGCGATGAAGGCCCGCCGTAAGCAGGCGGCGGATGGTTGCTTCTGCACGCACGAGTCGAACTGCTATTACCCTTCGTTGCCTTTCAATCCGAAGCACTTGATTCAAATCAAGAAACTCGAGCGCGAGATGAAAAAGGCGAGCAGAGAGGTGGAGAAGCAAGCGCAAGAGCAGCCCGACGGAGTTGCGGTGAACGTTTAGTCGCGGCCGTGGCACAGACTTCAGTCTGTGTTATCCGTTTTGAGGCCACAGACTAAAGTCTGTGCCACGTGCGAATGAATCCTAACGCTCCAAAAATCCTGATTCTCTCATCCGACACCGGTGGTGGCCATCGTTCGGCTGCAGCGGCGATCGTTGCCGGCATTCAGTCGTTTGTGAAGGGCGAGTCGTACGCGATTCGTGTCATTCGCGCCGTCGAAGAGTCTCATCATCTCGCAGCTAAACTAGTGGCCATTTACAACTGGTTGCTGCGTAACCGGCAGCATTGGATGAAGTATTACTACTGGCTGGTCAACCGCTTTCGTCCGGAGACGCGCGAATTTTTTTACAAGCGAACGGTCGGCTACGTGGCTAGCCAGTTCGACAAATGGTGCCCCCATGTAGTTGTCAGTGTTCATCCGCTCACGCAGCACATGTTCGCGCGAGTGTTGAAAGAACTTGGCCTGGCGCATCGCATCCCACTCGTGACGGTGGTGACCGATCCTTATTACGGTTTTTGGAAGGGCTGGGCCTGCGACGACGTGAGTTTGTATCTCGTCGCGACTGAGGAAGCTCAGCAACAGTTGATTGATTACGGCATCGCGCCTGAGCGGATCAAGATTTCCGGCATGCCCGTGCATCCGAAATTCGATTTTCCCGGCGAGGCCGCAGCGCAAACCGCTCGCACGGCGCTCGGGTTGAATGCCGACAAGTTTACGGTTTTCGTGAATGCGGGCTGGGAAGGTGGCGGCAACATTCCGCAAATCTTTCGCGAGCTGGTGCGCGGCGAGCTCGATGTGCAGGCGATTTTTTTGGCCGGCAAGAATGACCAACTGCGCAACGAGGCCGAGCTACTGGCTTCGGAAGCAAAGTTTCCCGTGAAGGTCATCGGATATTCTGACGAAGTCGAGAATCTGATGCGCGCGGCAAATGTGATGATTTCCAAGCTGGGCGGCCTGACAACCTTTGAAGCATTGAACTGTCGAGTGCCGATTATTGCCGATACGATCACAAAACCGATGCCCCAGGAAGCCGGCACTGCCGAGATGATGTTGAAGCGCGGCGCGGCAGTGAGCCTGCAGAAGGCTTCCGATGTTGTGCCGGTGGTTCGTCGCATGATCGAAGACTCGAAACACTACGCTTCACTGCGCGCGGCGACGATTACCGTGGCCATTCCCAACGCCACGAAGCGGATTGTTGAAGAGATCGTTTCGTTGATTCCAGAAGCTTCAGCTGGTAAGCAAGATAGTCTCGCCGGAGATATTGCCGCCTGAGCCCGCTCGCTATCTCGATCAGTCTGGATTTTGACGCCTTCTTGACTGGCACGTGCGCTTCGCGTTCTAATCCCGTCGTTCAAATGTCCGGCAAACTTCAGTTTGACGTGTCCGGCACGAATAGTCGGCGACGCAGAACTGCGACAAGCTGAAGCTTGTCGGACATTCTTCCCAATACGGAGCATGAGTCTTTTACTCGAAGGAAAACGAGCATTCATCACCGGCGGGACGCGGGGCATCGGCGCCGCACTATGCCAGGTTTTCGCGCGCGAGGGGGCGGACGTCGCATTCAGCTACAACTCGCGCGACGACCTGGCAGAGGAAGTCAAAGAAGTTATTCAGACGCTCGGGCGTCGCCCGCGATCATTCAAGGTCTCCGTGACCGATCGATTCGGCATGAAACACTTGACGCGCGAACTGGTCCAGGAATGGGGCGGCATCGATATTCTTGTCAACAACGCGGCCATCAACCGTGGCGATAACTTCGCGACGACGACTGACCGCGCCTGGGACGAAGTGATCGGAACGAATGTCGGCAGTCTGTTCGCCGTCACGAAACCGATGTACAAGCAGATGATTCGCCAGCGCGCGGGTGCCATCCTCAACATCACGTCGATTGGCGCCATCCGCGCGCTGCCGACCGCTGTTCACTACGCGACATCCAAGGCCGCGATGATTGGATTTACCAAGTGTCTCTCGCGTGAAGCGGGAACTTTCGGAATCAAAGTTAACGCGATCGCCGCCGGTATTTTCGACACCGACCTGGCGCAAGCTCTGCCTGAACGTTGGTTGCAAATGCACGACTTCTGGACTTCGAGCGGAAGGCTTGGCCGTCCCGAGGAGTTGGCGGAATTCGCCGCCTTCATGGTCAGCGATCGCAACTCGTTCATGAATGGTGAGGTTGTGATCGTAGATGGCGGCGCCGTCACCTAAATATTCCGTTCACCTCAAAGAGTTCCTCGCGATCGAGCCAGGGAAGGTTGTGAATCCTTTGGCGTGAATCGTCGTATCGATTCACCCATTTTAAAGAGGCAGCCATGAACACCCTTCTTCTCAAACAAGACACAATCAAGGCTGATCTCGAGCCCGCGAAATTCGAAGCTCGCGGAGTCCATCCCTTCGGATGGCACCTCGGCAAAGTGACGCTGCAGCTTGATCACGAAGGCATTCACCTCATCAACAAAAAGGGAAAGACATACTCAACCACGAACTGGGCTGACGTGGAAGACTTGCGGAACAACGTTCGACAAACCGGACGCTTTGCGTATCGCGGTAAAGTCCAAAATGCTTTCAATGAAGTGCAGATGTTCATGAGGTTTGCCATTAACGATGGCGATCGTGAAAAGCTGGCACAAATGTTCGACAAGCTGCCGCCGGACGTCTTTGGCCAGAAGTGTCCGGGTTGTGGAGGCGTGGTCGTCGACAACATGTGCAAGAGTTGCGGCGAGACATTCACTGGTCAGCAGCGACGCAAGGGAATTCGCCTGATGATGGTCGGCAGCGTCGTGTTGCTGATCGGCATTTTGCTTACCTATGCGACATACAACGCGCAGAGTGGTGCGGTCTTCGTTTTCTACGGAGCGATGTTGATTGGCGCTGGTATGGTGATCGGCGGATTGATCGGTCTGATCTTTGGCGCCAGAGTCTGAAAGGAGGATTAAATGCAAACTATTTTTCGCCCGCTGCTGTTTGTGTTGCTTATCGGAAGTTTTACTGCTTGTCGGCGCGAGTCGGCTGAATATCGCCAGAAAGAAGCAGAGCGCGCGCAGCGGCTGACATCAGAGCTCGCCAAAAAGGTTGAGAAGGTTTCGGAAGAAACCAAAAAGATGCGGGATGAACTTGAGAGGTCGGACGCAGCCCTCGCACGAGCGATTCCCGAATACAAAAGCTATCACGAGAAACTCATTAACGGATCGCGTCAAATCGATCAGTTGGTCGAATTAATCGGCGCAAAAAGGTACAGCGAGATCGCAGCGGTTGCATTTGACGGGTTCACGAAGTCTTCGTCACTCGGTATGCAGTTTTTCACTAAGGGCACAGAACAACTTCGGGCTTCGATCAAGTTAATCGACGAAAAGAAATACTCTGAAGTCAACCAATCGAACAACAAGGCGCAATACTATCAAGCGCTCGCCGGAGTTGCCGGAGCGCAGGAAGGTGTGTTTCTGGCCATCTACAAGACGCTGCTACTAAATAGCCCAGCGACAGAGCGCTTGGCGCTTTTTGAGCAGGCAGCAAAGGTTTGTTCATCCATCGAACGTCCGGGCGCGGGGCTTGCTTTGGCAAACGCTTTGCGCGAGGCTTACAAGGAAGAGAGCAGCCCCGAGAATCGCCCGCGCATGGAGCAGTGGTTGCATCAATACAACATTCCACAATCCACCGATACACCTGTGCCGAGCAAAATGCCGTAAGCGGTGCCAGGTCACTCGTGATGTTCTGAGTTCTTCAATTCAGCGAGGCGTCTTTCCAACTCACGGATCTTGCGCTGCATTTCACCTAAACGCCTGAATGCGGCAATCGAACGTAGCCAATCGCGATTATCAAACGCGGGGATTCCGGAAATCATTTTGCCCGGCGGCACATCGTGACTGGTGGCGCTCTTCGCCGTGAGTACGACGTCATCGCCGATTGTGTTATGGCCGGCGACGCCTGCTTGTCCGGCGAGAATCACCCGATTGCCGATGTGCGAGCTGCCCGCCAAGCCAACTTGAGCGCACAGCAAAGAATCTTCGCCAACTATGCACGAGTGACCAATCTGCACGAGATTGTCTAGCTTCGCGCCGCGTTTTATTCGCGTCTCGCCGGTTGAAGATTTGTCGATTGTCGTGCCGGCGCCGATCTCGACGTCGTCTTCGATTACCACACGCCCCACTTGCGGAATCTTCAGCCATCG
>DATBSG010000077.1:0-14203 GCA_036559945.1 Pyrinomonadaceae bacterium
TCGAAAGGACATAACCACCTGAAAATGTTGGTGAAGATCTCATTGATTGTTCTGTGCGTCGTGATGATCGGAATTGCCGCTCATTTCGATCCCTATCGGCAGCGTTCGCTTTTGCTGGCCGGCCAGAAGGATGGTCCTCACCTGCGGGTGATCACCTGGAATGTCGGCTATGCCGAACTCGAAGATGACAGTCGGGCCCACACGAAAGATTTGCCGGCGATCGCCGAAGTTATTTTGCGCAACGATCCGGACGCCGTTACGTTGCAGGAACTGACCGGGCCGGAGCAACTCAAGATTCTGCTCGGACATTTGCATGGAAAGTATAGCGGCGCGGTGGCTCCCGCCGGCGCGGCAGATCGCCTTGAAGCGGTGCTGGTGAAAGGTCGCGACGCGCGTTTTGAATCGTTACCGGCCGACGGAAAGTATGCCATTGCCGCATCGTTTCGTCTCAGGTCGTCGTCGCCCGAAATCGTTTTGATAAGCGCGCATGCCGATGCCTTCAATTCAGCTAGACGGCGTGTTTATACCGGAGAGGCGGTTGATTGGGCACGCAATCGCGCAAAAGGCTCGATCGTGATTATCGGTGGAGACTTCAATTTCGAATTGAACCCGAAGGACGATTCGCATCTGTACACCGATAACATCAAGAATGACAGCGAGGCTTACAGCTATGCGCTGAAGTATTTCCGCGATCTGGGACGCGAGGCCGGCGAAACCGCCGCGAACGATCGTCGCATTGACTACTTGTTTGGGCCGCGGGAGAAAGTTCTGTTACGCCGCGCGGAAGTCTTGCGCGACGCCGGGGTCGGTCGTATGGACCATTGGCCACTGCTGATCGAAGTGGCGCTCTGACAGCGCGGGCGCATCGCCCGGCATTGAACGTGAAGCGAACGCGATGAGCGAATTTGTTCTTCAGACTGACGCACTGACCAAGCGCTACGGCCGCCGCGTGGTGGTTGATCGTCTTTCGTTGTCAGTTGAGAGAGGTGACATCTTCGGCTTTCTCGGCCAAAACGGAGCCGGAAAATCAACCACCATCCGCATGGTGCTGGGCTTGGTGCGGCCGACTGCCGGCCGGGTAATCGTTCTGGGTCACGACATGTCGCGCCAAGGACGGCGCGCGTTGCACCGCGTCGGCGCGATCATCGAGGCGCCGGCGTTCTATGAAAACTTTTCCGGCCGGCAGAATCTGCGGATGCTGGCCGCGATGTCCGGAGGCGCAGACCGCAAACGAATTGAAGAAGTGCTGGACATCGTCAGCTTGCGGCCGCGCGCGGATGATCCTGTGCAGGTGTATTCACACGGTATGCGGCAGCGTTTGGGAATCGCCCAGGCTCTCTTGCCGAATCCTGAGTTCGTAATTCTGGATGAGCCGACCGATGGGCTCGATCCGCAAGGCCTCGCGGAAACTCGAACGTTGATTAGGCGGTTGCGCGAAGAGATGGGCCTCACGATTATGCTTTCCAGCCATCTGCTGCATGAGGTCGAACAAATCTGCAATCGCGTCGCCATCATTGATGAAGGACGGCTGCTGTTTCAGGGCGCGGTCGACGATCTAATTGCCGGGCAAAGCTGGATCAATTTGCGAGTCGATCGATTAACCGAAGCCTTTGCTTTGCTGGAACAAGAGCCGGGCCTTTCGGTGAGTCTGAATGGCGACCACGCGCTGCACTTGAAGATAGATGAAGCAGAAATTCCGCGTGTTAACGCGTTGCTGGTCAGCCAGGGTTTCCGCGTAAAGGAGCTTTCACCTCAGCGCGAGTCGCTTGAAGATGTATTCCTGCGCCTCACTCGAACAATAAATAACGATAGATAACGAAGACCGACCCTGATCCCTCAAGCGAAAACGGCAGGAACTAGAGCGACACAATCTCGTGTAGAAGTCTTTAAGTTTTCCGCATCTTCAAGGCCCCGCCCCAGGAATAGAATTCACCCCAATTTCTCGACGAGGGGAGGTAGAAGTGTCGCGAGCATTCACGATACTTCGTCAATCAAAATGAACTCCAGATTTGCATACCCTACGAACACAGGGTCGCTGGGCGGCACCCGCCGGCCAAGCACCTTTGTCTCCCCATTTCCACAACCGAGCGCGAAGCCTTTTGCGGTTGAAAGCACCTGGTCGCCCGCCTTGTTGACCCGGCAAACGCCTTGCGTGCTCGTAGTCGAAGACAACGACGACAACCTGTTTCTGCTGAAGAGTGTGCTGACGCGCAAAGGCTATCGCGTCGCTGAAGCCTGGGACGGCAAGCAGGCGATCGACGTCGCTGAGACTGAAGAGTTGGATTTGATCCTGCTTGATTTACAGTTGCCGCGGCTGAGCGGGCTCGGCGTGATTCACCGGCTGCGCCAGAACGCAAAGCTCGAGAATGTGCCGATCGTGATCATCACCGGTCAGGATCCGGAGAAATATCGCACCAGCGCGATCGCCGAAGGCTGCGATGATTTTCTCGTGAAGCCAATTGACTTCGATCGTCTCGACGCGGTGCTGGATTATTACGCGCCGATAGAGAAGATAGCCGCTTGACCGCGAAGTCAGCGGAGGCTGCGTCGGCGACCCACCGCGGCGACCGCGGCATTTAAGTTCCCGCCTGCTTTGTCCGACATCAGTCGGCGATTAATGCCTGCATGGTGAAAGTGGCAGATCGCGACGGCGAGCGCGTCGGCGGCGTCGTGCGGCTCGGGAACTGATGATAAGGAGAGGAGCACGCGCACCATTTCCTGCACCTGGCATTTCTCGGCGTTGCCGTAACCAGCGACCGTTTGCTTGATTGAGCGCGGCGAGTATTCGCCAATCTCAAGCGCGGCAGTTTCGGCTGCAAGCAGAGCGATGCCGCGCACCTGGCCAAGTTTCAACGTCACTTTAGGATTGGTTGCCAGGAAGGCTTCTTCGATCGCGCACGCGTCGGGTTTCAGTCGCGTGATGATTTCGTTGAGCGCAAGGTTGATCTTTAGAAGCCGCGAGGAAAACGTAGCCGATGACTTGAGTCGCACCGCGCCGAATTCGACCAGACGATAGCTGCGGCCGTTCGCATCGCCTTCAACGACACCCCATCCAGTTACTTCACTGCCGGGATCGATTCCGAGCACACGCATTCGCGGAATCTAACACGAGAAACGGAGAGAGTCAGCAGAAATTTTCTTACGAGCTTGTTTGGCCAAGCATCCGGGAGACATCGGGACGATCCTTGCCCAGGAGATAGACTGCGCTGCGGAGGCGGCTGATTTCGCCTTCAACCTGCTCAAATCGAGAGGCAATGCCGTGCTCCATGCTGTCGAACCGCAACTGGACTTGTTCGATATCCCCACGGACTGCAGTAATCGCCACATCGAAGGCGCCTCTGGTTACCATCTCGGAACGCATCGAGGCCACGTCGTCGCGTAGCGTCTCAACTGTACTGGCGATGAAGCCGATTGCCTCGTTGTTGTTCGACTCAGCCACAGTTGGTAATGACCTTAACGTTAAGCACCGCCGTTATCCGCCGCAATAATCTTGCTACGTCTTCACGCCGCCGCCATATCGGCAGCGCTCATGTCAAAGTTAGCAGATACTTTTTGCACGTCGTCGTGGTCTTCGAGGGCTTCCATCAGCTTGACCATCTGACTGGCTTGCGAGCCTTCGAGTGTGATGTAGTTCTGCGGAACCATTTCGACTTCCGCGACCTGTGGAGTTATGCCCGCGGTCTTAATCGCGTTCTGCACAGCTTCAAAGTTGTCGGGAGCGGTGATGATTTCCCAATTGTCTACGTCGTCGCGAATGTCTTCGGCGCCCGCTTCGATCGCGATGTCGAACAGTTCATCTTCGGGCTTTGCCGACTTTTCGACGACCAGATAGCCCTTCTTGTCGAACATCCAACCCACCGAACCCGACTCGCCGAGGTTTCCGCCGTTCTTCGAAAAAATGTGGCGAATCTCGGCTACCGTGCGATTGCGATTGTCGGTCACGGCTTCGATCAGCAAAGCGACGCCGCCCGGGCCGTAACCTTCGTAAGTAATCTCTTCGTAATTAACGCCTTCTTCTTCGCCGGTGCCGCGGCGAATCGCGCGGTCGATCGTGTCGTTCGGCATGTTCCCGGCTTTCGCGTCAGAGATCGCTTTGCGAAGCCGCGCGTTTGCATCTGGATCGCCACCGCCGGTGCGCGCCGCGACGGTTAGTTCTTTGATGAATTTGGTGAACAGCTTGCCGCGCTTGGCATCGAGCGCGCCCTTCTTGTGCTTAATGGAATGCCACTTCGAATGTCCGGACATTAGAAAAGATCCTTAGCTGGTTCGATTGAATTGCTTCGCAGAATATCGCACTGACGTTTTGTAGTCCAACGCGCAGGTTGCCGCGAATGGGCAAGCTAAAGCTTGAACTCTGAACTTGAGCTATTTCAGCTTGTCATATTCCTGATGGGCTTCCGCGAGGAATGGCAGCGAAGAGTCAGCTTCTTTCCACAACTCAAAGAAATCCTGGTACGCCTTGCGCGCGTGAGCAGGGTCACCGCTTAACCCAGAGGCGCGCGCGTATTGCAAGTTTGCCAGCGGATAAAGCGGCGAAAGCGGATACCACCCGCGATGATCCAGGATGCCTTTGAATTCAGCCGCGGCCTGCGCGCCATTTCCCTGTTTCAGGTAAGCCTCACCGCGCACATACTGCGGCCAAAAATCGCCGTACATTTCGTACTTGCGCGCGGCTTCCAGCAACTGCACGGCCTGCGCCGCGTTGCCGCGACTGAGTTCAAGCTGCGCCTTGATCAACGGAATCGAGACGACATTCAGTAAGCTGTCCTGTGGAAATCTTTTTAGCATTTCATCGATCAGCGATTGTGCCGCCGCAGACTGATTGCACCCCGCGAGAGCGTTCGCCGATTGATGCAAGCTGGATAGATCCCGCGAAAGCGCCAAAGCCTTTGTCGTTAGGCCGTTGACTGTTTGACAGTCGCGAAAAGTCGCGGCGCGAATGGCCTGCTGCAAAACGACCTGCGCTGCCGCCTCTTTCAAGTTGTTGCGTTGCGCCCAATCGACGGCCCGCTGACTAAACTGATTCGCTTTCGCGACCTGCCCTCGAAATTCCGCGGCCTGACTTTGCCATGTCTCAGCGAGATAACCGGATGATTTACTCGCTAGCCAGTCCAACTGCTCTTTCATGCGGGCGTCATCGCCCCTAATGAATGCGATGTGATACAGATGCGCGTGCATCGCATCGGTCTCGAGCTTCTGCCCCAACGCATTTTGCAAGACTTGGCCAGCTTCATCGAATCGATTCAATCCTATGAATGCGTTCGCAAGATTCGCGTGGGCTTTCGCTTCTTTCGGATTCAATCGAACCGCTTCACTCGCTTCCTCGACTGCCTTGTCAAACGGACCGGTGAGCGTGTATCGCACCGCGAGCAGATTATGCGGTTCCCAATCGCGCGGATACGTGCGCTTCCAAACTTCCAGGGCGTCGGCGGCTCGATCGATGTCGCCGGTGACCGCACCGTAGTAGTTCCAGGAAACATAAAGCTTCTCGCGCTCGCTGGCTCGGTCGCGATACTCGTAAGCCTTCGATGATGCCGCGCGAGATGCTTCGTATTGCTTATTGTAGTTGTAGCAGGTCGCCAGTCGTGCGTACGCGATTGCGAAACGCGGATCGAGTTCCACTGCTCGTTCGTAAAAAGCAATCGCTTTTTCGTAGCGGCCACTCGAGTGTTGTTCCAGCCCGAGCGAGTAATAACGAAGCGCTTCGAGCGATGAAGTTGTCACCTGTTCGATCGGCGCGTCGAATTTCTGAATCGAGCTGAGCGATTCGCCGAGCTTCTCGCGCAGCCGGGAAGCCGCCGTGCCCAATGATTTCAACACCTGATCTTTGCCCTCGGCCTCGGCCTGATCGGAAGCAATCGTGTCGCCGCTCTTCGCGTTCAAAGCTTCGAGCGAAATCACGTAATGACTGCCCACACCGGAAATTGATCCGATCAGCATCGCTTTAATACCCTGGCGCTCGCAGATTTCACGCGCGATTTCGCGCGTCACCCGCTCTTCGGGCGATTTGTCCATGAATTTCAGCGCATCACGGACGCGATCTTCCGACAGAATGTCCAGGAAAGGCGATTGCCTGAGCTGCGCCGCCAGCGCCTGCCTGAGAGTTGCATCAAAAACCGGATCGCCCGTGGTGTTGACGAAATCCGCAACCAGAATCGTGTCCTTGTCAGTCAGTGCAGTCGTCCGACCGCGAAACCCGAAATACCAAACGCCGCCGATTAATACGATGACCGCAACCGCAACCGCCGCAACTGTGATCTTATGGCGTCTGATCTCTTCGAAGATGTATTCGGCACTCGAGGCGCGTGTTTGCGCCGCGCTCGGTACCGCCCCCGTCGATTGCACCGTTGGCGGAACGGATGTATGCACGCTGAGGTGCGATGAAACGTGTGGCACTTCCGTATCAGCGAATGCCGCCAGCGCGCCAGTCAGTTGCTCGGGCGCAACCGATCGTTCCAACTCTGATCGAAACTCAACTCGCTGTTTCAACTTCCGCAGATCCGATTCGAGTTCTTTGACCGTCTGGTAGCGCTCATCGACGTTCTTGCGCAGCGCTTTCATCACGATCCACTCGAACTCGATGGGTAAGCCGGGCGAGAATCTCGCCAGCGGCGGCGGCTCGCTCTTCGCGATAGCGACAATTACATCCGTCTTCGTCTCGCCCGCGAACGGCGCCCGGCCCGTAGCCATCTCGTAAAGCATTACGCCGAGACTCCAGATATCAGTTCGCGCGTCCACACCTTTGCCGCGCGCCTGTTCCGGCGACATGTACTGCGAAGTCCCCATCACGATGCCTGCATCAGTCTGTACCAGCGCGCGCGTGATCGCTTCTGTGTCTGTTTCTTCCCCTTCGAACGAACGATCGATGAGTTTCGCCAGGCCGAAATCCAGCACCTTCACGTGACCATTTTTGCGAATCATCACGTTCTCAGGCTTGATGTCACGATGAACGATCCCGGCGGCATGCGCCTCTTCCAGCGCGCCGGTAATCTGAATGGCGATGTCGAGGATTTCGCTTACTTCCATCGGCGGCCCCGCCAAACGCTTTCGCAAGGTGATCCCGTCGATGTATTCCGTGGCGATGTAGTGCCGGCCCGCTTCATCGCCCATTTCATAAATCGTCAGAATGTTTGGATGATTCAGCGCGGACGCCGCGTAAGCTTCCTGATCGAAGCGACTGACGCGATCACGATTGTGAGTAAGGCCTTCGGCGAGCACCTTGAGCGCGATTTTTCGGCCGAGCTTCGTATCCTCAGCCAAATAAACCTCGCCCATACCACCGGCACCAAGCTTTTGGAGGATTCGATAACGAGAAATGGAAGTCAGTTCCATCGGGGGATCTGTTATTTCGAAAGGCTTAGTTGCTCAAGCGTCGCGGCGTCAGCGCCGGCAATCCGAACGACTTTCTGTTTCGAATTCCTGCCGGCGATTATCTCGACGGCATTCTGCGGCAATTTGAACGATTTTGCGAGCAGCCGCTTCAGCTCGCGGTTCGCTGCGCCTTCGACGGGTGGAGCCGCCAATCTGACTCTCAAAGCTCCATCGTGCTCGCCCGCGACTTCGGTGCGGGAAGCGCGCGGCGCAACTCGCACCGCGAAGGTAAGGGCGCGGCCTTGCTGGGAATAGCGAATCACAGGCGCGTGAATGGTAAATCGTGAATCGTAAATAGTAAATGACCTGTCTTCACACAAACACGACATCTATTAACGATTCACAATTTACGATTCACTAGAAGAATCGCACTGTCCAGCCGCTCAACAGCGTGGCGGCGATCGCCGCTTGCAACAGCCACAGGATCACAAACGCGATGATCGGCGAGACGTCGAACATTCCAACCGGTGGAATTGTGCGCCGCAAAGGTGCGAGCAGCGGCTCAGTTGTTCGAATGAGAAAACGCATGCGCCGGTCACCATAGCTGACCACGAACCACACTCCCACAATGCGCGCGAAAATCATCAGCTCGTAGAGTCCAACCAATGCGTAGAGAACGTAGCCGAGGATTGCGATGGCCGCATTCGGTTTCCCGCTTGTGACCGCCGCCAGAATCCCCGCCAAGGTGTTCAGAAAGCCGCTCGAAATCTGAAACACAAAGACTCCGATCAGGATGAAAACAACTATGACAATCACCGGCGCCGCGATCGGATCGATACGCATAGCCACAAGCATCCGGCGCACCGGAAGAATGATTGGATCCGTCAAACGCTTTATTGTGATCGCTTTCCAGGTAAACGGATTGACGTCCATGTACCTGAACAATGACCGTAGCAAAATCAAAAGAACGCCCGCAACCGTGACCGCAATGATACCGAAGTAGATGAACAGATCGATTTGTCTGAGAATTGTCATCGTCCGTAACGCTCGCCAAAAATCGCCGTGCCAATCCGAACCATCGTAGCGCCTTCTTCAATCGCAACTTCGAAGTCATGCGTCATGCCCATTGAAAGCTCGCCGGCCCGCTCGCCGAATGCACCGCGCTCCCGGTAACGGTCGCGCAATTCGCGAAGCTTTATGAAGAAAGGCCGGGTCAATCCCGGCTCGTCAAAAAAAGGTGGGAGAGTCATCAGCCCGGTCAAGCGCAGACGCTTGCATCCGTTGATGGCATCGATGAGCGCCGGCAGATCTCTTTCATCAACGCCGGACTTTGTCGCTTCGTGGGCCAAATCTACCTGGACGAGAACCGGCAATTCTTCGCGCTGCAAATCTTCACACGCATGCTCGAGCTTGTGCGCCAGCGCCACCGAATCCAACGAATGAATCGCGTCGAACAGTTGCACTGCACGGCGCGCCTTGTTTGATTGCAGATGCCCAATCAAATGCCAAAGTGCGGCGTCGCGTCCGACTTCTTTGATCTTCGTGTCGGCTTCCTGCACGCGGTTCTCGCCGAGATCCGTTACGCCCGCGTTGATCGCTTCGCGCACGACCTCTGGTGGATGCGTTTTGCTGACGGCGATGAGCTGCACATCTTCACTCGGTCGGCCGGCGCGTTTGGCGGCGGACGCGATCCGCGAACGCACGTTCGCGAGACGCGATCGCAAACCGCCGGAAGCTGAACTTGAAGCCATCGGATCCAGATTGGTGGCACTATAACAACCGCTTCGAACGCGCTGCAACCAACGCATCCGCGGCCCGTCTCCGGCTCCAGGAACGGCTCGATATCGGCCGCCCACGTCACGATATCGTGCGGTGATTGCTACAGATGTTTTCGTAATGCCCATCCTGCCAGTGTAAAATCGAATCGCTAAGTTGGCACGGTGATTGTTTGCAAAAAAGTGAAAACCCCCGAAAAATTGCTCAATGGACCGAAAAGTCGATTTGAAAACTGAGATAATATCTCTGGACCGAATGGAGGAGTACGATGAAGAATCTAAGACGACGGCGATCAGTATTAGCAGCGATCTTCTTTGCGTTGGCGGTCCTGTTGGCGCTACCAGCAATGTCGTTCGCGCAGGGTCGTGGTCATGGTTATGGACGCGGCCGTGGTCGAGGCCCGGACCTTGAGAAGAAATGTGGGAAGTTTGTGAACTGCCACGACGCGCGCAATGGACGCTGGGACGGACGTGGGCCGAGAGGTTCGCGGGTCGGAATTTTCCGGAATCGTCGCGTGAACAATGGCGTCATCTTTTTCCCGCGAGGAAGAAATCGACGCGTTGATCGTGATGGTGACGGAGACTTTGATCGGAACGATGTTCTGCTCGGTCGCATGCGACGACACGGGCGCGGACGTCCGTAGTTGCAAACAGAAGCTTGCTTGACACCCCACAGACGCGTTCGTAAGATCGACTTCCGTTCGCGGATGTGGCGGAACTGGCAGACGCGCAGGTCTCAGAAGCCTGTGATGGTGACATCGTGGAGGTTCAAGTCCTCTCATCCGCACCATGAAAATTGTAAAGGCGAGTTCCGATGAATCGGGAACTCGCCTTTGTTGTTCTTGGAGCGCCGACATCTTGTCGGCGCTTTTTCTTCTTATGATCGCTTCTTCAATCGCCCGCCAATCAACACGCCAACGGCGCTGACAAATGGAAAGGCGAAGGGCGCCCAAATCGGCCAGTAGGCATAGTTAAGTGCTTCCATCTGGGAAACTGTAGCAGGACGTGCCAGCCCAGCATTCGCGCGCGCCTTCATCACCGAAGGTATCGCCAGCAGCAACCCGATAATGACGACGACGAGGGCGAGCGCCGACGGTGCTCGGCCGCCTCGGGCGATAAGCGCGCAAATCAGACCAGCGATAGCACCGGTGATCAGAAGAATCACACCCGTCATCAATACCCATCGATTGGAAGCAAGATATGATCTCGCCTTGAAAGCCTGGCTCGGTCCGACGACGGCATACAGCCCGAGAAACCCGACCAGATTAAGAACAAACATCACGATATAGCTAACGACGACGGCAATAATCGATCTAGCCATGGAGCGCTCCTTTAGAATGAAGTGGTAATTGCGACACGCGTTTATCACACGACCGCGGGTGTCCGCAAGTTTTGCGCAATTAGCGGCACGATCTTGCGCGGCACGTCGATGGCCGCCTTGATGTGACGCGCGTGAGTGAAGTGGCCGGCGACGTAAATTCCCGCAACGTTCGTTTCAAATGTTTCCGGATCGTAAACCGGAACTTCCGTCAGCTTTCCTGGCGCGGTTTGCACGCCGAGCTTCTTGAGCAAAGTCAGATCTGCATCGCTGCCAACCAGCACGAATACAACGTCGTTCGGAATCGTCAGCGACTCGCCACCGTCGGTCGTGAGGCGCACTGAATCAACCGTGATTTCGTTGATGTGTTTGTAGAGAATCACGCGCAAGCGCCCTACGGCGATCTCGCGTTCGAGCGGTGAGCGCACCCAATGCTTCATGGCGCCGGCTTTTGGGTCGCGGTTCTCCCAGTCTTCGCGCCAAATGGCCATCGTCGTGCGCGCGCCCTCTTCCGACAAAAACAGTGCGGCCTCTGCCGCGCTGTTGCCGCCACCGACCACCAACGCATCTTTGCGGATGTAAGGATAAGGATCGACAAATCGATGATGGACTTTCGGCAAGTCTTCGCCCGGAACATTCAAGCGGCGCGGATGCTCCATCGCCCCGATGGCAAACAGAATCGTGCGGGCCCGATAAGTGTTCTCCGACTCGCGCGCGCGAAAACTGCGACAGCGCGCACGCACAATGAAACCTTCGGAATCGTCGGCCTCGACGTCGATCACTTCTTCACCGGTGTTGATGCGCAAATCGTTGTCGAGCACGAAATGAATGTAGTGCGACAGGAGCTCTTCCCGCGTGGGCTTTTCGCGAATCGGTTGCAACGAGCCTTCGCGCATTTCCAGTTCATTCGGCGTGGAAAACATTGTGCGGCCGACGGGATATTGCCGAATCGTATTCGCGATCGTTCCCCTCTCGATGACGAGATACGCCAGGCCTTCGCGCGCTGCCGCGTCCGCTGCGGACAAGCCCGCCGGCCCGGCGCCGATGATAAGAAGATCTAGAGTGTCTGCCATTAATCCGAAGCTCGCTGTAATTGTCCAAAGTCAAACGTCCAATGTCCAACGTCTGCCTGTGCAAACGAACTTTGGACTTTGGACGCTGGACTTTGGACAGGTTTCTAAAACTCGACCACGCCCTTTGCCACCACCACCGACGATCCACCGACGCGCACTTCTTCAACTTTTCCGGGCGCACCCTTCACTTCCAGGCCGATCCGACTTGGACGTTTGATGAAGTCGCCTTGCTCGATCACAAACTTGTAAACGCCATCTATGGGATCGACACCGGTCGCATCGTGATGCACTAGATAACCGCCCAGCGGTCCTGCCGCGCTGCCCGTTGCCGGATCTTCGCCGATGTTCTGGCCCACAAAGAACCGCGCATGCGCGCGCGCCTCACCGACTTCGATTGTCTCGCGTGTGAACGCGTAGCAACCGGTGGCGCCCGAGTCAGCAAAATTGTTACGCGCGTAAACTTCCTCGAGCAAGGAAACGTTTGGACGACTCCGGCCGAGATCTGCAAGCGATCGAATCGGCACCAGCAACATCGTATTGCCGGTCGAGCAAGCCTGAATCGGCAAGGTCTCGTCCAGATCTTCGCGTGATAGTCCCAGTCCGCGCGCGATGTCGGCCTGGTCATGCCAGTCTTCGATCTCTGCCTTGATCTCGAATTCGCCCTGCGTCATCACCACCCGCGTCGGCTCGCCGTCCTTGAATTCGATCTCGATGGGCAAGACCCCGATGCCAACTTCATGTTTGATTTGAACAACGCCATTCCCATTTTCCGGCGGCGGCACAACGCCTTCGCGCGCAAGGCAATTCCATGTGCCCGCGATCGGATGGCCCGCGAACCGCAGCTCACTCGTCGGCGTGAAGATACGCAACCTTCGCAAAACGCCTTCGTGTGCGGAAGGCCGCACAAACACCGTCTCTGAGAGATTCATCTCGCGCGCAATCTGCTGCATCTGTTCATCAGTCAAGCCTTCGGACTCGGGAAACACCGCCAGCGGATTGCCCGTGAACGGCTGATCAGTAAACACGTCGAGTTGAATAAATCGATAGCTGCTCATGCTTTGTTGGATAGACTGAGCTATGAAGCTACCGAGGAGGAAGCAACTGGTCAAGCGTGCGGAAGCTATGGTGCGCGATCAGAGTCGGTGCTGAATCCAGGTTCGTGCTGAAGCGAGTAGTCCGGTAAACCAATGCCAGCCTTCGACGATCTGGCCTGACCAATCTTTGCCCCGGAGATCCTGGACGCCGATCAAGACAAGTCCCAGTACTACAAGCGCTACCACGACTTTGCCTAGCCGGACCCACCAGTCCCTGCCGCGCATGTAATCGCGCAGCAGAAACACGGAGAAGTTCGTCGCTAAGGTGAGCGCGAGTAGCTTCCACGCGAAGCTCGCCACGCTCGGTGTCGAAAGCACGAATGTGGAAAGAACCAGTAGCAGTCCTTCGAAGAAGTAAAGCAGCTTCAGCCAATGCCGAAACAGCAGTGACGCCAGGCTGTCGGGTATGGCGACCTCGACCAAGCCGAGGAAGATTTGGCCGACACGGGAAATCCATTTGGTGAACTTGTTTTCGGCTTTGTGCTTCTTCGAAATGTCGTCGAGGATGCTGCCGATAACACGCGTCGCTCGCCCTAAGACCTTTAGCGTCGGTTGGGGCTCGAACATGCGATCCACCTCGTAGTGGTCGTGCATGAACGCGTACAACTCGTCGCCTTGCAGGCAAGTCGTCATCACACTCGTCAATCGGTGCTTCACCACTTCGTCATCGACCGGCTTGAGGATTTTGTCGATCGCGTCGGAGATGCTGATACCCGCCTTGCGCTGCACCAATGCCTGACCGAGAAGTTCAGCGAGATCAGCCTGCGCCGCCGGCGAGAGTTCCTCCTCGAGAATGACTTGATGAGCCTCGCGCGTGAGAGCTGCGCGAATATCTGCGTTCTTTTCGTCGGGCAGCATCGCCTTGATCAGCCGCTCCGCACCATCAAGCCGCCCCCACATGATGTCGTTTACGCGCCACGTTGCATCAAGAAACGCGCTAAAGTTCGCGAGCCTTGTCCCTGCCAGTTTTTTCCGGCCGCGCGCATCTGTCTTTTCATCGATCAAACTCGGCGCATCTTCGGGACTGATGCGAATGACTTCGATAATGTCAGATTCGCCAACATCGGTTTCGAAGTAGATCGGAAAACTAATTTGATCGTAATCGTCGAAATGTTTGAAATATTCCCACAGGTAACCTCGCACCGTTACGCCTAATCGGCCGGTAGCATATTTCGCACCTTCCATGTGTTTGCAGCGCGCGTTCGGTTCAAAAGATTCAGACTGCGGATCGAGTAGCTGGCGAGAACGATGGCCACTGGGTTGCAGCACTGAACAGAGAACATCCTCAAGGGACTGTCCGGCTTCGGCAAACCGCTTTTTCAAATCGAGCACGCCGTACTCTGCGCTGTGGTCCCAAAGTTTTTGCGCACGCGCCGCTGCCTCATCCTGATTCGAACAATCGATGCCTGCATCATCGATCTCGATCCGTCGCTCGCCGTTAGCGTCAGCCGTTGCCCCGAGTATCATTTGCAAGTGGTCAACCGTTATCCTCAGTTGTGCAACCTTTGCCTTGTAAGCGTTGATTGCCTGATATCTCTTTTCCGATTCAGGAGAAGCGTTGGCGGGAGCGCTAGCGACCGCTGGTACTTTACCGTCGGAAGTCTTTGCCGGAGTCCGCCGCAGATCGCGGCC
>DATBSG010000078.1:0-3628 GCA_036559945.1 Pyrinomonadaceae bacterium
GCCGCCGACGTTTCGAAAGAAACGCTGTTCAGATCAACTCTAGGCTCACTGAAAGAGGGTTCGCCGGTCAATCTGGAACGCGCGGTGACGCCGGCAACCCGTCTCGGCGGCCACATCGTGCAAGGGCACGTCGATGCCCGAGGAAAGTTTCTTCGTTCGGAAAATCATGGCGACTCGTGGACCTTCCGGTTCGCTTATCCTCCCGCGGTCGCGCGGTATCTCGTTTTGAAAGGCTCAGTCGCCGTCGAAGGCATCAGTCTCACAATTGCGAATCTGACCGACGAATACTTCGAGATTGCCGTGATTCCGAAGACGCTCGAGCTCACGAACTTTTCGCACCTACGGCCCGGTGACGAAGTTAATCTTGAAGCCGACGTGATCGCAAAGTATGTCGAGCGAATTCTCAGTAACACCTCGCTTCAGCGAGGTGGCAGCGCCGCGATCGGCACGGAATGAGCCGTTTGAACGGCTTTCCCTCGAAAACGGTTAAAACCGTTACGCCGCCGAGTTGGGCTTCTTCATCACCTCACTGAAGCGAGGTGTGAATGAGATTGGAAGTCGCAAATCATCGCCTCCCGCGGTAAAATCCTAACCAATAAAAATCTGAAATCGGAAATCTAAATGCCGTTTGCTTCCATTCCAGACGCTGCTGCTGACATTCGCGAAGGGCGAATGATTATCATCGTGGACGATGAAGACCGCGAGAACGAAGGCGATCTGGTCTGCGCGGCCGAGAAAATCACTCCGGAAATCATTAACTTCATGGCGCGGCACGCGCGGGGATTGATTTGCCTGCCGTTGACTGAGGAGCGTTGCGATGAATTGCACCTGTCTCCCCAGGTTTCTGACAACACTTCGCGTTTAGGAACAGCCTTCACGGTTTCCATCGAAGCACGCCGCGGCGTGACAACTGGAATATCAGCCGCCGATCGCGCCACCACGATTTTGACAGCGGTCGATTCGCGCACCAAGCCGCAGGACCTGGCGCGACCCGGTCATGTATTTCCCTTGCGCGCGAAAAAAGGCGGCGTGTTGGTTCGTCCCGGCCAGACAGAAGCGGCGGTCGACATTGCGCGCATCGCGGGACTTTATCCCGCAGGCGTCATCTGCGAAATCATGAATGAAGACGGCACGATGGCGCGTCTGCCGCAGCTCAAGGATTTCACAGCGACACACGGTTTGAAGATCATAACCGTCGCGGATCTGGTTCGCTATCGAATTCAGAAAGAAGTTCTGGTACGGCGTGCGGTCGAAACAGATCTACCAACCGTGTACGGAATGTTTCGCGCGATTGCTTTCGAGAACACGATCAATGGCGACGTGCATCTGGCGATGGTCATGGGCGACGTGCGCACCGACGAACCAGTCATGGTCCGCGTCCACACAGAGAATGTCACGTGCGACATGTTCGGCTCGATGATTGACGACACCGGTTATCAACTGCGCCGCGCGCTGGAAAAAATTGCCGAAGCCGGACAAGGCGTGGTGCTCTATCTTCGTCAAAGCGAACACGGCCTCGATCTGATTCACCAGTTGCGCACTTACGCGCTGATGCAGGAGCGCGGAATCCGCAAATCCGAAGCGAGCGCCGAAACGGGTTACGGACTGAATCGCGATTACGGCATCGGCGCGCAGATTTTGCACGAGCTCGGCCTGCGAAAGATTCTCCTCCTGACGAATCATCCCCCGAAGATCACGGCCATCGAAGGTTTCGAATTGGAAGTCGTCGGCAACGTCCCGCTCGGAACCCTGACAGCGGCCGACGCCAAAGAGATTTCGGTGAGTGAACCCCTCTCCCGCTGGGAGAGGGTGGGGGTGAGGGGCGGAGCTAGCGAAAAATAGTTGACCTATTGTGTAATGCTGCTAGAAACCCTCGCCCAACCTCTCCCAAAGGGAGAGGAGACATCTTGAAATTCCCCTGTTTTCAGTTTACAAACGATTCAGAGGTTAGAGGTCAGATGTTGAATGTCAGCAAACGCCGCACTGGCATCTGACATCTAGCCTCTAACATCTGCTTTTCGGGCTCTCCTGTAGAATCTCAGTACTGTGCAGTCGCAGCCGCGGCCTTGGGTAAATGCCGGTGAACGATAAAGAGCCTGCCGAAACGAAGCGCGCCGCGCCGCCACCATCCCCACGACGCAGACGCCGCATCGTCACTCGGCGCAACGCAATCATTGTCGGCATCGCGATCGGAATTGGCGCAGTGGCGTTGATTTTGATCGCGCTACTCGGTTACCGACTCGGTTACGTCGACGCCTATATCGCCGGGCAAGTCAAAAACACGCTCGCGCAATACGGCGTGCGCGCCGAGATTCGCAGTTTCCACACTTCAGTTTCACCACAAACCGTCGAGATGCTCGACGTCGAGCTTTATGACGCACAAAGCGGTGAGAAGCTCGGCAAAATCGATCGGCTGCTGGCAACTGTGCGCATTGAAGATCTCTACGCGCTCAATCTGCGCCGTAACATCAATCTGAAAGATTTGCAGATCGAAGGCCTGGAGCTGTGGGTCGCCTTCGACGATCAAGGCCGGTCGAACTTCCGCAACATTCACATTCCACCGCCCGAACCAAATCAAAGAATTCTGTTTGCCTACTCGACTGCGCACGTCGACGTGAAGAACGCGTTGATTCACTACGGCGACGCGCTGCACAAATTGTCGGGCGAGGCGCGGAATCTGCGCGCGACGATTCAGCCGGACGATCCGAACGCGCCCAGCTCGAGCTGGATGAACACCGTGACGCTGAGCGCGACGAACTCGACGTTCGCCTACGACAACCGGCCCATCAACAACATCGATGTCGAAGCGCGTGGCCGCGTGAATCAAGTTCGCGCGGAAATTCAGGAGTTGAAGCTGCGGTCGCCGGTGGCGGAAGCAACCTTGAGCGGAGTGATGGGTGACTGGCGAAAGTTGCAATACGAGTTCAACGTCACTTCCACAGTCGATCTCACCCAACTCTCGGACGTTCTCGCGACCGGCACGGCGCTGCGCGGCGTCGGAAACTTTGCCGGCACAATCACGGGTGAGGGTGACAAGTACCAAATTAATGGCGGCGTGAAATCCGACGTGCTCGCCGCCGGCGGCGTGCGCCTGCAAGGCTTGAACGTCACCGCAAAAGGTTCAGGCCAGGGCAAGAGCTATGACTTCAATGGGCGTGCGGTCGCGCAACTTCTCAGCGCCGGCGATTTTCAATTGAACGCGGTGCAACTCACCGGGGGCGTGATGGGTACCGGCTCGGACTTTCGTTGGGTTGGAGAACTGCGCGCCGCAGCCGAAAAGAGCTACGGCACTACGATTACCGGGCTGATCCTGCGCGATGCGGTTGCGGAATACCGCGATGGAGTTCTCACCGCGTATGCGCCGCAACTGACCGGCGGCGCCCTCACAACTTCAACCGCGCGAGTCGCGGGCGGCATTAAGGCGACGAACATTCGTGTGAAATCCGCGAACGACGTAACGACAGCGACGATTGCGTCTGTCAAAGCCGGCAAGATCCAGGCAGAGAAAGCCACGGTCGATGGCGTCACGGCAAACAACATCGATGCGACCAGCCGGGGCGGTGTGACGAACGTGACGATAAAGGAAGTTCAAGTCGGCGCTGCAAGCTTTTCCGGCGCGCAAACCGGT
>DATBSG010000079.1:0-4595 GCA_036559945.1 Pyrinomonadaceae bacterium
TATCCCAGCGTCGAGATCGTCGCGATGATGAAGGCTGTTACTAATTCAAGTATTTTTCCAACCATTTGAATTCAGAGGTCAGTGAACAGTGAGCAGTAAGCAGTCAGGAGAAATGAGGTCGAGTCGTGGGTCATAAGCCGAGATTAGAACCTTAAGACTCTTCTTGCCCCTCACTGCTCACTGCTCACGGCTCACCGCCTACTCTTTTCCCCACCCATGCTGTCCAATCAATGGCACGAACTGACATAAGCCGTGTTCTTCGATCTTGCCGCCCGTTTCCGTTTTAAGCACGCGGACCAGCCGCTGACTTTCCCGGGTTTCTCCGATCGGAACTACCAAACGCCCGCCAACCTTCAACTGAGCAACGAGCGGCTCCGGAATCGCCGGACCACCGGCCGCGACCAGAATCGCGTCGTACGGAGCGTGCGCGTTCCAGCCAAGCGTGCCGTCGAATGCCTTGACCGTCGCGTTGTAAATGCCGAGCGCACGAATGCGGGCCTGGGCTTCGCGCGCGAGTTCGCCGATACGTTCAATCGAATAAACCTGGGAAGCGAGCTGCGCCAGCACCGCAGTCTGATAGCCTGAACCCGCGCCAATCTCGAGCACTCGGCTGCGTTTGTCCAGCTCGAGCAGTTCCGTCATCCGCGCGACGATGTACGGCTGCGAGATTGTCTGATTGAAATCGATCGGCAGGGCGTTATCGTCGTACGCGCGGCCGCGCAAGGCTTCAGTTACAAAGAAGTGCCTTGGCACGAAGCGCATCGCATCCAAAACCTTTTGGTCGCGAATGCCATAGTGGTCGCGCAGACGCTCGACCATTCGCTCCCGCGGAATTCGATATTCAGCTTGTAAGGATGTGGTCTGTGACGGTGTGAAGCTCAATTGTTTGCCGCCGCGCGTGCCGAGGCGTTGCTAGCTCTGCAAGACTTCCAGCGAGGCAAGATAACTCCACGATTCCAGAGATGACAACAGCGCATGATCGGTCATGTCGCTCTTCAGCGGAGTGATCGAGACATAACCTTCTTCGATGGCGCGATAATCGGTGCCATCCTCAGCGTTTGAGCGAAAGTACTGCTCGCCAATCCAGAAGTAAGGCTTGCCCCGCGGATCGATGTGCTCAGTAATCACGGGCCGCGCGTTTTTGATTCCCTGCCGCGTCACTTGAACGCCTTTGATATCGCCTTGCGGAACATTCATGTTGAGTAGCGTCCCTTCAGGCACTCCCTCGCTGAGAATCTTTTTGGTCGCCAGCAAGGCAAAGCGGGCGGCCTCAGCGAAATCAAAATTTTCGCGCGCGACGAGACTCACCGCCAGTCCGGGCACGCCCAGGATTGTCGCTTCCAGGGCGCCCGCCACGGTTCCTGAGTACGTGGCGTCATCACCGAGATTGCCGCCGTGATTGATGCCCGAAACGCAGACGTGGGGCCGCTCATCCTCTTCGAGAATTTTGTGCAGGGCGAGCGTCACGCAATCCGTCGGCGTGCCGTCGACTGTCCAATGCCGGCTATCGATCTGCCGAATACGCAAAGGCCGCGCGAGCGTCAAGCTGTGCGAAGCGCCACTCATCTCCGCCGCCGGCGCGACCACATACACGTCACCCAACTCGCGGAGCGCTCGTTCCAGAGTCACGAGCCCATCCGAGTGAATGCCGTCGTCGTTCGTCAGCAGGATTCGTGTCATAGCGTATCGACCACAATTCTATACCAGTTCAACCGCGCAGATTTGCGCCGAAACGTTTTATCAACGTTGGCGGCCAGTCTGCTTTTCCGTGGATCAAATCTGGTGAGCCTCGCGGTTTGAACGTGCCCGATTGGATCTTAGGTCGTCGGACGCGGCCGTGGACGAGCTTTCTTCTTATTGCGCTTGCGAGCGAGCGCAGATTTGAGCTTCGCCTTTTGCCCGGGCGGCATAAAGAACGCGTGCTTTTTGGCGTCTTTGATGATTTCTTCGGTCATCACCTTGCGCTTAAAACGCCGCAGCGCGCTCTCAATGGACTCGCCAGGATTAACGTTCACTACTGCCATCTAATTCTCACTTCCTTCGCTGTTGGGTTTTCGAACTGCTATTTAACACGTTGAGATTGATTGTGGTCAAGCAGACAATCGAAACCCCGCGAGCTGTTTGGCACGCGGGGCTTCGCGATTGTCGCGATTAGCAAACCTTAAACAGTAACAACAGCCGCAGTCTTCTTTCCGTTCAGACCTTGAATCTGCACTGGCTTGTCGCCATTGTCGGTGGTGATCTGCTGTTGCTTCAAAACCATATCGTTATACATCTTGCGCATCATCACCATTTCTTCGTGCGCGGTCTTTGGTCCTTCCATGTGCGGCTTGTTCGGTCGCGCCAGGTCCGTTTCGTTCAGGATTAGGTTGTGCGCATTTTCATTCAAAGGCACATCCTTGCCACGCGCGAAGATCTCGTGGCGGCCGTGCTCTTCGTACCACTTGGCCACGGTCGCGTTTTGGTGCATGTGCTCGATAATGTTCCGCCAACCGATTCCCGTGTTGTAAGCGCAGAAGCTAATCTCACCCTCCTGCGTACCGTAAGGAATGATGCACATCTCAGTGCGGCGGAAGTCGTAATTGAACAGATCCTGGAACCACATGCCGGCAATGAACAGGAAGTTCCAACGATCAGACCGGCGCTTTTCGATGTCCTCTTTGCTGCGATTACCATCAACCTTGCCGTAGTCTTTTCCGGTCAGACCAAATGATTTGTCGAACTTCTTGAAGAGCTCGTACAGATTGAACTGCGAAGGTGCATTGAACGGCTGATAGTGCTTCAGAAGCGCCAGACCCATCATAGTGTTCGAGGCCCACTTGCCGCGCGCCGCGTCCGTGATCTTTCGCATATCTTTGACGAGGCCCGGGATGTTGAGGAAAGCCGGCACGGGACTCATCTCTTTCGTCTCTTTGTCGATCATCACTGCCGTACCCACTCCGCAGTTCGGATGGCACCCGCAGGAAACTTGTCCCCACTCGGACTCGGGTCCGTGCACGAGATCGGCGAAGTCAGCGAACGCACCCATCAGTGACAGCGGGAACCAGTCGCGTGTCGGCTCAGTAATTCCCACCTGATTCTTCACGTCATGCGCCAGGTGTGAAAGCGTATAACGCTGCTGAAGTCGCCGCTCAGGCGTGATGGCTTCGTCGCGGCCGGTGAATGACACTGGCTGGAATGACAAAAAGGCGATCTTCTTCGGATTGTCGAGGGCGAATCGGATGATTGAGCCGACCTGATCATTATTGATGCCGTTGACAAGCGTCGTTACCAGGACGATCTCGACTCCAGCCTCATGCAGGTTATTAATGGCTCTGAGCTTTACGTCGAACAGATTGCCGACTTGGCGATGGCTGTTCGCGTCATTACCGATTCCATCGAACTGGAAGTACACGTAACGCAGTCCAGCTTCTGCTGCCTGACGACAGAACTCTTTGCTCTTCGCAAACTCGATACCATTCGTCGCCGCCTGAACCGAGTTGTATCCCACCTTCCGCGAATATTTAATCGCCTCGATAAAGTGCGGCGAAATCGTAGGCTCGCCGCCGGAGAACTGCACCGACATCTGGCGACGCGGCTTGATTGAGATCGCGTTGTCAAGAATCTCTTTGATCTCTTCCATGCTGAGTTCATGGACGAATCCGACTTGATTCGCGTCCATGAAGCACGGATCGCACATCATGTTGCAGCGATTGGTCAGGTCAACGGTCAATACGGCTCCTCGCCCATATTTGACTGTGCTGGATCCATGATTGTGAAGCTTTTCGTCGTTGTGCGCCTCGATGTCGCGGCCCGGGAACATCTTCTCGATGTGCTGCAGGAACCTGGAATCGATTGCCATCATATCTTCGAAATGTCCGTGTACCGGGCAATCCTTAACCATCCAGATTTCGCCGTTGCGCTCTATGATCTGCGCTTTGATTTCTCCAACCTTCTCGTTAATTAGCACAGCGACGTCCTTCTTGCCGCTGAGAATTTCTTCACGCGCCTCAATCACACAGTTCGGGCATAGAGAGTCGGTAACCCTCGGCCAGCCCAGGGTCGGCTTCGTTTTCTGCCAGGATTTCAGCAGTGGTTTCTCTGACCACTTGGGCGTGAATGAAGGATTCGGCTTGTATTTGTTTACGACTTGAATTGCGTTAAAGAGACCGCCTGCTACTAACGTCAGTCCGCGCTCGGCGTATTTAATTGCTCTCATGAATATCAAACTCTCCGTTGAGGGATACACAACTGCCCGCCTGAGTATCGCAACGGTCGTGCCCATGACTGGCGGTGAAGCGCAACTGTTGTAATCAAGCACCTTATGGGCAGATCTGCAAGTCCGCGCAAGCCTTCCGCGCGTGTCATCATAAACCCACACGCTCTTTCAGCGACACGATGACACACGCGGGAGTTCAGAAGGTGCTGCGCGGACTTTTCGTTCGCCGCCCGTACGCCGAATTAAGCGCTTAATCCGCGTTAGTTTATGTAAACGTTGAGGTTACGTTGCTAACTCGTTGTGGGAAAATGGTGTTGCGTCGCTCGCTATCGGCTGGTAAATTCGACCCACTTGCGCGTAAACCATTGTGACGCAAGGAATTGGCGGCTTCTGAGTA
>DATBSG010000080.1:0-9429 GCA_036559945.1 Pyrinomonadaceae bacterium
CTTACATTTACGAAAATGGGCCAGCCGACAAGGATTGGGTCAAAGTGAGCGTCGGCGACTATTTAGTTGCCATCGGCGGCAAAGAAGTGAAGGCCGGGGATGAATATTGGCAGCTGCTGAACGATCGCCTCAATCGCAAAGTCGAAGTTACTTTCAACAACAAACCCTCCACCGAAGGCGCCTGGAAAACTCGCATTGAAGCCATCAACTCTGCGGCGTATTCGAACCTTCGCTACGAGCGTTGGGTGAAAGAACGTCGCCAAAAGGTTGATGAGCTGTCGGGCGGACGCATCGCTTACCTTCATATTCAGGCGATGAACCCGCCCAGCCTGCGCAAATTCGAAAAAGAGGTTCGCGAGTTTCGTAACAAGGAGGCAATGATCATCGACCAGCGTTGGAACGGCGGTGGCAACATCGAGCAGGAGCTGCTCGCGATTCTCGTCCAGCGGCAATATCAGGTTTGGCAACCGCGCGGGGTCGAAGCCAGCGGTCGTCCATTTGCCGGTTACTTTGGACCGAAGGTCGTGCTGCAAAACTGGCGTTCCGCTTCCAACGCCGAGATGTTCCCGGCTGGTTTTCGCGCGCTTGGCTTGGGCAAGGTCATCGGGACTCCGACGATGGGCGCGGTGATCGGCACGGGAAGTTATTCACTCATCGATGGCTCTACGGTGCGCACGCCTGGCGTCGGCGTTTATCTCGCGGACGCGAAACACACCAACATGGAAAACTATGGGGTGCAGCCTGACATTCGCGTGGACAATTTGCCGGAGGACAACCTCGCCGGCCGCGATCGCCAACTGGATGTGGCAGTTGAAGATCTGATGAAACAACTGGGCAGTCAAAAGCGGAACATCGCGAGTAAAGAACAGCAGTAACCCGTAGCAGTAACTTGCGCAGTTTAGAGGCGGGCGTGGCCCGCCTCTTTTGTTTTCAAATCGATTATCCAGCTATTCGGCAATCGCTTTTCGATCAAATGTCGCTTAAAATTTACCCACCGCCCCACTCGGTTCAGAACCACGCTGTCCGAAGTGATCGCGACCCTTTCAGACGAAACGATCCGTTCGTCGGGATTGAAAAGCAGATCGACTTTCCACGGCCAGCCCCGCGTCGCGGCAACCTCGCGCATCAGTTTCGCGAGACGGCCGCTGTTGGAAATCGGCTGATCCAGAAACCACTCAACGGACTGCACGCGTAGCTGCGCCAGCTGCTCACCGATCAAGACGATTGCCGTTTCAGTCTCATTGACTGCGCGATACGATCCGTGGACGCTCGACAGATCGCGAATGCAGTCGTCGCGACAAAGCAGCAACACCCCTCCGCTCAGCGCCGCTTCGATGGTGATGATCAAATTGAAACCGTCGATAATGATTTGCTGGTCCACAACACCCTCAACCGAAATGTTCGTTGCAGCTCTGGTCGCGAGATTTTGATCTGAACAAGCGGCCCGTGCGACGGCAAGACGTTGACGGTCAGTCAGGGTAAACTTGTCGCCGACTAATTTGAGAGCAGCTTTCGGTGTGTAGCTTCGCGTGAGCAGCCATGACAACTCGGCGACGGCTGCTCGCAAGCACGGGAGTTGTGTGTCGCTGAATAGTTCGCGGTCGGCGGGATGCGCGCCGCGATGCTGGCGTCGATCGGGACTCACGCGATTTACTCAGCGCGCAAAGTGTAGGCCGAACCGTCCCATTTGAATTCGTTACGGCCAATCTCGTATTGCACCACGTCAAGATCGTAGTAGTGCGCGTGCTTCTCGTACTTCATGCCAAGCTTTTCGAGGACGTGAATCGACGCCGCGTTCAGCGGTTTCGTGATGGCCACGATCCGATCGAATCCACGATCTTCGAATCCAAACCTCAACGCGGCGCGCCCC
Source organism: Pyrinomonadaceae bacterium (assembly GCA_036559945.1). Classification (GTDB taxonomy): domain Bacteria; phylum Acidobacteriota; class Blastocatellia; order Pyrinomonadales; family Pyrinomonadaceae; genus UBA11740. The sequence continues at coordinate 1,871 of DATBSG010000080.1, forward strand.
AGTTCGGTTGCGAACCCTTTGCCCCAGTTTTCTTTTGCCAGGTGGTACACGACTTCGGGCGTGCCGAACAATGAACGCAGGCCCCCAAAACCAATGAAAGCGTCAGTGGCTTTGTCGATTGCAGCCCAACGCCCAAAGCCGTTCTTGCTCCAATTCGCAATGATGCTGTCGAGCGCCTTTGCGGCTTCTTCGCGGCTGGCAGGTTTACCTTCGCCAACGTATTTCACGACTTCAGGATCGGCAAACATCGCCGCCAGATCATCGAGATCATCGGGACGAAACATGCGCAGCCGCAGTCGCTCAGTTTCGATTGTCGGCATCTATCTTACTGAAGAACACGCGCAGAACGCGGCGGGACGATATGCTAAACAAAGACATTCAGTCAAACTTTTCTGGCGCGGCCAAAGTTCTTTGCGCTCACTGGCAATGTGTTACTCTCGCGCCATCTGCGTCTGCGTGAGAGATGTTGCGACGTTCAATATCTCGCGTTATGCCGAACACGAAAACGAAACAACCTGAAAACTCGAAACCCGGTTCGTTGAAACGGTTCCTGAACGCTCTGGGCCCTGGCCTGATTACCGGCGCGGCTGACGATGATCCTTCGGGAATCGGAACCTACTCGCAGGCAGGTGCATCATTTGGTTTTGCGACCCTGTGGACGGCGCTCCTGACGTTGCCCTTGATGGCCGTCGTGCAATTCCTTTGCGCCAAGATCGGAATGGTGAGCGGGATGGGGTTGGCCGGCGTCTTGCGCACGCATTACTCACGCACACTGCTCTATCCGGCCGTGCTGGGCGTCCTCATCGCAAACACGATCAATGCAGGCACAGACATCGCAGCCATCGCCGCTGCTCTAAATCTTTTCATTCCCATACCTCTGACGTGGATGATCGTTCCTATTGCGGTAGTCATCGTGGTGCTTCAAGTCTGGGGCTCGTACAAATTGATCTCACGTGTGTTCAAGTGGCTCACACTCGCGCTGTTCGCTTACGTTGGAGCGGCGTTTTTGGCTCGACCTAATTGGGGCGAGGTACTCAAAGCGACGTTCATTCCGCAAATGCAATTTAATGGTAAGTATCTGCTAATCCTGGTCGCAATTTTGGGGACCACTATTTCGCCCTACCTGTTCTTCTGGGAGGCGAGTCAGGAAGTTGAAGAAGAAAGAAAGATCGGCCGCAAGACTCTGAAGGAACGAGAGGGCGCGACATATGCTGAACTAAAGCACGCTGCCTGGGACACAAACATTGGAATGTTCTTCTGCAATCTTATCTTTTACTTCGTCATCGTCGCTGCCGCCGCCACGCTTCATACTGCCGGCAAAACCGATATTCAATCTGCGGCCGACGCCGCGCAGGCGCTAAGCCCTTTGGCAGGAAACCTCGCCAGCCTTCTGTTTGCGGTGGGCATCATCGGTGCGGGCTTCCTCGCCGTTCCCGTGCTGACCGGCGCAAGCGCTTACGCAGTTTGCGAGGCATTCGGCTGGGAATGCAGCTTGGATGACAAACCCCGAGAGGCAAAGCATTTTTATATAGTCATCGCCCTCTCTACCCTGGTCGGCATATCGATAGATTTTCTCGGAATCAATCCGATGAAAGCTCTGCTCTGGACTGCAGTCATTAACGGTGTCCTCTCGCCACCTCTGCTGTTGATCATCATGCTGGTTTCAAACAACCGGAAAGTTATGGGCGACAAAGTAAATGGCTGGGGCGCAAACATTGTCGGCTGGACTGCGACCGCCGTCATGTTTGCCGCCGCCATTGGCATGATCCTGACTTGGAATCAGCAATAAACGCTGCGTTCGAGCGTTTCCCTATTTTGACACGCCGCTTTTTTCCAGCTTTTCTAATTTCGCCATCATGTTCTCGTAAATTCGATCGGTCTTTTCATGCAGATGCGCGATCTCGAGTTCGGCCTTGATGTTCACCTCGTATTCGATATCCGCTCGGACACGATCTTTTTCAGCTTGCCGGTTCTGGCTAATCAGTACAAAGCACGACAGGAATATGGCTTCGAGTGACACGATCATCGTGAGCAGGCCAAAGGGATAGGGATCGAACGCGGCTGCGCCAAGTAAGAAGGTGTTGAGGACGATCCAGACAACAAACCAGCCGCCGTTGAGCATGAGGAACGGCATGCTGCCGCTGAACCAGGCAATCCAGTCGGCAACTTTTTGCAGCATGGAAGAGTGAACCTGCATCTCTTCGTTTACGTTGCGCGACACGCGGGTGCGCAGTAATTCGTCAGCCTTGCGCGTCAGGGCGGTCAACGCTGCCAGCATGTGAAGCGCCGCCTCGGGAATTCGCTGAAAGAGCATGACCAAATCATCGCGGTCGAGCACGAGCACAACGCTCTCTGTAAGCGCCAAGGCGGTAGCCGTACGTGCTCCCGAGTCGAGCATGGCGAGTTCGCCAAACATATCTCCCGGTTCGGCCGTATGAAGCACAATCTTCTGACCCGCCGTGTCCTTGATAAAGAGTTCGATCTGACCTTCGCGGACGATGAAGAGCGAGTCGCCGGGATCCCCTGCCTGGAATAACGTCTCGCCTGATGGGACAGTCGTCTCATCGACTACGGCGGCGAGCGCGATTCGGTCGTCTTCGTCAAGCAGCTCAAACATTTTGATGTTAGCGAGAAACTTTGGGTCACAAGGCATTGGCGATTCCTTCCTAAGCAGCGGACGTGGCAATCGTGGCAAATCTTAGAGCCGCGGCATTATAAGCCAGTTGGCCCGAAAAGTGCGCTTACGCCGAGAAGTTGGGGCGCGAAAGCCGCGGCGGGAATTCGCCGATTAGCGAACCTGATTACAGTGCCGCGAGGCGCAACTGGATTAACTCGATAGCGCCTTGATGACGCTGCCAGAGTTCCCTGCCAAGGAAAAACTTTGACGACTTTATTGTGGAGGGCGGCGCGGCGTGTTCGTCGGCGTGGGCTGCCGCACATTGCTCGCCGGGGTTGTCGGTCGCCCGGCTGTCGCACCTGGTGCAGTTGCGGTCCTGCCGGAGCGGGTCAGCGCTATGCGCTTCTCGCTGCCGGTTGGTTGATTCACGACGACTTTGATCGTGCGGTATGTTCCGTCGTGCGCTTTGTTCGTCGGGTCGTAGCTGATCACGTACTGAGTTCGCAGGTCGCGCACAATCTCATTGGCGACGCTCGGCAGTTCGGAAATCGACTGCGGAAAGAAAGCGCGTCCACCGGTTTCCGTCGCCAGCTTGTTGATTAGATTAACCGCCTTGTCCCGAGGACTCTTGCGAATCAAACCTTTCTCAGCGTCAAGCTCGTTTACGAAGCCGATCACATAAATCTGGACATCCTGCTCGCGCAGATGTTGAAACAGTAGCTCTTGGGTATAGTAACTCGCCCGGTCTTCGCCATCTGTTATGACGATCAGCGCGCGCCGGCGGCGATCGTCACCAGTGCCCTTCTTGTATTCGGCAACGTGTTCAGCCGCGAGATACACGCCGTCGATCACGGCAGTTTGGCCGCCTTCAATGTACAACGTGTCGAGGCCGTCCATCAGCGCGTCTTTGCTGGGGGTGAAATCCTGCACGGTTTCGATCTTGTCGCTGCTGATGAAGCGCTCAAGGAAAGTTTCGTCACCGGGCTTATTGCTCTCGATGATTGTCTTCGTGGCGCTGATTACCTGATCGAAGGCCCCGCGTAACGAGCCCGATGTGTCCACCGCCATTCCGTAAATCACAGGAACTTCTTCCTGTGTGAAAGAAAAGACCGGTTGCGGTACACCGTCTTCGTAGACTTTGAATTCATCCTGTCGAATGCCATTGATCGGCCGGTTGTTGCGGTCGATCACACGAACGTTCAACGTCACCAGTTCGGCATTGAATTTCAGAATGTCGCCTTCGCTGATTTCCGCTGAATTCGGATCGGGCGTCGGCGTCGGCTTCGGTTTCAAAATCGGCGGCGGCGGCGGCTCGCCAAGTTGTGGCGCGATGCGGCGGCCGGGGCCCGTCTGCGCCGGCGTGGGCGCAGGTTGCTGCGGAGTTGGCGTGGCAGTTGGCGCCGCGGTGGTCGTGCGCGGACGCTGCTGAGCGCTGGTTACTCCGGCCACAATTAACGATAGCGTCGCCAGGGCGCTCAACCAGACGGCGAGAGTGCCGCGCCGGGACTGAAAAAGCTCAAGAATGCGAAAGCCCATCAATGATTACCTTGTGAGAATAAAAGCCTAATGTCAAACCTATTTCGCCGGGAGAGATTGTAATGATGCTGAAGAGACGAGTTTGCGTTGGCTGCGAAGAGATTTGGAGTGCCTTTCTCACTTGTTTGGAGTGGCGAAGTCGAAAACGGCAGCGCCAGGAAAACTTACCCTCCTGACTGGATTCGGTTTCACGGTAGTCTTGACTGCGGCTCATGAGGGTGATATAGACGCGCCGCCACAGGCGTTAAGCTCTTTTTTCTTGGCGGCTATAGCGCTTCTTGTTTTTAGCCAAGACCTCGCACCATCTCGAATCCGAATCAGCGACGCCGAATCTTAGCTTCTTGGAGGAAAGAGGATGAGAAGCTTTCGATCAACGAGCCACTCTGTACAAAGTGTTTCGTGGTTACTGGTGTTCCACCGTTTTGCGAAACGGAGAAGTCGCGGCGCTCAAATCGTAACCCAGTTGGCGATAGTTGGATCGCTGCTGGTCCCGATCGCGATGGGAAGCCGCCTGGGTTCAGCTTCGTCGTCTAGACATGCTCAACCTCCCGCCGATGGTTCAGCCAGTGTTATTTGGACGGAAGATGCAAAACTTACCGCGCGTCTAAAATCTGAACGTGCACCCGTCCCGGACGCGGCGGGGACGAACAGTGGCCAAGGCGCGGTGAGGACACAACTGGTTGGTCTCGTCTACGATAAGGATAGCCAACCTGGTGACCAAGTTACCGTCAGCATTACCACCGATCCGAAGAAGTATCAAAACATTCCCGCACTTGGCGTAGTTGAAATGAAGATCGATGCTGCTGTGGGTGGTACCGGTACCACTTCGCTCCACGGCGTGGTAGTGGACTTGGGTGATGGCCGAAAACAGCCGGCTGACCAACCGCTCACTGTCAAGATTTCTGAGCAGACAGTTGCGCTGCCAGTAACGTTGAGCCTGCAAGGCACGACAACTCCCGTCGCGGAAGGCCGCGTGCCGATTGGGAGGGCCGCTTCCCTGATGGCAGTTCCGAACACCGGACAAGCGAGCGACTTCAGCACTTATCCTGTTGTGCAAAACACGAGCATCATTCACGGGCCGTTGAGCGGCGATGGCAACGCCATGCATATCGCTGTGGATAACCAACCGGCGACGATTGTTGCCGCGACACCGCGTTCAGTGGTTTTTGACCTTCCGCCCGAGACAACGTCGGGGGAGCATACGCTCACCCTCCAGGACGGCAATCGCACGGCGTCTGCTCAAATCGTGAAGGTGGATATTCAAATGCACGCCGGCCAGCTCCGGCTGTTAAGAGGCCAGTCAACCAACTATACCGCGACCGTAAAGCTGCAATCTCTGCCGGATTCGGTGTGGCAACGAGGGGGTAGTTCGCCTGATCTGGTGAATCCGCTCGAGACAAATAGACTCGCCCCAGATCTCCACATTCCGCAGACAGGCGAACCGGGGGCTGTGCTGCTTCGCATCGAAAATGATTCACCCGGGACAATTACGATCAGGCCCTCGCAGAACGGAGTTGTTACTCGGCTGCTTCATCAGCAAGACTTCAAAGACGGCCAGTTCACCGAGGCCGGAGTGATTCAGTCGGAAAGGACCGGTTCGTTCGTCATTAACGGAACTGTAGTGCCGTTTTTTGCTCCTGTTACCTTTAACGAACTTGGGCCGCGAGGGGACGAGTGTAAGTGTGTGAAGCTGGAATTCAAGAAATCGGACAAAGCGAAAGCAGGGGCGGTCAGTTCACTCATGAACGACAAGGGCAAGGATGCACCGGCTGATCCGATAAAGGGCAGCTACCAATACACCTTGAAGGTGCCCTTTATGGCGACTATCACTTGCGAGACGGAAACCGGAGAGAAGACGCATAAGTGCTCGGCGCCCCTCAGCGTCAAGCTCAAGGATTCCTACTGGAGGCGCTCAGACATGGAGTTATTTGCGCCGCTGGATGATTCGGTAACCCTGGAGGCTGAGGACGTGTGGGACCGAACGTGCCGGGGCGATTGCAACGGCGTACCGGCGAGCACCTACTTCAACGTCGTTTACAAAGCTTCGCTGCCCGGTTCGACCCAGTTCCCAATAACCGTCGGCCCCGTGCTCGTGGATCTCACGGGCGATTGCAATGGTCAAATCGCGCAGAAACGTTTTCTGCTGGAGGGCGAAAAGCTTCAGGCGCCGAAGCCTCCGCAGGACAAAATACCACCTCCGAAAACCGTCTGCCCCTGCGATCTCATTGAGTTCTCCAAACTGAAGGAAAGCGACGTAAAAGCAAAGATCTCGGGTGGCAACAAGAATCTCTATCATGTGGAAATTACAATCAACCTTCAAGATACCTTCAGCTGCCAGAATCCCGAGGACGTATCATGGCTTTGCTGGGCCACCGCCAAGGCGCGGGTTAAGAGTTCGAAGTGGAAGGGTTCGGGAGTTCCGGGGCATCCAGATATTCCCGATGGCGTGGAGGTTAAGAACCAAACGCTTAACCACAATCCGTCGGGTCCGAAGCTCCTTTGCCTGGACGTTTGCGATGGCAAACTGAAGAAGGATAAGCAGACTCTGGTCTACCGGGTCGATCTGACCGGGACGATGCAATTTACCGGCGATATAACTATCGAGGTGCTCGGCCAGGACTGCGCCAAGAATGGCGGCCTCACTATCTCCCTCAAGACCGTCAACTTCGATCATGTGGGAGACGCACGTAGCCTGAAGGTCACCAACGTGATAGTGGCGCCGAAATAGGCGGCCTTGAAGTTTGGGCTAATGCGCTCTTCGGTAGAGAGTTAGGTGAGCGGTCGAACTCGTCAGAAAGAAAACACGTTTTCCCCCGTATGCTTCGCTCCCTCGTTCTCCCAGAGCGAGAGGGATCCGCACACTACCTCACTTCGGATTCGCGATCGCGAAATACCCTTCTTTGTAGCGCGGGAACAAGCGAGGCAAACCGCGCGGCGGAGTGAGCTTGATTTTGATCTTGTGCCACTTGCCGTCATTCACAAAGTTTCCCGGCCGGTACCCGATCGAGTATTGATGGCGCAGCTCCAAGGCGATCTGTTCAAAGATGTCGTCCATCTCCGCTGGCCCACGCGGATAAAAAGCTTTGCCTCCGGAAACTCCGGCCAACTCGTCCAGAATGCTCTGGCCCTCCATGCCCAGCGAGCTGCCTACGTCGCTGCCACCGAGAATTCCGATCGCATAAAGCACGACGTCGGATTCTTTCAGCACACGACGCAACTCATTGAAAGTGTAGCGTGAATTGTTGTCTTGGCCGTCGCTAATCAACAGCAGCGCGCGCTTTGCGTGCGTGCCGCGCTGCACGCGCTCCACGCCGAGATAGCACGCGTCGTAAAGGGCGGTGTTGTTCTTCGTCTGAACAAACGTCAGTTTGTCGAGCACTGAGTTGCCGTCGCGCGTGCGATCCAT
>DATBSG010000081.1:0-11835 GCA_036559945.1 Pyrinomonadaceae bacterium
TGCAGATTGTCGGCGCGCCCGATGCCATTGTTCGCGACGATGAACGGATCCGACAACAGCACCACGCGCCCGTCGCCGTAGGGATAGTCAACCAGCAGCGCTCCCCGCTCGTGTCGAAAATGAACCACCGGCGCCCGCGCAACTTTGTCCTTATTCGCCCCATTCTCCGGGTTGATCGGCCGGTCGTAATATTCTGAGCCGTCCTCTTCATCATCTGCGGGAGTGGGTGTTGGAGTGGCGTGCTCTGCTTCTTTGCGCGGGCTGACGGTCATCGCCCCCATAAATCGCGACGGCATCACCGATTGGACGTTACGCGCCATGGCCGTCGGCTGGGCAGGTTTGATGGTTGTCATGCCCGTTGTCATCTGCTCGAAATTGTTCGGATCGAGATCGCGCCACGGATAGCTGATGACTTCGCTCGTAATAGTCCAGTCTGCGGAGCCGACCGCCAGTCGCCGATCCGGATGACGATCGACGATTACCAGGCGGCCGCCCGATTCGACCCAGCGCAGGACTTCAATCGCTTCGCGCCTGGAATAGGAAATCTGCACCGGACCGATGATCACAAATGTTGACGGCTTTGGCCCATTCACAGTCAGCAGCGCCGATGAGCCCTCGCGCCAGCGCACTACCTGATGACCTGATTCGTGCAGAAAATCGTAGAGAGCTTGTGTGCCGGTCGCGCCTGAGTTGAACGTCGAGCGATCGGGAGAGCCTTCCGAATCCGCGACGTTCTCGACACGCACGTACGACGCCGCGTTGAGTGCAATCAGTACTACAACGACGACGATAAATGTAACGACGATGATCAGGCGTTGGCGCATCAAGACTCATGTCAGAACCCGGAGCGGTAGCGATGGGATCGATCACTCAAGCTGATTCTCTGATCCGGTCGCTACCGCTCGCGGTTCTGACCCCCACTCGAAACTCATTCCAGTCGTCCGCGGCCGGCGGCACAAACCCGTACCAGTGCCGTTCAAAACTGAAAGTTAGCCGGCGCAGCGATTCGTAAAGCGAGCCCCTGTTTCTTATTGCCATCAGGTAATCGCGATTCGTCTTGTGCTGCGCAAGGCTGATGACTTTTCGATCGCCGAGTTCGCACAACAGAGCGATGTAGGCTTTACGAATGGCGCCGCGCAGGTCACCGGCGCGCGCCAACGCTTCCGCCTGTTCAAGCAGATCGGCGGCCGTTTGATCCGGCTCAAGGCGCTCACCCAGAACGATGCGCGGTTCGCGTTTTTGTTTCTTCTTTTTCTTGCCGCGGTTGCGCAGATATCGTGGCAGAAACTTCCAGATGAGAAATGCAATCAGCGCGATCGACAAACCGAACACGATTATCTGGGCGATGTTCGACAAACTGCGGCCGGTGCCGGGTTGAATCGGCTTGAATTTCGGAAACAGCTTCGCCAGCCAACGAATGAATTGTTCCCAGAGGCGTTCGAGCGCGCTTTGTTGGGCGGCGGTCTTGTCGTATTCCGGCCGGCGCAGAATTTCCGCCAGCCGCGCTTTGTTTGCATCTTTGTCGTCAGTCGAAGCCGCGGGCTTCATCTCATCCAAACGCTGGAGCAACGCTCGCAGTTGCTCGCGTGTGTGGCGAATCAGTTCGCCATTATGTTGCCCGGTTCTTCTTCGTCTTTCGTATTCAGAGAGGGCTTCGTGAAACCACTGGTTATCGACGTCTATCGTCTGATTGTTGAAAAGGACATTCTCGCTCGCCGGCAAGAGCTGTCGCAGCCGGGCCAGCGCATTCTGCACAAGTTCCTCAGCTTGAATCGAATTATTCGTGTAGTAGTCAGGCGTCTCGAGCTGCTGAATCACGCTGGCTGCCTGCGAGACGCGTGTGCGGTAATCCGCGAACGTTGCGGCGCGCGCTGTTACGGCCAGAGCCAGGACGAATCCCAACGCGGCGAGCTGGAAAATCTTGTTTAGATGCGACTTCGCGATCATCTTCCCAATCGTCATTGCAGGCCGAGGACACTCGGCGGAGGCATGGGCGCGGGCGGCGGTACAAACCTGGCCGTGCGGCGCGTGACCAGCGCGGGCGCGAAGGGCGACATCACTCCGGGCAATTCAGGCATTGGCGGAAGCTGCCGCGCCGCCATCAATTCGATGTCGTAGCCTTCGTGCCGCACGCGTTCATCGACATAAAGCAGGGATAGACCCAGCATCCAAATCGGCGCCAAAAGGATGTGACTGCATTGCAGGATCACTTCGTAGCCGATCGAATACCATGCCGGCCATTCCGTCCCGAACGGCGAAACGTCCACGCCATTGGCCCAGCCATACCAACCCAATGGAATGATCAGCAGAGCGAGGGCCGAGTAAGTAGCGAAGAAAGTGAACAACGTCATCGCCATCAGCCGGCGCACGTTTCCGCTGGCGAGTGAAAAACTGCGGCCGATTGCGGAGCCGACCGTGCGGCCTTCAACCAGCATCGCCTGGGGCACGTAGGCCATGCGGCCGGCAAGTAGAAAGAAAAGAATCAGGGCGAGCACGATCGCCGCGATCGTTCCGATGATACTCACAAGTGCAATCGTCCATTCCGGCATCACCTGACCGATTGCGACCGCAAGCAGCAGCAACAGCGCGAAGACGAGATAGAAACCGGTGAATGACAGCCACGCGCAAAATCCGAGCCAGATTGCTACGAGAATGCTGGCGCCCAACAAGCCCCAGAAGCGCGACTTCACCGCGCGGTAAGTCGAGCGAAAGCTGACCGGCTCCTCCCACAATAAGTGCGCGACCAGATTGCGAGTCGCGCCGCCCATGACGATCAAGCTAAAAAGCGAACCAGCGCCGATAACGATGCCGCCGCCGAACAGCACTAACAAATAAAGCAAAAGTCGAGCGCTGCTTGGGGTGGCGCCGATGGCGCGAATTGCGATCGTCGTCAACGTCGATCCAGCGGCCGAAACAAGCACAGGCGGCGCGGCGATGCGAATGAGCGTGAGAAAATGGCGGCGATAAAGCCGGACCGCGCGATCGATCAGATCACCTGCGCCCAGCGGCGCAAGGGCGAGTTCATTTGCAGGGCCATTCACCGACGCGAATGATGCTTGCTTTTCCGGGTCGGATCAAGTGCTTTTAAGAGAGAGGGCGCTGCCTCGAAACGAAGCAGCGCCCTGCGAAAGGTCAGCTGAGCAACTGATTAGAGTTCCAATTGCCCCTGGTACATCATGTCGGCCAACTTGAAGCGCCGATCGATTTTTATCCCGTTGGGGTACTTTGCGTAGAAACGTAGTTCGCCATTTGGGTCTTTTATGAACGGCTCACCGTCAACTTCGCGTAGAAAAATAAAGCGAGCGCCGAAGCCATCCTTGCCGGGCGGCACGTATTCTTCCAGGAACAGTTGTTTGCCATCTGAACGTTGAAGATAAGCGTCATTCTTTAATGACCCGGTCGCGGCGCTGTTGAATTGCTGGATTACTACGCCCGTGTACCGTTGATCGTTCGAATCGAAAGTTACGGTGACTATGATTGAGTTCGTCGATTGCAGTTCGGCGAACTGATGAAGTTTCGCAACCACGTCCGCCGGCGGTTTGTTATTGATTTCCATAATGCGCGCAAGCGCTTGCCGCACTGGCCGAGCAGAAAAGAACCGCACCTGAAAGGCTACGTTGACGGCTTGATTGGTAGCCCCTTGTGCGAGCCGGGAGCCATCGTTCGAAGTCCGTCCCATCCGCTGTGGATCTTGCGTGGGTGAATAGAACATTTGTGAGGTGTCCGTATCGGTTTGCACTTTCGCCCACGGCGAATCGCTGAGAATCTTTTCAGCATCCTTCTTTGACCAATCAGTCCACGGCTTCTCGTCTTTTTTTTGAGCTGTAACCGAGGCAGCGGCAACCACTGCCAACAACGTTACAAGGATAGTTGCTAAATTCTTTTTCATGAGAGGATTCTCCTTTTCAAATCAAAGCGAAACAAAATGATTCCGGGCGCGCGCGGAACCTTGAAATCAATACTCGAGCTTCTCGTCGTAGATCATGTCGGACACTTTGAACCGCATATTCAGTTTGAAGTTATCGCTGAACTCGGCTACGAACCGCACGCTGTTACTTTTTGTGTCCAGAAAACTTTCTCCGTTTATCTTTCTGGGGAAGATAAACTTTGCGCCTAATCCATCTGTTATGGGCGCATGATAATCACTTAGAAAAAGACGCTTGCCATCCGGGCGTTCGAGGTAAGTCTTGTTCTTTAGTGTGCCGGCGGTCGCGCTATTCACTTGCTGCATAACGGGTCCCAGGAACCGGTTATCATTGGAGTCGATGGTCACAGCGATCACTATGTAAGAGCTGAAGTCGCGTTGGACGAACGATTGCAACCGTTGCATGAGGTCGTTATCAGGTTCGTGTTGCGACAACATCACTAGTCTCGCAAAAGCTTCGCGAATAGGCCGCGCCGAGAGAAAACAAATTCGATACTTGATTTCAACAGCCTGATTGACGGCGCCGCGATCAGCACGGCCATTATTGATGGAAGTTTGACTGCCCGGCTGGCCAGACGCGGCAGTGGAACGGCCGGGAGAGGCTGTTCCCGCTCTGGTCGGCGAAAAGAACAACTCAGAGACGTCGGTGTCCACTTGGGTCTGCGCCCACGGCGAGTCGTTAACCAACTTCTCAGCTTCCTGTTTGGGCATTTCCACCCAGGGGCCGTGGCGCCATTGCGATATGCCGATAGACGATGACAGGATTACGAGCAGCGACGTGGCTGCGCAAATCGTCATGGCGTGCTTCCGCCGGACCCATCTTTCATACCAGCATTGCATCGTGACTCGCGACCGAGTGGCTATTAGTATTCCAGCTTACCGTCGTACATCATTTCCGAAACTTTGAAGCGACGGTTGATTTTGAGGAGCTTGCCAAGCTCTGTAACGAAGCGCACCTCGCCGCTGTTTGCATCAAGAAACGGAGTGCCATTGAGGTTACGCGCGAAGACAAATTTCGCGCCCAGTCCATCATTGACGGGAGCGCGATACTCCATCAGCTCCAGGCGTTTCCCGTCCTTTCGCTCCAGGTACGTGACCGTTTTCAGCGCGGCCGAATCGGTCTTTGCCAATTCCTGTATGATGGCTCCCATTCGGCCTCGGTCGTTACCGTCCATGTTAACGGTCACCACGACATAGTTTGAGAAATCGTAATCGATGAATGGCTTGACCTGTGCCACTTTTTCCGCAGGTGTGCCTTGCAACTCGAGCATACGTACGAACGCGGCGCGGATTGGTTTCGCCGACATGAAACGCACGCGCAGATGGAGAGACGGAGCGGTTGCTTTTGTCTCACCGGATTCTGCACTGGTTGCCGCCGCCTTTACGTTCGTCGCATTTCTCTCTTTCGCAGCGGTTGTAGATGAGATGGCTGACGTTTGACTCGGTTGCTCGGAACCGCCACCGCCGCCTTCTGTCTGAGTTTGACCCCACGCCGAATCATTCAAAACCTTTTCGGCTTCCTTCTGAGACCACTCAGTCCAGGGCTTGTTTTTTTGCGCGTGCGCCGTCGTCCCAAACAGAATTAAGACGCAGCAGATAAACAGGATTCTCCTCATGTTCGATAATTTCTCCCAAAACTTTACGAGTTACTGCGGACCAAAAGGTTTGCAGGTGCGGTTATCGCTATCGGGGAGCACTCTACGCTGACGTTTCACAACCGTAATCGTTGAAGGTTGAAAACCGGTCTGACCCATGATCTAAAGCCAGGTCGCGCCGGGCATAATCCAAGTGCACGATTGACATCAACAACGTCGCGCGCTCGTCAACCAAACGCAAGCTCAAATCGAGCGATGCAATTCTTTCACCGGCAACCTCAGAAAGCAAGTAATGGCGACACCCAAAACTGGGGACTTCCCCGAGATTCACTCTGACGAGAAGTCCTTGAGGGCTAAAGATTTCCAGCACGGGGTGACCAACGATATTTTTGTCGTCGATATTCAAGACGCCGATCACTTCGTCGCGTACTTTCTTGCCGTCGCGCACCTCGAACCTGGCGCCCGTGGCTATATAGTCGGTTGCCAGCCCGCCGCGTGCTGCCGGTGTTTGATAACCGCGCGCAGATTGCAAGCCCGGACGAAAATGGGTGAACGAGTGGGCGCCCCATTCCTTCACGGAGATTTCAACCTTCATGAGCGTGTGGTTTGTGGTGGGCGCGACCGCCAGCGACAGTCCCCCCGAGAAGTCTTTGGGAAGTGACAGCTCCCGGCAATCCAGCGCGCAACTTTGCATACCGCCAAGTTTGATTGCGCCATTGTCTAATTGTTTCGGAGAAACCGATACCGGCAGCCTGGTGTCCGGTGTTATTTGCCAAACGACATTTCCGTCGGTGTTGGCGATAAACGGCTTCATCCACAAAAACTCTTCAAGGGGCGCACCGGAGCTGAAGTGAAAACGCGAGTCTAAGGTCACGCCGCCGATTCGCTTCGAGTGAAAGACGAGCGGCGTGTACAGAATATTTTTTGCTTTGAAGTTGCCCGCCGCATCGAACGGCGCCGGCTTTGCGATGGGCTTAAACGGCGCCTGATGAATGGGATGCTCGACGCTGAAACGCGCGCCGCCCGCGCGCTTCAGCATCAGATAAGCAAAACCTTTTTGTGAACCCTGTTGGTTGATGACCGCGATCGTTCCGCCCGCTGGGGTCAACATTTCTGTCCCATGCTGCTTCTTTCCATTCGACGGCGCGAACAGGGAACGCGGATCGTCGGCTAACTCGCCTCGCCGCAAATCGAAAAGAAGAGAGGTGTGTGCTTTCAACTGATACGGAGTTTCCTTTAACTTCGCTCCCAGCGGATCGTAAACGATAATCGCGCCCGCGCTCGGCTCCGCATAAGGATTGAACAAGCTGAATAACGCTTCATATTGGTTGAGCGGTGGGAAGGGCATTGAATAAAAGAACGTGTCAGCCCGCTGCCATTGCAAAGGGTCGGGGTTGGCGTGGACATTGTCGAATGAAGTATCCGTCTTCCAGCGGACGAAGGCCGAGCTGAACAGATCGCTGGCATGCATCGGCTGCCGGCTTTGGGGCCGCAGCCGTATTCTCATGCCGCCCCAAAACTTCTCTGAACTTCCCAAAATGTCGCGGAGATTGAGGATGGTTATCTGCATGGCCGGGACCGTAAGCCGCTTTGCTAAGCCATCGCTGCCAACGGGCTTGCCTGCCGCATCGTAAAGATAGATCTCATACTCGGTGGTATCGGCCCGGTCTTCATAGCCTTTCTGGCCAACGAAAGTGTCGGAAGTGAGCACCACTTCCGATTGCAGGCCGATCGCGGGATCCTGGATCACAAAAGGAGCGCAGACATCCAGCCAGCAAACCGACGCCGGTTTTCCGGCTACAGGTTGACCGAGCGTCTTGAGGGAATTGAAGAGAGGTAAGAGAGCGGCACCCGCCGCTGCCTGTGGCAAGAGCGCCAGAAAATTTCTTCGTTTCCAGTTGTTGTTTTCAGGTTTGAGCACTTTGCCAAGCACTCGAAATAAGCCGAGGAGAGCAGGCGAACCTGCTCTCCTCGGGAAATGGAAGGACTTAGGTTCGCCCTTAGAAGTTAATCCGAACCACAACCTGCCCGACGCGGCCACCAGGATCGCTCGTGGTCGAAAGATCCTGATAGGCTGACGTCATGCGGGCGAAGGTTGCCTGGTTTAACGTCGAACTCGCGAACGTATTTACGTCGTTGGCCGACGCGCCCGGCTGGAAGTTGATGTTGTTGAAGGCATTCAGGAACTCCAAGCGAAGTTCCAGATTCGCCGTCTCTGTGAACTTAATGCGCTTCGCCACGCTCAGGTCTGAGCGGAAGAAAGCGGGCCCATGGAGAACCAGGTTGGCGTATCCGCAATCACCGATAAACTTCTGCAAGCAACCCAATCCGGCCGGAGCGATATAGCGTCCCGTCGGGGCGCCCGACGTGTACGTGGGACCGCCGGCGCTAGTCAACGATACGCTAAAGGCCTTGATGGTGTTGTCGCGGATGTCTTTCGGAAACAGATAAATGAAGCCATCAGGATCCCGGTAGACACCGATTGACTTCTGCAATTCCTTGGCGGTCATGCCCACCAATTGGAAGTTGCCTGTGTTTTGTTGGATCGTGCCGCCGTAATCAAACAGTCCATTCGGCGCCGCGAAGTTGAACGGAATGCCGCTCTGGAACCGGAGATTGCCATTGAAAGACCAGCCGCCGACAATCCGATCTACGAGGCCGTTCGCGCCGCTGAAGAAAGTCTTCCCGCGCCCGATTGGCAAGTCGTAAATAAAGTTGGCTTTGAAACCATGACGGATGTCGAAAGTTGAATACCCCTTCTTTAGCCACAGGTTTCGCAGGGTTGCCGGTTGATCGAATACTGCCGAGCTGCTGGCGAACATGTTCGACAGGCTCTTGCCGAAGGTGTAGCTGGATTGAATCAGCAATCCCTTGGCAAAGCGCCGGCGGAATTCAATCGTGAAAGCGTCGTACCAGGTCTGGCCGGTATTATTTACGACAAACGGGCTGCCGCGTTTGCCCGGGTTCACGGCTAATTGGTTGAGCGGGAAGAGGCCTAGTCCGGTGCAGCCTGCAACCGACTGACCATTGTTGTTAAATGACGAAGTCACCCCAAAGCAAGGTTGGCCAAGCGGCGTGCGACGATTCTCGAAACCCGTGCTGGTCAGACCATTGGCAAACAGCAAGGGTTGCGCAGCCAGCGGGTTCAACGGATTGGTAAACGTTGTGCTGGCAAACAACGTGCTGCTGTACAAGGTGTTGCAGGTAGCGACGGTGGTACAGTTCGACGCGTTGGCCAATGTTGGCTGCAGTTGCTGGAAATATCCGAACAGGATCGGCAGTGGGGATGTGCCCGTGCCGGGACCCTGATAACGGAATTGAACGCCACGGCCGGCGGCGATGTTCGCCAGGAGGTTCTGCTGTGCGAGCGCGATCTCATTGTAGATGCCGTTCTCGACGATGTTGATTTCGTTGAGCTGGACCTGCCGCCACAGATTGTGGCCGCGATTGCCCGTGTAACGAACCTCAATGACATTGTCCTTCTTGATCTCGCGCTGGATGCCAAACGACCATGACTCGACATATCCAATCTTGAGATTCGGCGAGAAAGCATTCACAGAATCCGTGATCAAGCCGAAGTTTGGATAAGTCGGTGTCGATGGGAACGTCGCCGGAGTGAACGGCGCGCCGGTCCGGAGGTAAGTTCCCACCGGTAGGTTTCCAAGCGTCAAATTGCGATTCGTCGTGATCGTGCCGCCCGGGTTAGCGCCGACAACACTCTGAAATACCTGTGTGCCTTCGCGAACCGAAGCCATGGCGAAACCACCGCGGATCACGGTTTGTCCGGATTCGCCGAGCAGGTGACGCAACATTCCCGCCTTCCAATTCGGGCTATAGGTAAATCCAAAGCTCGGCAAGAGAATACCGACATCGTTATAGGCCTTGGAGCCTTTTACGAAGTTGAAATACGCCGAGTGATTGCCGCTCAACGTACCAGGCTTAAACAAATTGTCCTGGCCTGATTCACCGAACAAATCTGCGAAGGTGACGCCGGCGTAGGTGTTGTTGTCGGCCGTGATCGGGATCTGTCGCTCGTATCGCAATCCGAATGTCAAAGTAATGTTGGGACGGAAACGCCAGGTGTCTTGCGCAAACGTTCCCCATTCAAGCGAATGCGCGCGACTGATTAGCGGGCCAAGCCAGGTGTAGGCATTAGTGTCTTCACTCAACCGAGCATTCGAGTTGAACGCGGTCATGCGACCCGCCAATATCGCGTAAAGCTGAGAAGCGCCTCCCTGCTGCGTCGCAGGCAGGAAGCTAAACGCGTTCACGGGAGCCGGATCCAGCGAGGCGCTGGTCGTAAACGACGTGCTCGGCACTACCGTCTGGAGTTGTTGCCAGAATGCGACCCTGGTCGCCGCTGCGCCAAAGTTGAAAGAGTGATTGCCCTTTGTCCAGTTCAGGTTGTCGCTGAATTCGCGCACGGGGCTGTTACGACGCTGCGGGCCAGTGGTGACCGTCGCGCCGGTGATGTTGAATGCGGTGATGCCCCCGATGCCCTGATTTAGGTTCTGGCCGTTGGTGGCCTGGTTCGCGAACTGTGCCGAACTCACTTCTGAGAAGAAGAGAACTGTGCCGCCGACGATTCCATACCGGGCTTCGTTAATGATGTTATTTGTGACCGTCCAACGCCAGCCCGTGGAATTCGAGAATCGAATCGACGTCTGCGAGCCATGATTCGGAAATCCCGGAAATGCGGGGTCAACACCATTCAGGAAGTCCACCACGCCGCCGAAATTCTGGTAGTTCCAAATGTTCTCGAGGTGGTGTTTCTTGGTCAGATTGAAATCGAATCGAACGGTAGGAAACTCGCGTTTCTGGCCGCCCTTATTCACAAAGCTGGTTTGCTCGAGATTTGGATCGCCGGTAGCTTTGCTGAACGGAATCGCACTCCGAATACTGGCCAGGAGACTACCAATTGTCGGATCGGCGGTTGTGAACGCGCCAACAATACCAGGATTCGCGGTGACGAACGTTGGATTGGCAAGCGCATTAGCGATAACCTGGTAAACGCTCAACGAGCAGACGCGCGACGCTCCAGACCCTGTACACGTCACGGTCCCGCTACCCGGTGAAGTTGCCGGTATCGTCGAAGGATCGAAGGTGCTCGAAACGAATCGAAAAGTACCCGCCTGTGCAAATGTGGACATAACCGTTCTGGTGCGCAGCGTGGATTCCGGCAGGCGAAACTCTTCGTAGTTGGCGAAAAAGAAGGCCCTGTCTTTTCCACTGAACAACTTCGGAATCGAAATCGGCCCACCGATCTTGAAGCCAGGCTGGTTGAGAATGATCGGCGTGCGCGGAGCTTTTCCGGTCTGGGGATCCGCAGCCAAATCGCGGTTGTTGAACCAGTAGTTGGCATTCAAACCGGGCGTGCGGTAATACCAATAAGCGCCGCCGTGGTACTGATTGCCGCCACCTTGCGTGGCAAACTTAATTTGAAAGGCTCCCTCTCCCGAACTTTCTGCGCCAGGATTGGAAGTTGAAACCGTAACTTCACTGATGGCATCGGTACGTGGCCGAATGTAAGTAAAGAAACCGTCATTCGACTTAAGCAAGTTGTCCTGCACGTTGAGGCCGTCGATTGTGATATTAAGCGCGCCCTTCGGTAATCCATTGACTGACGATTGACGCGGGCGGCCGACGGTGGTCGTTCCCGGCAATCCTAAAACCAAGTCGAGCGCATCGCGGGACGCGGTCGGAATATCGGTTATCTGACGGCCCGTTAGGGTCGTGCCGACCGTGGCAGTTTGGGTTTGAAGCACTTCGCCGCCGCCGATAATCGTCACAGTTTGCTCGGCGGTTCCAACCTCAAGCACGACATTGACAGTCGTAGGCGTGCCCAGGTCCACTTTGACGTCGGTGATCTGGGCAGTCTTAAAACCTGAACTTGCTTGAGCGGTGATGGTATATACGCCGGGGGCCGCGACAGAGGGAATCTGGTAGTTGCCGCTGTCGTTGGTTTGGGCTGTGCTCTCTTTGCCGGTGGCCTTATTTTTGGCGGTGACCGTTACATTGGGAACAACAGCGCCCTGCGCGTCGGTAATCGTGCCGGCAATCGATCCCGTGGTTGACACCTGGCCAATTGCCGGCAGACAAAAGGCGCCGAGGATCGCAAGCAGGACAAGGAATTTCGGTAGGTAATTTCTCATTTGACTCTCCCCTCCATTTTTAGGTAGTGGCCGAGCCGCGACTCGGTAGAATTCCGAGAACGGAGTGCGGCTTAATTCTCTTTTTTCTGTAGGCAAGAAAAAGCTTTAGGCTTATTGCTCTCGAGACTAACCCAGCAATGCTGGCGGTCCCATGACAAAGGCT
>DATBSG010000082.1:0-5359 GCA_036559945.1 Pyrinomonadaceae bacterium
TTGCGTTTCGTCGGCAGTCGCGCGAGTTCCTTGCCGCTCTTCAAATCGTAAATCGAAACCGATTGATCGCGCTTGTTCGTCGCCAGCAGACGCGTGCCGTCATGCGTGATACCAAGGTTGTACACGCCGGCGCGCGCGGGAATGCGCCGCACGAGTTTCCAACTGCTCGCATTGATTTCTACGATCTCGCTCGACTTATTGCACGCCACGTAAATCGAAGCTCCATCAACCGACGGTTGTGCCCAAGTCGGTTGGCAGGAAGTATCCCCGGGCTTCGGCGCTTCCATTCCATGACCGCCGCTGTCTTTCATCGTGCCGCCCATAGCGCCCATGCCTGACATTCCAGCCGCTGCTCCGCCGGCGTTTACTTTTGGCGCACCGATCATGCCGATCTCTTTACCTTTGGTAACGATAAAGTGGCGCGCAACTTTGAAAGTGCGCGTGTCGATTTCCACCAGCATGTCATCCATCATGCACGCCGAGTATTGTTTCGTGCCTTGCGGATTCAAACGCGAGCCGTGCGGCATCGTGCAGGTTTGCAGGCGCGCGACTTCCGTCATCGTCGGCGTCGACACGACTGAAACAGACGACGGCACCATGTCGCCGTGCAGATTGAAGTTCACCACAAAAAGAAATTGCCCATCGGGCGTGATGTCCATCGTCGCGGGAAAATAGCCGAGCGTCGTCTTGCCGAGAACGCTGTCATCCTTCGTCGAGTATTTCCACACGACGCCGAACGGCCGCCCGTGCGCCATCGAGACGTAATAGAACTGCCGGTCCGGCGAAATAACGATGCCATGCGGTCCGTCGATGTCAACGGGCATGTCGCCGGTGTCGAGTTGATGATCGACGCGCGCGCCGTTCGGACCGAATCGGATCAAAGCGATCTTGTCGGCAGATTCGGAAACGACATACACGAGATAGTCTTTCTCGGGTTTCGTTTGCGCGGAAGCGAGGTTGGTCAGCGACAGTACGACGGCGATTGACAACACAGCGCAAATTGACGCCTTGAAAAGAATCAAACCCGCAGAGGCCGCCGAGGTATGCGCAGAGGATACTTGAGGAATTCTCTCCGCGTTCTCTGCGGCGACCTCTGTGTCCTCTGTGGTTAATCGATTCTGCACTTTGGTTAAGGTTTCTTCGGTGCAGGCTTCAGCACTGGCGGCGCTTCGGGTTTCTTCGGCTCTTCCGCAGGTGCGTCCGGCGGAAAGTCCTTTTCATCAATATCCGTTATTTTCACTTCCGTGCCGAACTTTCGGTAGCCGCGGAACAGAATGTCGTTGCGCGTCTGCTCCGTCTGCAATCCGAGATGGCTGGTCAGCTCGATCACCGCACGCGACGGCAGCAAATGCGCCACGTCATTAATCGTCACCCAATCGTAATCGATCAGACTGTGCGCGGCCGTAATCGGAAAGTCCGGTGGAATCTCGACTGAGATCGTCTCGAGGCGCAAAACGCGATTGTCTTCGCGATCGACCCAGATGCGTCCGCGATATCCGACGATCGTGGCGATTGGAGCGGCATCGATGCTGGCCTGAAATGTCAGATTCTGTTTCGAGAATTCGCGTTTGACCGAGTATTCGTAGACGATCGTGCGCCGTCCGCGCAGCGTGTCTGTGTCAACCATCTCAAACTCCGCGCGCGTCGCCGGCTCGAACAGTTGCGCCAGCATCGAAACGTATTCGCCGCTGGAAGTCGTGCCGCCCAGCTTGTCCCCGTAACTCGATCCTTCCTGCTCATCGATGCTCGGCGGCATGCCGTTAACCGACAGCAATTTGTATTGCTCGCCCACTGTTTGGCGATAGCTCACCGCAATCGACAGTCGATCGTAAATGTTCCAGTTGTTCGTCGTGCCGAGCGCGCGCGACCGCGTGATCTGTTGCTTGACGAGATAATCCGGCATCTGCTGCGCCGCGCCTAGGGTTGCTTTACGCGTGCGCTCCAGCAAGTCCATCCCCTCACGTGCTGGCGGCAACGAAGCAGCGCTTGGGTTTTCACGTCGGCGATTGGCCTCTTCGAGCGTTCGGCGCAGCAATGCATCGTTGCCGCTCTTGGTGGCGGTCAGACTGAGAATTCCCGGCGTCAACTGAAACCCAATGCCGCGCTTTCTGATTTCATCGACCAGGTGATCGCGCTCTTCCGGATGCTTCGGCAACTGATAGAGCAGCGCTACGTATTCCTGATTCGTCAGCGGCGGACCGTGTTGAAGGTCGGTAGGTTGTGGGAAGGGCGAGCTGTCGTCCTGTGCCGGCGTCAGCGACGCAGCCAACAGCAGGCAACTCAAAATTGCAACGGCCAAAAGCGAAACTCGCATAATTCTGATCAACTAAGGCGACTCGTTAGCGACTCCACGTCAACGGCGTAATGATCTTCGAAAGCATATCCGCCTTTGATGCATCGCGTTCCAGCACTGGATATTTTTCGCCCTCCGCGTAAGTCACTGGATAATTCTCGACGTGGCCTTCGTTGTCGATCAGCAGATCGATGCGGCGACGCCGGGGATCGGTTGTCGCCTTAATTGCCTCGCGCAAGATTTCTGCGGAATACGCGTGGCCATTGACTGCCACCACTTTCATGCCCGGCCCGATGCCGGCTTTGGATGCCGCCGAGCCTTCAATCACATCTCCGATGCGTCCATCTGCGCCCAATCGCACGCCAATCGAGTAACCAAGCTCCGTTCCCTGACGCACCTGCTCCCAATGACTGAGATACGCATTGGGCGTCGCCTGGTACGCCAATTTCCAACCGCCCCGTTCGATGCCGCCCAGCGGTGCGTGGAAGTCCGTGGAATTCAGACGCGTCAGCAAAAAGTTGCGCCAATCTAACGGCGCGACTTCATTCAGCGTTGTGACTACGTCGTCAAACGTGTAGGTCTTGACCATGGGCGGCGTGCTGGGCGCGCCATGAAAGCGTTTGCAAAAGTCGTCGAGCGACTTCGCGCCGTTCGTCAGTTCGCGAATCTTCGTGTCCGCGTCCAGCCAAACCAGCCAGCCTTCATCGTAGAAATCCACGCTGCGACGAATCGAAGTCCACTCCTCCGGCGCGTTGTACAGAAGTTGAGCCGCGATCGTGGTATCAATCAGCGGCCGCGTCATGCGCCCCGGTTTGTGATCAAGATCCGCGGCAATTTCTGAAAGCTGATCGCGATATTGCTGCGGCGTCCAAAGACCACTGCGCGCGGAAATCAAGTTGCCCAGATACTCAGTCAGTCCTTCGTACACCCAGAGCAACTCGCCCTTCATCGGCTCCTGAAAATTCGGCGTCGCCAGGCCCGCCGGCCGGCGATACTTCCCGTTCCAGGAATGCACAAACTCGTGCGGCAACACTCCGAGGGAAACATCACGATAGACTTCGTCAACCAACGCGCGTTCCGCGACGCGGCTGTCATTCGACTCATGATGCTCGAGCCCGAAGTGCGCGGTGTGATCGCTGAGCGTCAAAAGAAAGTGATAATGCGTGTAATGCGTGGCGCCAAAGAGCGTGACCGTTTCTGAGACGACGTGCTTGAGTGTCGTGGTCAGCTCCTTGCTGATTTCCAGATCGGCGGGATTGTCGGCGGCGATATCGATTTGGTTGTCCGGATTGGTCGCCAGGGACATCGTCAGGAAATATTCACCCGCAAGCACCGGCGAATCGACCAGCCGCTCGAGCGATACCGGAGCGAAATCAATCTTGTTTGCGGTCCGCTTCGCGACATCCAAAGATGTTCCGAATTTCCAACCTTCTGGAAGCGTCAGCGTTGGCTTGAAGGTGACATCCCCCGCATTCGCGCCATCGGGATAGAGCACCAACTGGTTCCAGGTAACGATCGCCAGATGCGAAGTCGTTGAAGCGCCCGCCGTGAACCCGCCCGCAAACGTCGGCGAAAGAAAATCAAACGATGCCTCGAGTTCTTTTGCGCCCGCCGGCACATCGAGATGAAACGCGTACATCTCGACATCATCGCGTCGCCACGGAATCGTCTGTCCATTCGCGGTGAACTTCAGCCCGGCCAAATTGATAATCGGTCCCGTCGGCCCATGCTCGCCCGGAATCCACTTCGGATAGACCAGCGTCAGCGGCCCTGGGTTCACAGGGATGGTCATGCGCCCATGAAAAAGCTTGCGCGGCGCTTCAATGGCATCGACGTTCAGGGTGATTGGGCCGGCAGCGACATCAGCCCTGACGGCAACCAGATGAACATGGAAAAGAACTGCGGTAGCGACCGCAAGCAGAAACAACTTTACTTGGCGATTCATAATTGCGAACCTCTGGAGCGGGAATTTGATAGCTATGATAAGCGACTGACGGCGTGCCGCATAGTCGCGGGGCAGTTGCCCGTCCGTCAGGGAGGGCTCAGACAAAACCTCTCTATTGCCGTTTGCAAAATGCGAACGCAATCACGGAGTTCAGCAACCGGCACGAATTCTGCCGTGCGGTGTGCCACGCGAATGTCGCCGGGGCCGAATACGACCGCTTCAGCGCCTAGGTGGATCATGCTTGGCGCTTCCGTTCCAAAGGCAACGGTTCCGGAAGCTTTGCCAGATGCTTGTTCGAGAAACTGAACCAACTCTGAATCTGCACGAGTTTCAAAGCTCTCGTCGGCGCGATCGTCGTCAATTTCGCAGACGACATCACTGTCTTCTCTCTGCAAGTCTGCCGCGGCCTCGCGAACGAGATTCAGAACATGATCTGAACTTTGGCCGGGAATCGTCCGCCATTCGACGGTGAAACGACATTCACCGGGAACGACGTTCTTGGCGCTACCGCCGCTGATCAATCCGACGTTAAGAGTCGTGTAAGGCGGATCGAAATCCTTGTGCTGATCGTTCTTCAAGTCTTGCGCGATGTTTTCGATCCGTTGAATCAAACGCGCGGCGCGAAAGATCGCCGAAGCGCCGAGCTGCGGATAAGCGCTATGAGCTTCGCGCCCGCGAATTGTGACCTGTGCGAGACAATATCCCTTGCCGGCGCGCATCGGCTGCAGCGAAGTCGGCTCGCCCACGATTGCATACTTCGCTTCAAAGAGCTTTGACGCCGCCAAACGTTTCGCGCCGAGACAGCCAATCTCTTCGTCGGCAGTGAAGACCAGAGCCAGCGACTTCTTTAGTTTTGCCAAATCGATACTTTCAACTGTCGTGAGCGCTGCGGCAATGAACGCCTTAGTGTCGCACGCGCCGCGGCCATAGAGCTTGCCGTCGCGTTCAGTCAACTTCAGCGCTTGCGTCCAATTTGGATCGTAGGGAACGGTGTCCGTGTGGCCGACGAGCGCGAGTTCAGTAGCATAGACTTCAGTCTGTGTTTGCACCGCGGGCGAGTCACAGACTGAAGTCTGTGCCACTAAGTTGACCTTGGCAACACCGTTCTCATCGACATGAAT
>DATBSG010000083.1:0-3145 GCA_036559945.1 Pyrinomonadaceae bacterium
GCTCCCAATGATTGAGATACGCATTGGGCATCGCATGGTACGCCAACTTCCAACCGCCCCGTTCGATGCCGCCCAGCGGCGCATGGAAGTCCGTGGAGTTCAGACGCGTCAGCAAAAAGCTGCGCCAATCGAACGGCGTCACCTCGTTCAGCGCGCTAACAACATCATCGAACGTGTAGGTCTTAACCATCGGCGGCGTGCTGGGCGCGCCATGAAAGCGTTTGCAAAAGTCGTCGAGCGACTTCGCGCCGTTCGTCAGTTCGCGAATCTTCGTGTCCGCGTCCAGCCAAACCAGCCAGCCTTCATCGTAGAAATCTACGCTGCGACGAATCGAAGTCCACTCCTCTGGAGCGTTGTACAAAAGCTGGGCCGCGATCGTGGTATCAATCAGCGGCCGCGTCATGCGCCCCGGTTTGTGATCAAGATCCGCGGCAATTTCTGAAAGCTGATCGCGATACTGCTGCGGCGTCCAAAGACCACTGCGCGCGGAAATCAAGTTGCCCAGATACTCAGTCAATCCTTCGTACACCCAGAGCAGCTCGCCCTTCATCGGCTCCTGGAAATTCGGAGTCGCCAAGCCTGCCGGCCGGCGATACTTGCCATTCCACGAATGCACAAACTCGTGCGGCAACACTCCCAGGGAAACGTCGCGATAGACTTCGTCAACCAACGCGCGCTCAGCGACGCGGCTGTCATTCGATTCGTGATGCTCGAGCCCGAAGTGCGCGGTGTGATCGCTGAGCGTCAGAAGAAAGTGATAATGCGTGTAATGCGTGGCGCCAAAGAGCGTGACGGTCTCAGAGACGACGCGCTTGAGCGTCGTCGTCAGCTCCTTGCTGATTTCCAGATCGGCGGGATTGTCGGCGGCGATATCGATTTGGTTGTCCGGATTCGTTGCCAGGGACATCGTCAGGAAATATTCACCCGCCAGCACCGGCGAATCGACCAGCCGCTCGAGCGATACCGGTGCGAAATCAATCTTGTTTGCGGTCCGCTTCGCCACATCCAAAGATGTTCCGAATTTCCAACCTTCTGGAAGCGTCAGCGTTGGCTTGAAGGTGACATCGCCCGCATTCGCGCCATCGGGATAGAGCACCAACTGGTTCCAGGTCACGATCGCCAGATGCGAAGTCGTCGAAGCGCCCGCCGTGAATCCGCCCGCGAACGTCGGCGAGAGAAAATCAAACGATGCCTCGAGTTCTTTTGCGCCCGCCGGCACATCGAGATGAAACGCGTACATCTCGACATCGTCGCGTCGCCACGGAATCGTCTGTCCATTCGCGGTGAACTTCAGCCCGGCCAAATTGATAATCGGTCCCGTCGGGCCATGCTCGCCCGGAATCCATTTCGGATAGACCAGCGTCAGCGGCCCTGGATTCACAGGGATGGTCATGCGTCCATGAAAAAGCTTGCGTGGCGCTTCTGTGGCATCGACGCTGAGGGTGATTGGGCCGGCAGCGACATCAGCCTTGACGGCAACGAGTTGAACCTGAAAAAGAACTGCGGTAGCGACCGCAAGCAGAAACAACTTTACCTGGCGACTCATAATTGCGAACCTCTTGAGCGGGAATTTGAGGAGCTATGATAAGCGACTGACGGCGGTGCCGCATAATCGCGGGGCAGTAGCCCGACCGTTAGGGAAGGCTCAGACAAAACCTCTCTATTGCGGTTTGCAAAATGCGAACGCAATCACGGAGTTCAGTAACCGGCACGAATTCTGCCGTGCGATGTGCCACCCGAATGTCGCCGGGTCCGAATACGACCGCTTCAACGCCTAGGTCGATCATGCTTGGCGCTTCCGTTCCAAAGGCAACGGTTGCGGAAGCTTTGCCAGATGCGTGTTCGAGAAACTGAACCAGTTCTGAATCTGCACGAGTTTCAAAGCTCTCGTCGGCGCGATCGGCGTCAATTTCGCAGACGACATCACTGTCTGCTCTCTGCAATTCTGCCGCGGCGTCACTAACGAGATTCAGAACATGGTCTGAACTTTGACCGGGAATCGTCCGCCATTCGAGGATGAAACGGCATTCACCAGGAACGATGTTCTTGGCGCTGCCCCCGCTGATCAATCCGACGTTGAGTGTCGTGTAAGGCGGATCGAAGTCTTTGTGCTGATCGTTCTTCAGATCTTCCGCGATGAGTTCGATCCGCTGAATCAAACGCGCCGCGCGAAAGATCGCCGACGCGCCGAGCTGCGGGTAAGCGCTGTGAGCTTCGCGCCCGCGAACTGTGACCTGTGCGAGGCAATATCCCTTGCCGGCGCGCATCGGCTGCAGCGAAGTCGGCTCGCCCACGATTGCATACTTCGCTTCAAAGGGCTTTGACGCCGCCAAACGCTTCGCGCCCAGACAGCCAATTTCTTCATCAGCCGTGAATACGAGTACGAGCGGCTTCGTCAGTTTTGCCAAATCGATATTTTCAACTGCCGTGAGCGCCGCGGCAATGAACGCCTTGGTGTCGCACGCGCCGCGGCCGTAGAGCTTGCCGCCACGTTCGGTCAACTTCAGCGCTTCCGTCCAATTTGGATCGTAAGGTACGGTGTCCGTGTGGCCGACGAGCGCGAGTTCAGTGGCATAGACTTCAGTCTGTGTCTGTGCCGGGGCCGAGTCACAGACTGAAGTTCGTGCCACGAGATTGAGCTTGGCAACTCCGTTCTCATCGACATGAATGAGTCGTTCGACAAAGAAACCCGCGGCCGCGCACCGCTCTTCGAGATAGGCAACAATTTCAGCATTCGACTGCGACGAAACAGAGTCGATCGCGACTAAATCGGCCAGTGTTTGTTCGACAGTCATTAAAGGCTTGACGAGAGAAGGTGTCAGAAGCCCGACCGTGAGGGAGGGCTCGCTTGATTAGAGTTGCCCTCGCTGACGCTCGGGCTTCTGACACCTACGCCCACAGGCGCCTCTGCAAATCGTTGAATCGCCCGATGGCTTCCTCCTGAATCAGATGCTGACCTTCAGAGACGATTGGTTTGCCGCTGACCACAACTTCCCGCACCGCCGCGCGCGATATTGAAAAAACGATCGAAGCGAGCAGGTCGTCAGGTGAAGCGCCCGCGATCGTCGGATCGTTAAGATCAACTGTGAAAAAGTCTGCCGGCTTTCCAATTTCAAGCGAGCCGTTCGGCGCGCCGATGCTGCGC
>DATBSG010000084.1:0-4330 GCA_036559945.1 Pyrinomonadaceae bacterium
GCCGTGAGCAGCACGAACGTTACGCCGAACGATCCCCACACGTACACGCCGTAACCGCCCATCGAAATGAATTCTGAAAGACTATTCCAGTGCATAAGGTTCAGAGTTCAAACTTTAGTTTGGCCGATCCCAGAGCAATCCGAATGCTCGGGAATGAACTCTTAACTCGCCGGCGATTCTACCAGCCAAGGCGCTTCGCGTTCTCTTTCCAAGATGATCAGCCGCACGCGCGCCAGCACAACCGCGATCGAATACATCCAGCACGCTCCCATCAGTATCAACATCGCCGACAACATCGATGGCGCCATTTTGAAACTCCGCGCCGTGAGCGTCGCGCCCTGATGCAGAGTGTTCCACCACTGCACGGAGAAATAGATAATCGGAACATTGATGACACCAACCAGCGCCAAAACCGCGCCGGCGCGATCGGCACGCCGCGTGTCATCAATCGACGACTGCAACGAGATGAAGCCGATATACAGAAACATCAGGATCAACGTTGAAGTCATGCGCGCGTCCCAAACCCAATAGACGCCCCACGCCGGCCGACCCCACAATGACCCTGTCACCAGCGAAATGAAAGTGAAGATTGCTCCTGTCGGCGCAATCGCCGTCGCCATCATTGAAGCCAGCCGCGCATTGAACGCCCAGCCGATGCCGGCATAAATCGCCATCAACACATAGAGGAACATTCCCATCCACGCCGCGGGTACGTGTATAAAGATGATTCGATATGAATTGCCTTGTTGGAAATCTACGGGCGCGACGAAGAAGCTCACATACAGTCCGATCGCGAAAAGAATGATCGTCAATCCAGTGAACCATGGGAGCATCTTTCCTGCCAGTGGGTAAAAATTCACAGGCGCGGCGTATTTGTACCAGTTGACTCGCGATTTACTCATTAATCCTGAGTTCTTCGTCTGTCTTTGACGAAGTCAGCCCCAGCAACAACTCCTATTCCACAGATACCCGCAGCGCCGCGCTGGTTGCCCATGGCGCAAATGCTAACGCTAAAACGAGTGTGGCTCCTAATAGTAAAAGGTAAGGCTGCGGATCCGTGGCGCTGACAGTCGCTTCGATCGCGCCTGTGCCGAATATCAAAACCGGAATGTAGAGCGGCAGGACGAGCAACGCGACGAGCACATTCGCTGCGCGCAAACCCAGCGTTAATGCTGCTCCGATGGATCCGATCAGGCTCAAGACGGGAGTTCCCAACAGCAAGGAAACAGTCATTATCCAAAGCGTATTCTGCGACAGACCGAACTGAAGTCCCAGCAATGGCGCCACCAGAACCAGCGGGACCTCTGATACGAGCCACTGCGCCATCACCTTTGCGAGCACTATCAAATAAAGCGGTTGCGGCGTCAGCAACAACTGTTCGAGCGTGCCGTCCTGATAATCGTTGCCGAACGTGCGTCCGAGTGCCAGCATCGATGCCAACAAGGCCGCCACCCAAACAACCCCTGGCGCGATGGTGCGAAGCAAACGTGGCTCGGGGCCAACACCCAGCGGAAACAGGCTCACCACAATGATGAAGAAGAAGAGGGTTGCGAGGACGTCAGTTCTCCGCCGCCAGGCGAGCAGCAAATCGCGCCAGACGATCCAGCGGAACATCGAAATCATCGAAGAGGAATTCATCAGAGCTGGCCCGGAGGCGGATAGACTGGGTGATCGGAGATATTCATGACTTGAGTGCGCGGCGCGGAAAGCTTCAGATCCTGATGCGTCGCGATAATTGCCATTCCGCCCTTGTCCAGATGGTCAGCGATCAGATCGCGCGCAAGGCCAACCCCTGCATCGTCAAGAGACGTGAGGATCTCGTCCAAAATCCAAAGCGTCGCCCGCGAAGCCAGCAAACGCGCCAGCGCCAAACGTCGTCTTTGGCCGGCGGACAAGAATCGGGTCGGCAAATGTCTCTGGTTAGTGAGCCCAACCCGCGCCAGCTTGTCTTCTGCGTCTTGCTTGGTTTGCTCACGACCGGAAACGCGTTCGGCAACGAGCAGATTTTCAAGCGCCGTAAGCTCGTCCTTAACCCCATTCAAATGCGCCACGTAGGCAAGGTAAGCGAAATACTCTTCCCGCAGTTTTCGAATGTTCGTGCCATTCCAGCGCACCTCGCCTTCGGCCGGCGTCGCCAAGCCACAAATGATGCGCAACAGGCTCGTCTTGCCGCCGCCGTTTGGCCCACGCAGTTCGAGCAGCGTGCCCGGCGAGACTTCGAAATTCAGCCCTCGAAACAGCCGCCGGTCGCCACGGATGCAGCCGAGATTGATGACTTCTAACATTCTTAACTAAGGAATTCCGGAAAACGATGCGGGTGCAAGCGCGTCATACTAACATGATAAGTGACCTTCACTCGGACGCGTGCGCGACCCGCCGGCGAAACGCGTCCGCTGTAACATGGTAGCGAAACGCCTCAACACCATCGATTAGCAACACCGGAATGTCATGACGGTAACGCGCCAGCAAGTCCGCGTCACTTTCGATATTCACTTCCTGCAAGTCGTACGAGTCGCTGCAATTTGCCTTTGCGATTTCGTCCTTCATCCGGTCACACAGGTGACAGCCGGGTTTGCTGTACAGAATTATTTGCGCGTTTTTCATCTGCGTCGTGAAATCCCGAAACGTTCGCCTTACCTCTTGCCAATCACGGCAAAATTCAGGTATAAAAGTCAGCTGCCGCGCCAGTTTATTACTTTTTTCAGGCACGGCGCACTTCTAGTGAAATTTAATTCGGGTTCGCAGAGACAGTTGTACGCCTCGGAGCACGGGATTCTGTAATTATCATCAGCATCCCGACGCATTAGTGTAAGTAAGTTTCGTGTCCGTGACTTTCAGGGGAGGTCAACGGAGTGGATAGTAATCCAAACACTGAAACATCTTTAGCCACCACCGAGAAGCCAGCCGGGCCCCCAACGCCGCCGCCGGCACGAGGCGCGGCGACGCCCGTTCCGAAAGCGGCGGCCAAACCCGCGGTCGTTGTCGAGTCCGTCCCCGAACCTCCGGTTAACAAAACTCGTCGGCGCATAGTCTGGTGGAGCATCACCGGATTTTTGACCACGTGTTTCCTGATGTTCGTGCGCTTCTTCCTGCCCCGATCGATCACTGAGCCGTCGAGCACCTTCAAAATTGGATTTCCGGGCGACTATGCGCTCGGCGTCGATACAAAATATCAACAGCAGTACCGCATCTGGGTCGATAAGACATCCGACCGGTTGTTTGTGGTTTACGCGCGGTGTACGCATCTCGGCTGCACGCCGGACTGGAAGGCTAGCGAAAATAAATTCAAATGTCCTTGCCACGGCAGTGGTTACGACAGCGAAGCGATTAACTTCGAAGGCCCAGCGCCGCGGCCCATGGATCGCGCGCACGTCGAGCTGGATGCTGAAGGCCAGATCGTCGTCAACACGGCCAAGCTCTTTAAGTGGGAAAAGGGAGTGCCCGCGCCGGGTGAGTTCAACGATCCTGGTGCATATATTCCTCTGTAGTCTCAAGCGGGGGCAGAAACCCGACCGTGAGGGAGGGTGCTGATTCAGATGGACGAGCCGACAGATCAAAAAGAGACAAAGCAACTAACCGGCAAAAAGACTGACGCCGGTTTAGTGACCCGCGCGAAAGAATCGGCCGTCGCGCTCAAGGATCGCGCGCTCGAAGAGGCCAAGGACTACAAAGATCCGCAGCAGACACAGGTCTGGAAATCGATCTTTCGCGTTTCGCACGAGCGTTCCGATCCGCGCAACCGTTCGCTGGCGATTCTCTCAAACGTATTTCTGCATTTGCATCCGGCGAAAATCAATCGCGACGCAGTGCGTTATCAGTACACCTGGGGGATGGGCGGCATCACGTTCTACCTATTCGTCGTGCTGACGTTCACCGGTGTGCTGCTGATGTTCTACTACCACCCAGCGAAGATTCAGGCGTTCCAGGACATCCTTTATCTCGAGCACGACGTGCCTTTCGGGCGGCTGTTACGCAACATGCACCGTTGGGCGGCCCACCTAATGGTGATCACGACTTGGTTGCATATGTTTCGCGTGGTGTTGACCGGCTCGTACAAAAGACCGCGAGAGTTCAACTGGTGTGTCGGCGTGGTTCTGCTGGTGCTAACGCTTCTGCTTTCGTTTACGGGCTATCTGCTGCCGGATGATCAACTGGGATTTTGGGCGGTGACGGTGGGCACAAACATGGCACGCGCGACCCCGATGCTGGGAAACGAAGGTCCGCTGGGTCCGCAGCTCGGGCTCACGCCCTACAACGATGTGCGCTTCGGATTGTTGGGCGGATCGATCGTGGACGCGAATGCGTTGCTGCGGGCGTACATCTGGCACTG
>DATBSG010000085.1:0-12625 GCA_036559945.1 Pyrinomonadaceae bacterium
GCGTCTGGCGGCACAAGGGAAACTCGAAACCGTGCAGGGCTTCGACGCTGAGATTAACCGCGTCATCGCGACGTTAGTGCGCCACTCACCAAAGGCCCCGGTTGTGATCAGCGAATCAGATGTGGATCGCGCCGCAGTTGCGCGCGGTATGGCAATCAAGATCGTATCGGGTGACGTGCCTGAAAATTTGCGCGGCAGACAGGTGTTCAGCCTCAGTCTGGATGCACTCGCGAAGGGCGCCAAGACAAGCCAGGATTTCGAGCGGCGCATTCAGGCCGTGTTCTCGGCTGCCGCGGCCACCCGCGATGAGATCATTCTTTTCGTTGATCAGCTTCATCAATATGCCGGCGCCCACGCGACTGCTGCAGCGAGCGCGGAGATCAAGTCGGCCATCGTGGCCAATGGCATCCGCGTGATCGGCGGCGCCAGCCCCGAAGCCTACAATTTGTACATCGCAACCGACGAATCGGTCGCGGAATTATTCGAGTCCATTTCGCTTAGTGCGACTGAGACGGCGTCAAACACAATCTCAGCCAAAGATAAACGCAAGAGCCCGATCAACGAAGAGTTCGAAGGCGACAAGATCTCGCCGGACATGCGCGAACTCGTTCGCAACGCCGGCTCGAACGGTCGCGTATCAGCGATCCTTCAGGTAAGCGATGTCAACAGCCGCGAAGTGCGCTCGCTGCTGGCGCGTAACGGCGTGCTAATCAGCGGCGCCAGCATGGCAAGCATCGGCGCGATGAAAGTTGACATGCCTGTCCGGGCGCTCGAAGCGTTGATGAAGAATGGTTCGATGAATTACATCTCGCCGGATCGAAAGATCGAGATGTTGGGCCACGTAACTGTGACAACCGGAACTGATCAAGTACGCAATGCGCCGGGTCTCATTAGCGGCCTGGTCGGCGCGAGTGCGATCGACGGCAGCGGTATTACGATCGCTGTTCTTGACTCCGGCGTCGACATAAGCCACGGGGCTTTCGGCGGCAGTCTTCTTAGTACCGGCCGCGTAAAATTCAGTAAAGACTTTACGACTGAGAACAACACGATGACCGACCCGTACGGCCATGGCACACACGTGTCAGCAACTGCCGCCGGCGTCAGCACGACCAACGGCAACTCCTATGAAGGCGTTGCGCCCAACGCAAACATCATTAACCTGAAGGTGCTCGACAAGACCGGCGTAGGCACGACGTCAGCGCTGCTCGCGGCATTGAACTGGATTCTTAGTCCAGCCGATCCAACAAAGGCAGTAAGCTCAAGCAATCCTCTAAACAAGGACAAATACAGCATCCGCGTCGTTAACATGAGTCTGGGCGCACCGGCTATCAGCTCTTACAAGAACGATCCAATCTGTCGCGCTTCCCGGGCTCTGGTTGATGCGGGTATCGTCGTCGTAGCCGCGGCGGGTAACAACGGCAAAGACGCCAATGGCAACAAGATTTACGGCCAGATACATTCGCCGGGCAACGAGCCTTCTGTCATTACGGTGGGCGCCGCCAATACCTTTGGCACTGACTCGCACGCGGACGACGGTGTTGCGACATACAGTTCACGTGGACCAACGCGCAGCTATTTCACCGATGATGCCGGCGTCAAACACTATGACAATCTGGTTAAGCCGGACTTAATCGCTCCTGGAAACAAACTGATCTTTGCCGAATCAGATATGAGCGCTTCCACGCGTAATCTGTTGGTGACCCAAAATCCACAATTGGACTCAGGAATCACCGACAGCAACAACAAGAAACTGATGTATCTGAGCGGTACCTCGATGGCTACGCCGGTGGTGGCGGGTGCGGCAGCGTTAATGCTGCAAATCAACCCGAAGCTGACGCCAAATATGGTGAAGATGGCGCTGATGTATACGGCTGATCCTTTGCCAGGTTGGAATATGCTCGAGCAAGGCGCCGGCGAGTTGAATGTCGAAGGCGCGGCACGTTTGGCCAAAGTGATTCGCACAGATCTCACCAACAGCACGCCCAAGGGCGATCCGATGTTGACTGGTGCGGCCCCGAATCCGCAGACAACCATCGCCGGAGCAACGTTCACCTGGTCTCAGGGCATTATCCTGAAACACTGGTATGCGAAGGGCACGTCGTTAGTCACGAAATATCAAACGTATTACGCAATGGGCGTTGTCCTCGGCGACGGCATCATCCTCGGTGATGGTGTTGTCCTCGGCGACGGCATCATCCTGGGTGATGGTGTTGTCCTCGGCGACGGAGTCGTGCTTGGTGACACCATCTTTACGAGCAGCGGCGTGGTGCTTGGCGACGGCACCGTCTTCTGTAGTGGCGTAGTGCTCGGCGATGGCGTTGTTCTGGGCGACGGAGTCGTGCTTGGCGACGGCATCATCCTGGGCGACGGTGTAGTGCTGGGCGACGGAGTTGTGCTTGGTGATGCAACCGTGCAAGCGATGTCCATGCGGGCCTTGATTAATGGCGACGATGGACCGGCGATGATCCCTTAGTTCGTAAGTCAAACCCGACAAGACCCGAAGACAAAGGAGCGTCAAATGGCCGTCACAATGATGAAATGCGAACTGGCAGGTGAGCCGGACCTTTTTCCAGGTGATCTAACCTGCGGCCAGTTGCAACCGAGTCAGGAAGCCGAAACGCTCGAATTTCTAGCCGAACGGCCGATTCACACGGTCTTCATGTCCACGCTGATTCGC
Source organism: Pyrinomonadaceae bacterium (assembly GCA_036559945.1). Lineage (GTDB taxonomy): Bacteria > Acidobacteriota > Blastocatellia > Pyrinomonadales > Pyrinomonadaceae > UBA11740. The sequence continues at coordinate 2,678 of DATBSG010000085.1, forward strand.
GATAATGGCCTCGCCAGTCCTCACAATCGGGGCTCATTTTATGTGTGCCGGAACAGCGCCGAAAAAATTGAGGGTGTGGCCCTCATCGGGCATGCTACAATTATCGAGGCGCGCACCGATTCAGCGGTTGCCGCCTTTTCCCAACTGGCTGCTCAAAGCCAACACGCTTACCTCATTCGTGGCGAACGCAAAACGGTCGACAGTTTTTGGAAGCAATTCGCCGAAGTCGGCCAACAGTCGCGGCTAGTCTGCCGCGAGCTCCTGTTTGAGAGCAAAACCATCCCGGCGTTCGAGCCGGTTTGCAATCTGCGGCCGGCTACGCTCGACGATATCGAGGACGTGCTGACCGTTAATGCGATGCTTGCCTTTGAAGAAGGCGGCATTAATCCATTCCAGCGCGACCCGCAAGGCTTTCGGGCCCGGACCGCGCGCCGCATCAATCAGGGACGCGTCTGGGTTTGGGTTGAGAACGGAAAGCCGATTTTCAAGGCCGATGTCGTCGGCGATACGCCCGAGATGATTTACCTCGAAGGAATTCACGTTCACCCGCAAGATCGTTCCAAAGGTTACGGCAAACGATGTCTTGCGCAACTCTCGTCTATCCTGCTTCGCCGCAGCCGTTCGATCTGCCTCACGATCAATCAACGCAAAGCCGACACGGCCGCGTTCTACGCGAAGGCCGGGTTTGATTTCCACAGCGAATACGAAACGATTTATCTGCGTTAACAATTTTCCAGGGGTTTAAAGCTTGGTTAGCACTTCCCATTCAACCGGCAAACAGAGTCTGTCCGTCGCCTATCGTTGGTTGGTCGTGGCGTGCGGCGGCGCATCGCTAATCTACGCAGCGCTCGCGATGCCGCTGCCGAAATTTGATTTGCGCATCGTGTTGCTGACGACGATTACCGTACTCGTCAGCTCCCGCTTCGCCGTTAAGATTCCGCGCGCGAACACCAACGTCACCGTCTCTGATACGTTCATTTTTCTCGCGCTGCTGGTCTATGGCGGCTTCGCCGGCATTTTTCTGGCGGCCGCCGAAGGATTGTTTTCGGGCATTCGTATCAGCAAGAACCCGCTGGTCGTCGCTTTCAACTCAGCGATGATGGCGTGTTCCACTCTGCTCACGGTACTCATCATCGAACTGTGCTTCGGCTCGATCTCGAACCTCAGATTCCACGAATGGCACGTGTTTATTCCCGCCGTAGGCGCGATGGCGCTGGCCCAGTATTTCATTAACACCGGCATCAGCGCGGCTGGCCTGGCGCTGAAGACGGGCGACTCAATTTTCCGCACGTGGCAAACGCATTATCTCTGGACCTCGATTACGTACATTTCCGGCGGCGCGGTTGCCGCGATAACTTCGAATTCTTTCGAGAAGGCCGGCTTCGCGATTCTGATTGTCGGCACGCCGGTCATTTCGATCGTTTACTTCACATATCACAAGTATCTGGACGAGATTAAAGCCAGCGCGGAGCAGGCCGAGCAGGCGGAGCGCGAACGCGCTGAAGCTGAAGGCGCGCGCGCCGAGGCCGAACGCGCCCGCGCGGAACAGGCCGAACATCACGTCGAAGAATTGAATCGTCACATTGCCGAGCAGGAACGGATTAGCGAGCAGCTTCAGGAAAGCAAAGATCACTTTCGCCACGCGGCTTTTCATGACACGTTGACCAGCCTGCCAAACCGGGCGCTGCTGGCGGAAAACCTGAAGTTCGTGATGGAACGCGCGAAGCAGCACGAGGATTATCAATTCGCGGTGCTCTTCCTCGATCTCGATCGGTTCAAAAACGTGAACGACAGTCTTGGACACTCGATTGGCGATCAACTGCTGATTGCGATGGCGCGACGCCTGGAGCATTGCATTCGCGAAGTTGACATGGTCGCGCGCCTCGGCGGCGACGAGTTCGCGATTCTGCTCGATGGCATTTCGAGCTCTGGCGACGCCACGAACATGGCGAAGCGAATCCAGGAGAAACTCGAGTCTCCGTTCAACCTCAGTGGTCATGAAGTTTTCACCACCACCAGCATCGGCATCGCCATGAGCTCGACCGGTTACGATCATCCCGAAGCGATGCTGCGCGACGCCGACACGGCGATGTATCGCGCGAAAGCCCAGGGCAAAGCCTGCTACGAAGTGTTCAACAAAGGCATGCACGCGCGCGCGGTTTACCTTTTGCAGATGGAAACCGATCTGCGCCGCGCGCTCGATCGCGAAGAGTTCCGCGTTCACTATCAACCAATTGTTTTGCTCGAAAATGGGCAGCTCGCCGGCTTTGAAGCCCTGATTCGTTGGCAGCACCCGGAGCGCGGTTTTATCAATCCGGGCGACTTCATCTCGCTGGCGGAAGACACGGGACTAATCGTCCCGATGGGACTGTGGATCCTGCGCCGCGCATGCGAACAGCTCGCGAAGTGGCAATGGCAATCGCACACCAACCGCAATCTCTTCATGAGCGTCAATCTCTCCAGCAAGCAAGTCGCCCAATCAGCTCTGGTGAGTCAGATTCGCGAGATTTTGCAGGAGACGCACGTCGAGCCGCGTCACTTGAAACTGGAAATCACCGAGAGCGCGGTCATGGAAAATGCTGAGACGGCTGTGCAGCTTCTGCGCCGCTTGAAAGCGCTGGGTGTGCAACTGAGCATCGACGACTTCGGTACGGGTTATTCTTCGCTGGGCTACCTGCACCGCTTCCCGGTTGACATTCTGAAGATCGACCGCTCGTTCATCGGCCGCATCGGCGAAGCCGCCGAGAACATCGAAATCGTCCGCACGATTGTCTCTCTGGCTGAGAACATGGGGATGGAAGTCGTCGCGGAAGGCGTCGAGACACTTGCCCAATTCAGCCAACTGCGTGCGCTGAACTGTCAGTACGGCCAGGGCTATCTGTTCTCACGGCCGGTGGAAGCAACTTCGATAGACGGCTGGATCTCGCGCAAACCCGATTGGCAAACCGCTCTGTTTCCGAAGAATGAATTCGTTGCGCCGGCTCAGGCGCCTGTTGTGCAGTTGAGATCTGCGTAGTCACCCCGCACTAAAACACTTCTTCAATTCTTCCTGTCTATTCTCGGGCAAAAGCTGTTCGAGGCGCGGCTGATCCGTGGCTGAAGCATCTTCCTTCGGACGAATCTCGAAAATTGTCGGCGCGATGCGACGGAAGTGAAAGTGAGGTTCGGTCGCCACGAGTTCGCGAATCTCGGCTGCTTGCCACGAACAGGGTTGCCACCAGCGCGGATCGACGTCGAGAAAGACTCGGTGGCCTGCGCGTAATTCTTCTTCAATCTTCGATTGCAACTTGCCCGCGGGAAAGCCTGCGCCCGTGCCGATATGTCCCCATTGCCCCGCGCCGATGCCGCGCCAGTAAGTCACCGCGACCGTGGCAAAGCCGGCGATCACCACTGCATCCTTCGGCAAAAGCTCCAGACTTGCGATGTAATCCCTCGCGAATGCCAGCCGATTGCGATAATCGTTCGTCCTCCTGCGCAATAAAAGTCCCATCGTTGCGGACACAGTCAGCACGACGGCGATGATCAATGCCAACGCGCGCTGCGGGCTTTTCAGTTTCTGAGTTCCGAGACGCAGCAAGTAGTTCGCCACAAGCGGAGCCATTCCGGGAAGTCCGATCACGAAGTAACGCCAGTTGATGACTGTGCTGTAGTAGAAAACTAACGTAGCGGTAACGAACAAGCCCATGCTCGCTGCCACGAGTGGAATCGTCCATCCGCGTTTTCGCCATTCATTGGCAAGTGCAAACGGCAGACTCACGAACACGACAGGCGCAGCCAAAAAGAAATACGCGAAGAACGGTTTGAGATTCGCCAACGTCAGCGGGTGACGCGTGGCCTCGCTGCGTGACGACTCCAGCCAGATGTACCAATTCGCGCGATAAGCGGCGTCGAGGGCATACCACAAAGCAAATGGGCCGAGCGCGACAATGAAAAAGACAACCAGCGAGGCTCCAATCACGGCCAGCGTGCGGCGGTTGAATGTCCAACCGGTGGCGAATGGCGCCAACAGTAACCAGGGAAAGTAAAACCCAACCGTCTCTCGGAGATTAACCGCCAGTCCGAGCAAAGCTGCTCCCGCGAGAATTAGCCACGCGCGTCCACTTTTCAATCCACGCAGATGCACGACCAGGGCCGTCGCCAGCAACCAGACGGCCGGGACGTCGGTCATAACCTGACTGCCGTAGATGACCACTACGGGGCATACGGCGACCATCAGCGCCGCAACGGTCGCGGACTGAAGCGAGCCCGTGAGGTCGCGCGCCAGAATCAAGCATACGATAATCGCCACGGGAACCTGGACCACGACCGCATACTTGAAAAGTAAGTAAGCGTGCTCTGGGCCAACCCCGAAAACCTTGTGCGCAAAGGTGTAGAGAACGAAGTTGAACAGAGTGAACAGAGAGCGGCCCAGAGCCATGTTCGACGGCTCGCCGTGCAATGAAGCGACGGTGTAGTCAAGGCCGTCCCAATCGCCGATGAATGGATTCAGATAGACGAGCGTCAGCGCTAGTCCTACCAGCGCCGGCGGCAGCCAGTAGACGTACGCGCGAAAGAAACTCGTTGAATGCGGCGTTCGTTCAGCAGTTACAGTCATTGCGAATTGAAAACTGCAAACTGAAAATTTCAATTTGGCGCCAAAGACGGTGAGGCACGCGTTCTAAAACGTCTGACGCGGCCGCGGGCGCGGCAAAGCACAATTTGCAATTGTCAATTTTCATTTTGGAATTTGCAATTTCGAACGCTTCAATTGATTTCCCTCTTCAGTGGCGTTTGCACTTGTGACTGACCTCGCCAGACTCTAGACTGTCGCCTCCATTGAAGACCAAATCCACTCTGCGCACGAATGTTGAATATTGGGCTGCCCGCCTGATTTTGGCGGTTTTCTCAATGCTCCCGCTGCGCTTCAGTTTGCGGCTTGGCTCTTGTCTGTCTCGACTCTTTTATTCCTTCGCTGGAAAACTGCGACGAACGGGACGTCGCAATCTGGCGCTGGCCTTCCCCAAACTCAGCCCGCCGGAATACGAAGGGTTGCTGGAAGGCTGCTTCGAAAACCTCGGCCGGCTGCTTGGCGCGTTCAGTCACTTCGAAAAAGAATCAGTCGAAACCTGGCGGGAAATCATCGACATTGAAGGACTAGAACGGCTTGAGACCACGCGTGCGCAAGGTCGTGGAATAATTCTCTTCACTGGGCATATCGGCGCGTGGGAGCTGACAAGTTTTGCGCTTTCGTTGTTCGATCAACCGCTGAGCTTCCTCGTCCGTCGCATTGACAATCCAAGAATCGAAGCGCTTGTCGACGCTGCGCGCACGTGCCGCGGAAACCGAACAATCGACAAAATGTTTGCCGCGCGTGAGATGCTCCAAGTTCTACAAACCGGCGGCACGTTGGGAATTCTGGTTGATCTGAATACGCTCGATCGCGAAGCTGTATTCGTAGATTTCTTTGGCCAGAAAGCAGCCACTACGTTTCTCGTCGCCAAGCTCGCGTTGCGCACTGGCGCGGCCGTCGTTCCCGTGTTCGCGCCATGGGACAAAGCGCGCGGACGGGTGATGCTGGAAATCGGGGAACCCGTCTCAATCGAGCGCACCGGCGATGAAGAGGAAGACATTTTGCGACTGACTCGATCAATCACGAATGTGGTCGAAGATGAAGTGCGACGCTTTCCTGACCAATGGCTCTGGATTCATCGGCGTTGGAAGACGCGACCGCCGGGCGAGCCTGAGATTTATGCCTAGAGCATTGCAAATTGAAAAGCGCCCATTCGAACGCGCGTATTCTTTAGCCGATCTTTCCGGCTATTCCTTTAAAGATCGCCTGCTGATTCGCGTGGCCGGGTTGCTCTTTTTTGTCTTCCTCAAACTTATCGGCTCAACCATCAGATTCGAAGTCGAAGGTTGGGAGAATTGGGAAGCAGCCTCAAATGGGCACATTCCAATCTACACGGCCTGGCACAACACGATCTTCCTGTCCACATACTTTTGGCGTCGACGCGGCATCATCGTGATGAGCTCGCGCAGTTTCGATGCCGAATATACGGGCCGCATCATTAAGCGCTTCGGCTTCGGGACCGTGCGCGGCTCTTCGACGCGGGGTCACACTGGCGCGACAGTTGAGATGATCCGTCTAATGCGGGCGGGTTGTCCCGCCGGCTTTGTAATCGATGGCCCAAAAGGGCCGCGTTATTTAGCGAAAATGGGCGCCGTGTTGGTGGCCAAGAAAACCGGCCAGCCGATTCTGCCTTTCACTATCGCAGCCACCAACTTTTGGGAGTTAAAAAAGAGCTGGGACCACACGCGAATCCCGAAACCTTTCACACGTGCGCGGGTTATCATCGCGGCGCCAATTTATGTACCGGCAGATGCTGATGATGACGCTCTGAGTAAGAAACGGGACGAGCTCCAGCACCTGCTCGATGAGCTCGAGCGGAAGGGCGAGCAGTGGCGGGCCACTATTTCGTCAACCTGAGGCGGTGTAGTACGATTGGCGCACGGCTTCAGGTCCCAGCTTTAAGGGTTCAGGTTCGACTGTTGGGTTTTGAAACCTGCAACTTCAAACTGAAACTCTGTTTCGGAGGCCCCGATGATCAATCAGGACCGCATCAAGGATCTTCTGCTCGAACTCGTGCAGATCGATAGCCACTCGCGCAAAGAACGCGAAGTCGCGCAACGCATCAAAAAATACTGCGAAGAAATGGGCGCGCAGGTCGAGATTGACGACGCCGGGCGTGCAGTCGCCGGCAACACAGGCAATGTCATCGCGCGCTTTCCCGGTTCGATTACGAGCGCCGAGCCAATCATGATGAGTGCGCACATGGACACTGTCGTCCCTGGCGAAGGCGTCAAGCCAATCGTCGAAGGCGACATAATTCGCACGGACGGAACGACTGTGCTGGGCGGTGATGACAAGAGCGGCTGCGCGGTGATTATCGAAGTCATTCGCTGTCTTCAGGAGCAAAATATTCCCCACGCGCCGATCGAAGCCATCTTTTCGATCTGTGAAGAAGTCGGGCTGCTGGGCGCGAAGAACGTGGACGTTTCCAGGCTGAAATCAAAGTACGGCATCGTTTTCGATTCAGACGATCCGGGGTTTCTCTTCACCAAAGGCCCCTCGTCCAATCATATGGAGTTCAGGATTCACGGACTCGAGTCGCACGCCGGAGTCGCGCCGGAAGAAGGAATCTCGGCAATCAAGATCGCCGCTGAAGGGTTGGCGGTGATGAAACTCGGACGGATCGATCCGGAAACAACCGCCAACATCGGCCAAATCGAAGGCGGCATGGCGACGAACATCATTCCAAATCTGTGTGTACTGAGGGGCGAAGCGCGCTCGCACAGCGAACAGAAACTCGAAGCGCAGACCGAGCACATGAAGAAATGCCTGGAAGATGCCGCCGCGAAATATGAAGTGACCGTCGCCGGAAAGACGACAAAGGCTTCCGTCGAGTCGCACATTGAGCGCGACTACTCATCAATGGACGTGCCCGATAGTTCGCACGTCGTGCAGTTGGTCATCAAAGCCGCCGCGCGCATGGGCCTGGAAGTGAAGACGATGGCTTCGGGCGGCGGCTGCGACGCGAATGTTTTCAACCGCAAAGGCATCGAGTGCGCAAACCTCGGCACCGGCATGCGCGCGATTCACACAGTCAAAGAATGGCTCGACGTGAAAGACATGTACGCGTCGGCTGAGATGACGCTCGAAATTATGAAGCTGAACGGCGAGCTGGCGATGAAAACAGCAGCAACTGGCGCTTAAGGAACGCACGCATCCCCTGCGTGCGGTACGCCGGCATCTTGCTGGCTTGTGATCAAGTAACTGGCGAGTCCCGACGACTCGGGACTCGCGAACCGCCGACAAGATGTCGGCGCTCCGAAGATGCCTCCACGTTGGACCCACATCACCATCAACTGTAGCGACCTCGGACGATCAATTGATTTCTATACTTCCTTCTGTGGCCTCTCGATCGTTCGCGATCGCCGGCCCGAAGGTCGTCACAACGTCTGGCTCGGACCGAAGACAGCGCCAGGCGAGGATCCGGTTTTCGTTCTAGTCGTTGTGCAGGATGAAGTGAAGGCCCGTCTCGATCACTTCGGATTTCAATGCGAATCGCGCGAGGAAGTCGACCGAATCGCGCAGCTTGCTCGCGAACGAAACATTCTCGTCGAGCCGCCCATGAACATCGGTGGTGTGGTCGGTTACTTCACGATGGTGCGCGATCCCGATGGACATTTAGTCGAATTCACGGCAGGACAACCTTTGAAAGGACTGTGAAGTGACAGCGGCGGATTTGAGGCTAATCTTGTTCCCACCGCGCTTGAGCGCGGTCGATCTTAGTTTTAACTGGAAACCGTTTAAACGGTTTCCCATTTTCAGGCGCTCTGAAATCACCGCGCTGAAGCGCGGTGTGAATAAGAAGTCATGATCCGTCCATTTCGCGGCGTGCATCCGCAAATCCACGAAACCGCCTTCATCGCCGACAGTGCGCAAGTGATCGGCGACGTGCACGTCGGCGAGCAGGCTTCCGTGTGGTTTGGGTCGGTGGTGCGCGGCGACATGTTCTACATCCGCATCGGCGATCGTACCAACGTGCAGGACAATTGCGTATTGCATACGCGCACGGGTGAGAAGCCGACGATACTCGAAGAAGAAGTGACGGTAGGCCACAGCGTGACCCTGCACGGTTGCTACATTGAACGCGGATCGTTGATCGGCATCGGCTCGATCGTGCTCGATGACGTTAGGATCGGAGCGCAGTCTCAAATCGCGGCGGGCTCACTAATTACGCCGGGCACAATCATCCCGCCACGCAGTTTGGTGATGGGAATGCCCGCACGTGTGAAACGGCCGTTGACTGATGAAGAGATCGCCAACCTCGATCGTTACTGGCAGAACTATGTTGAGTATGCGGCGGCGTACTTGGGAGAGTGGCGGTAAAGCGCGCTCAAGCGAAGGAGAGCATTTCTTGCTGCGGCTGCGATATTGCCTGCTCTTTCATCCACCCGATCACATCGTTCAGGTCGGCCAACTCCGCAACGGAAAGTGGATGTGCGCCCTTGCTGATCAGTTCTTGATTGCCTCGCCCGACAGTCTGACCGGCGCGAACGAACAACGGAGACCAGCCAGCAGCTAAAGCTTCGATCGCGCCGGCCCAGGTTCCGCCTTTTTCAAATTCGCTGGACACGATGACTGAATAATCTGACGCGCCGTAGATCATCTTGTTGCGACCCATCGCGCCGCCGACTGAGAAGGCATTATCAGGCCGGTAAGGCGTCAGCAAAACCAATCTGCCGTCCGCGATAAAGTTACGGACATCTGTCTGTCTGATTGTCTTCGTGAGGCTGTCCGCCAGAACGCCAACGGCATGGCCCCCTGTGTCCAGCGCTCCCTGCATCGCAATACGATCAGTCCCGCGCGCACCTCCCGAGACTACGGCCACTGAAGAGCGGGCGCAGATTTCTCCGAGACGGCGGGCGAAGTTTGCTCCATCGTCATCGATATTGCGCGAGCCCACGATGCCCACGGACGGCCGTTCGAGAATTGACGCATCGCCGGCGCCAAACAATACGGGAGGAGCTTGGTGTTTCAATGAGTTCTTGATTCGCGAAGGGTACGAATCGTCAACGCGCGTCAAGCACCAGATACCACCGGCGGATAATTGTTCCAGCTCGAGCGCGATCGTCCCGCCCCGATTCAACAACTGCGCGATTCGCTCTGCTTCAGCTTCAGTGACTGTCAGATGCTTTGACAGATCTGCCCTCGACATTCCCAAAAGGGCGCCGGGACGGCTCATCCCCGATTCATGAATCCGCCGCGCGAGGTCATTCCACTCTTTGAGCGTCAGTGGTGACAATCCAGACTCGCCGTCGCTAATGCCCAACCGCGAACAGAGCATCACGACCGCCGCGGCATCATCGGTTAGTTGTTCGCGCACGTCGATCATGAATCACCTG
>DATBSG010000086.1:0-3220 GCA_036559945.1 Pyrinomonadaceae bacterium
GAACAGAGTTCGTCGATGCCTGAGGCGACGATTGCGCTCTCGTCAGCCGACCGCACGACGTCGGGTCTGTTTCAACAGATTGAAGGCGCGCTCTCACGGTCGCACGAATCCGCCGCGCATGAAAAAGTAGAGCAGAAGACAGACTTGCTCGCGCTGATCAGCAAAGTGGGCGTGGCGCTGCTGGCTTCCGTGACTTTGAACGAGACGCTCGAGCAGATCGTGACGCTCGTGTTCGAAGCCGTGCCTGCCGACCGATGCATGCTCATGATGCGGGAAAAAAATAACCCCGAACTGAAAGTTGCCGTGGCGCGCCTGCGCGATCGCGCCGGAGACGTGGGCGAGATTCGCATCAGCCGTTCCGTGATAGATGAAGTCGTCAATAACGGCAAATCCGTGTTGACGTCAGACGCGCAGGCCGATCCGCGATTTATGGGTGGCACGGTTGTGCTGCAAGGCGTGCGTTCCGTGCTGGCCGTGCCGCTGGGCGTGGGCGAAAACGTCTTCGGCATCATCTATGCCGACTCCCCAATCGCCGATGGCCGCTTCACTGAAGATCACTTGAAAGTGCTCACGACATTGTCTTCTGTTGCGGCTATTCGGGTTGAGAATGCGCGCCTGGCGGAAGAACAATTGGAGCGGCAACGTCTCGAGCGCGAGCTGGAAGTCGCCAGCGAGATTCAGCAGCGCTTCCAACCGACCTCAGCACCGCAGTTGGAGGGGTATGAGCTGCAAGGGATTAGTTTTCCGTGCTACGAAATTGGTGGCGACTACTATGACTTTATTCATCGCGCGAACGGCAACCTCATTGTCGCGCTGGGCGACGTTTCCGGTAAGGGCACGGCTGCCGCGCTGCTGATGTCATCGCTGCACGCGGCGGTCCATGCGCAATTCGATACCTACAGTTCCTTGGTCGAGACGATTAGCGCCGTCAATCGCTATCTCGTCGAAAGCATACCCGCGAATCGCTTCGTGACTTTGTTTTATGCCGACCTGAATCCGAAGACAGGCGATCTGGCGTTTCTTAACGCCGGTCACAACCCGCCCCTGATCGTGCGCACCGGCGGCACGATGGAGCAGCTCGCCGCAGGCGGATTGCCGCTCGGCATCATGGCCCAAGCCGATTTCCGCGAAGGCCGCACAAAGTTGAATCCTGGCGATGTACTCGTGATCTATTCCGACGGCGTCTCAGAAGCGGTGAGCCCAACCGGCGAAGAATTCGGCCCGACGCGCCTGTACGAAGCGGTCGCGCGAAACATGGACGCATCGGCGGCCGGCATTCGCGATCGCATTGAATCCGCACTGACGAAATTCTCTCAGGGAACTCCCGCGGCGGACGATATTACTTTGGTGATTGTGAAGCGCCTGGCGGAGGCATCGGCCATCGCTGCCACTGCGGAAGCGTGATCCGCGTCAGTAAACCCTTCGCTGGCGCACAGCCGACTTCGTGACCAAACTAAAGCGCGGCTCAAATCCGGCATCTCCACCTTCGATTCGCGCCCTAACGTACTCGCCTACAAACGGGCCATGCTTAAATCCATGGCCTGAGCCACCGCCAACCAGCCAGACATTTTCAAACTCGGGATGACGGTCGATGAGAAAGTCGCCATTCGAAGTATTCTCGTACTGGCAAACCCGCGACTCGGTCACCGATGCGTCTTTCAGTTCGGGCGCTCGGCGCGCGAGATAACGACGCACTTCCGCCAGGCTCTTCGTGGTTGCAACTCGATCGCCGGTGTCAGGATCGAATGACGGCCCGTGACGATCGATCGCGACCTTCACGCCGCGGCCTTCGACGTCAGGCAGACCGTAAGCCTCTTCTTTAAAATCGATCCAAGTTGGCAACGCGGGTGGTTTGAAACGAGTTCCTGCCGGCGCGCCGAAGTAGAAAACCTCCTGTCGCGTCGGCTGTATTCGATTCGCCAGCAGGTCAGGAAAAATCTTCGGCAACCATGCGCCACAAGCGAACATGTAAACGCCGGCTGAAATTTGTTCGCCTCCTGACGTTGTGAGACTCTCGATAGGCTTGCTGACGCATGGTGGAACAATGGCTTCCTGGAAATAGTCCGCGCCGCACTTGATTGCCTCTGAGACGACTGCTTGCACCGCGCGTCGCGCGACGAGCACGCCGCTTTCGGGCTCGAAAAAAGCTTCGGAGATGTCTTCAGTTGATATTTGCGGATACCGGCCATTCGTCTCATCCACCGTCAACTTTTCAATGGGAATGCCCAGCCTCGTCAGCGTCTCGAACGACTTCACTGGATATGGATCGCCTTCATGCGCGAGCCAAAGCACCCCCGTTTGGTGAAACAGCGACTCGCCGGTGCGCGCGAACAGTTCTTTCCAAAGTTGCAACGACCGCCAAGCCGAACGTGTGTAAATCTCGCCGGCGCCGTACCCCATGCGCATGATGCGCGATTCGTCGCCTGAGCTCGATCGGCTGTTGCCCGGACCGTGAGCGTCGATTAGAACAGTGCGCTTTCCAGACCGCTGAAGCTGATACGCGGCCCACGCGCCAAAAACGCCCGCGCCGATGACGGCCACGTCGAACGTTCGCTCGGTCACGGCTGCTCAAACACTTTCCAGATATGCTGCCTCGCCGTGGATCGCGATATCGAGGCCGGCCGTCTCTCCGGCTTCATCGACTTTGACCGCTGTGATTCGGTCGATGATCCAAAGCATCACGTAAGTAAAGACAAACGCCCAGATCGAGGAGAGGCATACCGCACCAAGTTGGACCAGGAAGAAACGCGAGTTGCCGCGCAACAAACCGTCCGCTCCCGCCGGATTGAATAACGTGGTGGCGAACACTCCACAAAGAACAATGCCGAGGAAACCGCCGACACCGTGCACTCCCCAAACATCCAGCGCATCATCCCAACGGAGTTTATTTTTCAACGCCACGGCGTAAAAGCAGATGACACCCGAAACGATTCCGATCAGACAAGCCGTGGCTGGCGAAACATAACCCGCGGCCGGCGTGATCGTGGCGAGTCCCGCAACGGCACCTGTCAGCAAACCCAGGAACTTCGGCTTCTTCGTCGTAATCCAGTCCATGCAAAGCCAGGCGATAGCTGCGAAACTGGCGGCCAGATCCGTATTGAGAAAAGCAACCGCGGTAACCGAATCGACGCGGAACTCGCTGCCCGCGTTGAAGCCGTACCATCCGAACCAAAGCATTCCCGTGCCCAGCGCCACCAATGGAATCGAGTGCGGCCCGTGG
>DATBSG010000087.1:0-16782 GCA_036559945.1 Pyrinomonadaceae bacterium
CCGGCGGTGTTTCGCGGTCCGTGCGGATCAGGCGTGCGCTCCGGGCCATTTCATTCGCTGAACGCCGAATCATTCTTTCTGAACACTGCTGGTTTGAAAATTGTCGAGCCTGCGACGGCCTACGATGCGAAGGGATTGATAAAGGCGGCGATTCGCGATCCTGATCCGGTGCTCTACTTTGAGCACAAAAAACTTTATCGTCTTCCTCGCTTGCGTGAAGAGCTTCCGGAAGACGATTACATCGTCGAGATAGGCCGTGCACGCACGGCGCGCGAGGGCCGCGACGTTTCGGTTATTACGTTCGGCGCGCAAGTGCTGACGGCGCTGGATGCGGCGGAAGAGTTGGAAAAAGAGGGCTTGGACGTCGAGGTGATCGATCTGCGCACACTGTCGCCGCTCGACAAAGAAGCAATTCTCGCGAGCGTAAAGAAAACGGGCCGCGCGCTGATCCTGCACGAAGCGTCATTGACGGGCGGCATAGGCGGAGAGATTTCCGCGATCATTTCGCAGGAAGCTTTTGAATGGCTGGATGCGCCGGTGGTGCGCGTCGCGTCAATCGATACGCCCGTTCCCTATTCGCCACCGTTAGAAGATTATTACTTGCCGCAAGTGAAAGATGTGTTGGAAGCAGCGCGCAAACTCGCGGCGTATTAATCGACAGGATTTACAAGATTAACAAGACGGAAACACCTTGCTCATTCAGCACTGATATCTTGTCAATCCTGAAAATCCTGTCAAAGACTTTCGTAATTTAGGAGGAAACCAATCATGCCGAAATATGTGATTGAACGAGAGATTCCAGGCGCGGGAAATTTGAGCCCTCAGCAGTTGCAAGGCATTTCACAGAAATCATGCTCAGTGCTGCAGAACCTTGGTCCGCAGATTCAATGGGTCGAGAGCTACGTAACGCCTGACAAGATCTACTGCGTTTACATCGCGCCCAGCGAAGACATGATTCGCGCGCACGCGCAGCAAGGCGGTTTCCCAGCGAACAAGATTTCGGCGATTAAGACGATTATCGATCCAACGACAGCGGAAGAAAAGCAGCAATCCGCGACGAGCTGAACGTGAAGCTGCAGGAAGTTAAGACGAGGAAACCGACACGATGACCTATGACAGCGTGGACGATGTTTTTGCGGCGAATGACGCGGTGCGGCGGCGGCTGGTCGCGCGCGTCGAGGGATTGGACGAGGTGCGTGCGAACGCGAGCGAGGGCGGCTGGACGGTGGCGCAGATTGTCGAACATCTCTCAATCGCTGAGCCGCGCATGACGGACGCCATCGAACGAATGCTCGCGCCTACAGAAGGCGACGGCCGCGAGCGCAAACCGTTCGCGCCCTTCTCGCTCGACGAGTATGCCGAGCAGGCGCGCGGCAAGATCGAAGCACCCGACTTTCTGCGCCCGACGGGGCTGCCCCTCGCTGAAGGTCTTATACGCCTTAAAGAATCGCGCGCGGCGCTCGAAGCCCTGCGTCCGCGCTTCGAGTCCGCCGACTACTCGCGGGTCTTAAAACACCCGGCGTTTGGGATGCTCAACGCCGCGCAGTGGCTTGCCTTCCTCGGAATGCACGAGCAGCGGCACCTGCTCCAGATCGAGCGGATAATCGCAGACCGATGAAGTCTTTTTATCTTAAGAAGCGGGCTATCGCCCGCGTGGTCGGGCAGTAGCCCGAACATTGGGAGTCATCATGGCTACTGAAGTGGTAATGCCGCAGATGGGTGAATCCATCGCGGAAGGAACAATCACGAAATGGCTGAAGAATGTCGGCGACCGTGTCGAACGCGATGAGCCGCTCTTCGAAATTTCGACTGACAAGGTTGACGCTGAGATTCCCGCGCCCGCGGCAGGAACGCTCACCGAGATCAAACACAAAGAAGGCGAGACAGTTGAAGTAAACACCGTCGTCGCGGTGCTTGACGGCGGCGGCGCGAAACCTGCTGCACCCGCAGAACCTGCGGAGGCCGAAACCACTGCGGCGAAAGAACAGGGAACACCTGTGCCTGCATCAGCAGAACCGCCGTCTACAGAAGCAGCTGCACCAACAGCTCCGCCGCCTCAAATCGAACGCCCGAAACCAACCATCACCACAACCGAACGAGGCGCGCCGCCCGCGCCGTCAGGCAAGACTGAAGTGAAACCGCTCGTTCGCCGCGAAGAAAAAGCTCCGCGGGCACAAGCGCCGGTCGCGCCACAAGATGACGGCGCAACTGCCGAAGAATTACGGCGAACCAAATCGAGTCCGCTCGTGCGCAAGATCGCCGAAGAGCACGGCATCGATATCGCCCAACTCGAAGGCACGGGTATGAGCGGCCGGGTAACGAAGAACGACATTCTGAGCTTCATCGAATCGGGCGCGCCGGCGCCGGCGCAGCAACCAGCGGCGACACCGACGCGGCCGCCACAGGCGATGCCACAACAGCCGTCAATCGGCGCACCCGGAACGCAGCAAGTCACTGTTCTCAAACCGGTTGAAGGCGATCGCGTCGAGCAAATGAGCGTGATGCGCAAGAAGATCTCGGATCACATGGTGCTCTCGCGCCGCACGTCCGCGCATGTTACGACGGTTTACGAGATCGACATGACGAAGGTCGCGAAGCTGCGCGACGAAAATCGCAAGGCGTTTCAAGAACGCACCGGCACAAAACTCACCTACATGCCGTTCATCTTCAAAGCGGTCACTGACGCAATCCGAAAGTTTCCGATTTTCAACGCCCAGGTCAGCGGCGATCAGATCATCTATAAGCGCGATATCAACCTCGGCATGGCGGTGGCGCTCGATTGGGGACTAATCGTGCCGGTCATTAAGCGCGCTGACGATCTTTCAATCTCAGGCTTGGCGCGCGCTGCCAACGACCTCGCCGATCGCGCGCGCACTAAACAATTGAAGCCGGACGAAGTTGCGGGGGGCACCTTTACGATCACGAATCCCGGCGTCTTCGGCGGATTGTTCGGCACGCCGATCATCAATCAGCCGCAGGTCGCCATCCTCGGTGTGGGCAAAATTGAAAAGCGGGCAAAAGTTCTGACCACGCCGGACGGTGAAGACTACATCGCTATTCGCCACATGGCTTATTTCGCGCTCAGCTTCGATCATCGCATCATCGATGGCGCCGACGCTGAGAGATTCCTCGCTTACATCAAAGAGCACCTGGAAGCTGCACAGTTCGCAATCTGAGGGTCCACGCGAAAACAACGTAGGCGGCGTTTATTTGACGCCGCCTTTCAATTTCAAAACTCAACAATTCAACTCAGTATTGCGATCGCATAGCGAACGAATGATGAATTCTTGGTAAGTGCGTTTTCGCTGCTAATCGCGCTTGACTTCGATTCATTGTGCAGTACTATCAGCCGAGTTGACGCGACATTGGTTGTCAACCTCTTGAAAATCCTGTCTGCAAGTACGAAGCGGACAACGCAAAATGCGAATCGGCTAATCTGATTCGTGTAAACCCGACGCGCCTGTTGCGACGTCCTAACCTAAAATTGAAGGAGTTATCCAATATGAAAAGTTTCAGAATGTTTCGGTCAATTGCGCTTGCGTTCTTGCTCGCGCTTACCCTTTCCCCATTGGCCCTTGCTCAAACTGACAACAATCAAACCAGAGCCCGCTCAGTCGCCAGTGGCGAAAAGATGAAGATCAAAGGAGTGGTGGTGCGACGCGACGTCGACACGTTCACGGTCCGCGATCTCACCGGCAACGACACGATCGTGCGCCTGACTGACCGGACGTCTGTGAAAACCAAGGGTGGTTTTCTGCGCAGTGGTACAAACTACGCGTCCACGCAGATTTTGCGCGGACTTAATCTTGAAGTTGAAGGTCGTGGCGGATCCAACGGTGAACTAGTAGCCGAGAAGATACGATTCAATGACACCGATTTGCGCACTGCAATCTCTGTTGAAGCACGTGCAAATCCACTCGAAGAGCGCGCTACGGCCTCGGAAGGCCGGCTGTCGGAGGTAGAACAAAACGCGCAGAAACTTTCCGGACAATTGGATGAACTCGCCGCGGTTTCAAACGCTGCCCGTGGCGGGGCGAAGGCCGCGCAGGAAACCGCCGATCAAGCGGTCACCGGCGTTAACCAAACGAACGAGCGCATTTCGGCTCTGGATGATTACGTGCCGCAGGAAACCGCCGCAGTGAATTTCCGCGTGGGTAGCTCGGCGTTAAATGCTGACGCAAAATCGAAGCTTGACGCGATCGCCACGAAGGCTTTGAACTCGAAAGCTTACGTGCTCGAGGTGACGGGCTATGCCGATGCAACCGGCAGCACGGCACGCAATCGCGCATTGAGCCAACGTCGCGCAGATGCGGTCATTACTTATCTGGTCGAGCAGCACAAGATTCCGCTTCGCCGGATTGTTACACCGTACGGCTTCGGCGAACTCGATCCGGTTGCCGAGAACACCACGCGCACCGGCCGCGCCCAGAATCGTCGCGTGGAAGTGAAGATGCTTGTAAACAAGGGTCTGACACAGCCCGCGC
Source organism: Pyrinomonadaceae bacterium (assembly GCA_036559945.1). Lineage (GTDB taxonomy): Bacteria > Acidobacteriota > Blastocatellia > Pyrinomonadales > Pyrinomonadaceae > UBA11740. Next base: position 4,485 of record DATBSG010000087.1, read on the forward strand.
CGACGATGAGCAGACCGGGGACCAGCGGACAGTAACGCAAGTTGTTAACTTGCGCTCGTACAAAGACCGCAATCCCAATGCTTCGGGATTGTCGTACATTGCCAACGATCGTGCCGCCACACGGCGTCTAAAGAAGGCCAGCAGCCCGACACGTCGTGACTGGCGGCATGAAAGGTTGGTTGATGGAACGTGGGAATATCAAACTTAGGCCGGCGTTGATTTCAGCGCTGGCTTTCTTTTTCTGTGCGGCAATTTTTCTCGCAGAGCCGATCGCCGCGCAGAGAATCAAGCAGCTCCCGCCACCACCACCAGCCCCAATTTACAAACCGAAACCGACGCCGACGCCCGCGCCCGAGGAGTTGGAAGTCGTGCGCGTCACGTCTAATTTGATCGTTGTGCCGGTTTCAGTGACTGATGCGAACGGCCAGCCCGTCCTCGGATTGACGCCGGGCGATTTCCGCATCGAAGAAGACGGCCGGTCGCAGCAAATCGCGCAGCTTGGCGATCCAGAGCAGGTGCCGCTCGACATCGCGCTACTCATCGATGTTTCGGCCAGCGTCGAAGCGCGTTTTGGTTTTGAGCAGAAGGCGGCCGCTGATTTCCTGTGGCAGGTGATGAAGCCCGGAGACCGAGCGACCGTGTTCGCGATCGATCAAACACCACGGTTGATTCAGCCGTTCGCCAATGCCGACGTGAGCGCGCGACAACTGATGACGCTCACCGCCGCGAAAGGTTACACCGCGTTTTTCGATTCCGTAGTCGCGGCCGAGAAATACCTTGACGCCAATTCATCGCAGGGAAGGCGCCGGGTGATCGTCGTTCTCTCGGATGGCGATGACACGGCTCGGATCGCCGAATTGTACAACCGAGGTAATAGTCAGTTTTCGGACGTTCAAAACCAGGTGCGGTTTATCGAACGGGCGCAGTCGGACGTACTCAAAGAAGTGCAACGGGGAGAAGTCACGTTCTATTCAATCAATCCAAGCGGCCGCACAATGCACCTGAACGTGCGCATCGCGCGGTCACAAGCAGGCATGGAAAAATTAGCCACCGCTACCGGCGGCGCCGCGTTTGTGCCGGCGAACGAGGCGGACTTGCCGGCGATCTTTCAGCGAATCGCTTCGGAGATTCGCAGCCAGTACCTGCTTCAATACTATTCAGACAACAAATCCGGCGGCGCTGCGTTTCGCCGCATCAACGTTTCATCTCCTACGCATTCGGACCTGCGCGTGCGCGCGCGCGAAGGCTACTTTCCGAAAAAATAAGGCGCCCGAATCCCGCGCCAAGCGAGGTCCAGTTGCCAGGAACTCTTCGGCGCTTTGAAATCGGTGCGGTCGTCTTCCTTTGGTCGCACGATGAGAGGGGTACATTGTGCTCGACTGTCCATCGGCTACAATGTCTCTATGCCGACGGCCAGCGTGCCTGCGTATTCTGAAGAGCACATTCTCGCGTATCCGGTTGAGTATCTGGCCGGCATCGATCTGTACAACGCCGGTGAGTTTCACGCAGCGCATGATGCGTGGGAGGAACGCTGGATGGGGCCGGTGGCGCCGGATGAAAAGCTGTTTCTGCAAGCGATGATTCAATCAGCCGTCGCGTTTCATCATCTGCAAATCGGACGGCCCGGCGCAGCGCGGCAAATGTACCTGGCGGCAAAAGAAAAGTTTGCGCGGCTGGGTTGCGGCGTCTTCATGTCTCTCGATCTGGAAGATTATCAGGCGCAACTTGATCGCGCGCTGTTGTGGCTTCTCAGCGCGCCCGATCCGCGAGAGATTGAGCAGCCGCAAATCGAACCACCGATAATCAGACTGAACGCAACGGTGGACACCGAACGCGTGTGACATGAGAAAGCTTCTACACACAATTAGTCTCCTGTTGCTGGGCCTTTGGCTTGGAGCGGCAGTCTTTTTCAGCGCCGCGGTCGCGCCGAACCTTTTCGCAGTGCTGCGCGGGAACGAGTTGCCCAATGCCAATGCGTTGGCCGGGACGATCGTTACTCGATTGCTCGGCATATTGAACCGCGGCGGTTTTGAAATAAGCCTCCTGTTGCTCGTCATCAGCTTCTTCGCCACGCGTGCGCAGACGAGGTTGAGACGGTTCGCGGAGATGATTTCGCTTGCGATTATGGCTATCATGACAGGCCTCGGCCATTGGGTAATCGCCGCGCGGATGACGGCGCTGCGAGCATCGATGCAGTTGCCGATCGATCAAATCGCGACGACTGATCCGCGTCGCGTCCAGTTTGACAGCCTGCATCGTTACTCCGTCGCGATGATGGGCGTGGCGATGGTAGCCGCGTTAATCGCTTTCGTCTTAAACGCGAATCGCACGAATCAGTCAGAACCGCCTAAGCCATCGGGCGATTGAAACGGATTACAGAAGTCGTGGAAATTATTGAACAAAGCGAGCAGTGGCGGCATCAGTACGAGACGTGGAAATCCAGGGTACAGGGATCCACCGAGAACCTCGACCGATATCCCTTCATCCAGAATTCCCTCGCGCCCTTCACGCCGGCGCGGCGCGCCATCACGATGATGAATCTCGCGCTGATCGTTTCCGCGGGCGCTTACATCGATGGCACAGACCCGTTTGACACGACCGCGCCTGATGGCGATCTCGAGTTGCGCGAGATTCCCAGCGACATTGATTTACGTGACTTGCGATTCTCAGCTCGGGGATATGACCCGACTTTTGTTCAGCAAGACGCCAACGTTCAGGTGCCGCTTCAGCGTCTGCATGAATTTGAAAGCAATCGCATTATCGGCCAGATTGCTCCAGTGTTCTGGAGTTTCTCCGGTTTCATTCCCGATGCCGGCAGTTTCGTGCAGCAAACGATTCCGTACCTGCTCGAAAGGCTAAGTCGCTGCGACGTACAGGCGGCGCTGCTGATTCCAGCGTCGCGTCTGTGTCATCAGTCGGTGGCGCTGGCTGCGCGCGCAATTGAACAGACCGGACTTCCGGCAATGACCCTGGCCGTTGACCGTGACGTGATCGAAAATGTGCGTCCGCCGCGCGCCGGTTACTACCACGGAAGACTTGGAAGTGTCGCCGGCGAACCAAACTGGCCAGAGCATCAACGTCGTGTGCTGGACGAAGCACTGCGCTGGATCGAGCCTATGGGCCAACCTGGTATTCGCAAGCTTGTTGTGGAACTCGAAACGAAAGTAGAAATTGCGCGCGGCGAGCGCTAACAAACCCTCCAGATGAAACGCGCTATCCTCCGTGTTGGGATCACCGCTGTCGTCGGCATCGTCGGCTACCTTTTGTTATGGCCGGTTCCGATCGATCCTGTAGCTTGGAATCCGCCGGCAATGCCCGAACTCACCGGTGTTTACGCGCAAAACAATGAACTGGGAAAAATCCAGCGCCTGCCAGTTAACGGCTTTGCACCGGAGGACGTGGCGATCGATAGCCAGGATCGAATCTACACGGGAACCGATGACGGGCACATCTTTCGTTTGCAGCCCGACGGCACCCGTCCGGATCCTTTTTCGAATACTTATGGCAGACCGCTCGGCTTAAAATTCGATCAGAACGGCAATTTGATTGTTGCCGACGCAATGAATGGCTTGCGCTCGATTGCGCCCGACGGGAGCATCACGCCTCTAAGCAACCAGGCTGACGGCGTTCAATTTCACTGCACGAATGATTTGGATATCGCGCCCGATGGGACAATTTACTTTACAGACGCTTCCTACAAATACCCGCTCACGGAATTGAAAGCTGACCTGCTAGAACACCGGCCCAACGGCCGTCTGCTCGCATACGATCCGAAGACAAAGCAAACGCGCACCGTGCTTCGTGATTTGTATTTCGCGAACGGTGTCGCCGTTAGTCCCGACCAGTCTTTCCTGTTGGTCAACGAAACGGGCACATACAGCATTCGGCGTGTTTGGCTGAAAGGCGACAAGCAAGGGCAATCAGAGACTTTCATCGATAACCTGCCGGGATTTCCTGACGGCATCTCATCGAACGGCCGCGATCTGTTTTGGGTGGCGATCGTAAATCGGCGCGACGCGGCGCTCGACTTCCTGTTGCGACATCCGTTCTTGCGGAAAGCAGTCATGCGCCTGCCCAATTTTCTCCAGCCTGCGATCAAGCGCTATGCGTTCGTTCTCGGGCTGGATTCAAACGGCAAGGTGGTGCAGAATTTGCAGGACCCTTCGCCGCAATGCTTCGCTGAGATCGCGAATGTCGTTGAGCACAAGGGCAATCTCTATTTCGGCAGCATCGGCGAGGGCGCGATCGGCCGTATGAGTCTACCAGCCACGAAGTAAGGAAGAAGTTTTATGAGAAAGTTAATCGTCCAAATCCTTGTTCTCGTGTTCATCGCTGCAAACGCGGCAGCGCAATCGGGACGCAGGATCAACAATCCGCCTCCACCACCGCCGCCGCCGGAACCTGTTCAGGAAACGCTACGATCGGAACCTGAAGCTGCACCGCTCGGGCCGCCAGGCACTCTGCCTGAGAGCCTGCTCAATCACAAACTCCAGTCAATCGACGACAGCACGTTTCGCCTTGCGGACTTCGCCGGCAAAGTAATCGTGGTGAATATGTGGGCCACCTGGTGCGGACCCTGCCGTCGTGAAGTGCCTGACTATGAAAAGGTGCGGAAGGAATACGCTGGTCGAGACGTTGAGTTCATTGCGCTCACGACGGAAGATCCGATCGCCGCGCGTGATCGCGTACAGAAGTTTGCGCGCGACTTCCAATTCGGGTTCCGCATTGGCTGGGCGGATCGAGAGACGGCTCGCATGTTGATGAACGGCCGTAATTCGATTCCCCAGACGTTCGTCATTGGCGCCGACGGACACGTCATCAACCAGTGGACAGGCTACTCACCTTCACACAGCGGCGACCGTTTGCGCGAAGCGATCAATCGTGCGTTAGCAGGGCAAAATGCGGCAAATGCGGCGGATACTAGATGAACAGTGTGTACCTAGTTGTCAGCTCTCACAATTAGACTAATAACCATCCTCTCAACGGTTTTTCCGCAGCTCGTTCGTTCAAATTCCTCAGCAAACAGTGCTTCAGAGGAAATCATCAGTTAAGTCTCCTTTTCGCATCGCATCAACATCTGCATATTCGGTAACCATTTTCGTCGGGCTGAACCGGTTCGACTGGCACTACTACCATTTGCTCTAACTCGACAAATAATTGGGCTTAACTGTTCCTGTGAACGGTTGTTCATCGCTGGCACGCGTGTTGTTAAAGGAAAAGGCTATTCAGGGTTCTCAGAGAGAGTTCGATACGAGGAGAAAGACAATGATTAGCCTGGTTCAAGCAAGCACCGCAACCCCACAGAACCGATTCAGCACCACGGAACTTGTTGCTTCGATGATGCATAAGTTCTCACCTGAACTCATTAACTCCATCTGTTCTCTTGGCGTCGACAATCGTTATTCGACGATGGACAACTACGCTGACTTTTTGACGGGCGCTCCGATGAATCAAACCAGCTCGACGACCCAACTTGGCGTGGACGCCACGCGCCGGTGCATCGAAGAATGGGGCGGCGACCCTTCGCAGATCGGTCTGCTGATTGCCGCAACCAACACGCCCGACCAGATGCTGCCCTGTCTGGCTTCCGAAGTGATGGGGCGCACTCATGGTTTGTTGCCGCGCTCGCTGTCGACGGTCAGCATGCAATCACAAGGCTGCTCAGTGATGCTGAAGTCCGTCGAAGTCGCGCAATGGTATCTCACCGCGAATCCCGGAAAGATGGCAATCGTGCTGATGTCTGAAGCGCACACCCCTTACGTCGCGCCGCTGCTGCGCGACGAGTATTATGGTTTCCGCGAAGTCGCGCGCATGAGGAAAAATGGCAAACTGGATGACTCTGGATTCGAGAACGAGCGAACGGAAACGACTTTGGCGATTCAGTCGATGTTGTTCGGGGACGGCGCGGTAGCCTTGTTGCTGGGCGCGGACCAGTCAGGCAAACCAACCTTCGGACCGATTTGCCATCTGACGAACGACTCGCCCGACGATGTGAACCTGCTGACGATGGTTAGCAACAGTTCGCATCCGGCATTGAATGGAAAGCCGCAGTACTTCATGCGCCCGGCGGTCCCGCAACGTGGCGCGCACTACGCGGTGACGACTGTTAACGACGTTCTGCACAATCCGCAATCACCGGTCTCTGATATGAGCCAGGTTGACGACTGCCTGATTCACACGGGCAGCAAGAAAATTCTGGACGGTATCTGCTCGCAACTGCACCTCGACACCGATTCAATGAAAGTGCACAAGTCGTACGACGTGCTTGAGAACTTTGGAAATCTGTCGAGCGCTTCGACCGGTTTCATGTTGGCCGGCAAGAAAGAGTGGGCCGGCCCGGCGATGGTAGTCGGCTTCGGCGTTGGCTTCACCGCCAGTGCAGGTTTGATGAGCGTGAACTAATAGTCAGTACCGCCTGCGTTAGTGGGTGGGCCAAACGGACGACCTAAGCAGAAAGGATCACGACCATGACAGACTTTACGACAAGTTCAAGACAGGATATGACACGCAAGGTTTCGCCTTCTGCTGCGAGCAGCTCCGATCAAGCGCCAATGGTTGTCACTCGGCTCTCGGGCTGGATCGATTTCGGCGAAAGCAAAGCACCTACGCCAGCTTGGATCGTGCGAACGCGCAAGCGGGGCAACTGAACTACAATCACCTCCCACACAGCGTCGGCGGCCCGTCAGGGCGGCCGGCGTTTCTTCTTTTCGAAAAGCGCAAGTGGGGGAGGGTTACATGGCGTTTGACAGTATTGGCGAAATCATCGCATCGCGAATGCTTCACATCATTGATGAAAACGGAAACAAGCGGCCCGTCAGCGTCTTCATTGGCAAACCTCAACCGTTGAAGGATTTGTCAGGTTACGAATGTCCATATCAAATCATTGGCATCGGAAGCCAGGAAACCCACTCTGGACATGGCCATGACTCGATTCAGGCTTTGAAAACGGCAATGATTCTGCTGGGCGCGAATCTCAATCACATGAACGATGAACTCGGCGGCAGACTCGTCTGGAATGGCGAATCGAAAGGCGAGTTGGGCTTTCCATGATCAGCGGCCGGCAAGAATCCTGGGGTTCTTTGAAGTCCCACCTTGCACGGCTTATCATTGCACCGTAGTGACAGGCGTTCTCAGAGATTCTTATAACCGTGCGATTCGCGATTTGCGCGTGTCGCTGACGGACCGCTGCAACTTCCGCTGCTTTTATTGCCTGCCGCATGGTGAGCCCCCGATTGCTCCGAAAGAGCAGATGCTGTCGTACGAAGAGATCGAGTACGCGTGCGACATCTTTGTTGAGCTTGGGATTCAGAAGATTCGTCTCACCGGCGGCGAGCCGATGATGCGCCGCGACATCGAGCAGATCATTTTCAAGTTGGCGCAATTTAAGGATCGCGGCCTGCACGATCTGGCGCTCACGACCAACGGTTATTTCCTGCCGCACCGCGCACAGAGCTTGAAAGAAGCCGGCCTCGATCGCATCACAATCAGTCTGGACAGTCTGAAACGTGATGTGTTCAAGCAAATGACCGGCGTCGATGTTTTGGATCGAGTAATGGAAGGGATTCAGGCTGCGAAGGATGCCGGTCTTCAGCCGATCAAGATAAACGCCGTGATTGTCCGCGGTCACAATGAAGACGAGGTGGCCGACTTTGCAGAATTTGCGCGTCAACACGATGTGCTGATGCGATTCATCGAGTTCATGCCGCTCGATTCAGGCCACGACTGGTTGCGTGAAGACGTTGTGTCAGGGCGCGAGATTCGCAAACGAATTGAAGAGAAGTTTCCCCTGGAGCCGTTTGACGAGGTTCGCGGGTCGAGCACGGCTTCGCGTTATCGGTTTGCCGACGGCGCGCCGGGAGAGATCGGAATCATCGCTCCAGTGACTGAGCCCTTTTGCGGGGCATGCTCGCGAATTCGATTAACCGCAGACGGTCAAATCCGCACTTGCCTGTTCTCAACCGTCGAACACTCTTTGCGCGATGTGTTGCGCGATGGCGCATCGCGATCGGAAATCATCGATTTCATCGAAGAGGTGGTGATGAAGAAAGAGCCGCGACACTTCATCAACGATCCCGGCTTCGTGGCGCCTTCGCGCACGATGAGCTTTATCGGTGGATAGACTTAGAGCCCGCCAGTCGCCACGTCCTTCTTCATCGGCTGCGATTTCTTCACATACTTGTCGTACCAGCCGAGATACCGCTCGTAACGATCGCGCACGTAGCTCGGCCGCGTGATGCCGTGAAACTCATTGGGATAGATCACGAGTTGAGTTTCCACTCCGAGACTGCGCAGCGCCTGATACATTTGTTGTCCGCCCTGGACAGGCACGTTGAAGTCGCGCTCGCCGCCCAAAAACAGTGTCGGTGTCTTGATTCGATCGGCATGCAGGAACGGATAGGAAATCTTGACGTAAGTCTCCCACGCCTTCGGGTTCCACGGCGGACCAATCTCGTAATCGTATTGAATGATGTACTGATCGGTGCCGTAGAACGCGACGGTGAAGGCCGTGCCGGCGCCGCTGGTCGCACCTTTGAACCGCGTATCGGTGGCGATGATGTAATCGGTGAGAATTCCGCCGTAGCTCCAACCGCCGACGCCCAAACGATCAGGATCGGCGACGCCCAACGCAATCACGTGATCGACGCCGGCCAGCAGATCCTCGACTTCGTAATGACCCCAATCCGCGAAAATCGATCGCGAGAAGTTTTGGCCGCGGCCTGAGCTGCCACGATAATTCACCGCCAGCACGGCATAACCATTCGCGGCAAAGACCTGCCGCTCGATACTGAATGAATGCTGATCCTGACCGTTCGGGCCGCCATGAATGCGCAGTAGGAGCGGAACTTTTGTTCCTTTGACATAACCGACCGGATACGTCAGCAGCCCGTGAACTTCCGTTAAATCTTTGCTCTTGAAGCTGACTTCCTCAGTTTCGCCGATTTGAAGTTCACTCATCAGGGCGTCGTTCTGGTGAGTTATCTGCCGCAATGTCTTACCTTCCATCACGTAGATCTCAGTGGGCTTCTTGTCGTTGCCGGAAAGCAGAACGGTGCGACCGCCGCCCATCGATAGACTGGAAACAACCACCGGGGAATCGAGCAGACGCGTCAGCGACGTGCGCGTGATACTCACCGGATAAACGGATCTGTCGTCAGTCACCGTAGCGATCACTGACTTTCCATCCGCCGCAGATCGCACACCCGACACCCCGCGATCGAGATCTTCGACCGCCTTGATCCGCGCCGGCGCGGCGCTGCCATCAGCCGGAACCGACGCAAGGTGCTCCATGTTGTAAGCGCCGTACTTCTTCTCGTCGCCTTCGATAAATACGATGCGCGTGCCGTCGGGGGACCACTCGGGCCGCGTGCGGCTCGCGCGATCTTCCGGCGTCGTCAAGAGTTTCTCAGTCGCTCCCGGTTGAGCTTGCGCAACAAACAATTGCGCCGCCGGATCGCGATCCGGATCGTCGGCATGATTGCTCATGAAAGCGATTCTGGTCCCATCCGGCGACCATGAAATCGATGACTCGTCCCATTTGCTCTTCGTCAGTCGATCGAGTTTCTTCGTCGCGATGTCGTAAAGATAGATATAGGTGTGACGGCCCGAGAGCAGATAACCCTGCACGTCCTGTTTGTATCGGTAGCGATCGATGACGATCGGCTTGGGCGGTTTCGGCGGTACACCAGGCGTCGGTGTGGCGTTCGGATCGGGCGCGTCAGGATCGGGATCGCCAATCAACACCGCGATGCGCTTCGAATCGGGCGACCATTCGTAACCTTGCAAGCGGCCTTTGAATTCAGTGAGTTGGTAAGCCTCGCCGCCGCTGCGATCGAGCAACCAGATCTGACTACCGCGCACACCGGTCTTGCCGGATGAACGCGATGATGTGAACGAAAGATATTTTCCATCCGGGCTCCAACGCGGCGACCCTTCACTGTCATTGCTGAAAGTAATTTGTCGATCGCTTTTGCCGTCGTAGCTCGCCAACCATATGTGCGTGTTGCTCTTGTCTTCCTTCGTGTCGATCATCGAGACGGTGTAAGCGATCCACTGGCCGTCCGGTGATATTTGCGGATCGCTCACGTTGCGAAAGCGTGCCAGGTCGTCGAGCTTGAGCGGGTGGCGCGGTGTCTGCGCAGAAATAGCCAGCGGGAAGGTGCAAACAATTAGCAGTAGCAACGAAAGTTTTTTCGTAATCATTCGTGATTCTCCTTACGCGTTTTCACCACAGAGGACACAGAGGATTCGCCGACAACTTTTTGGAGCGAGCGAGAGTTTACTGCGAACTCATTAGTTTGCATAGCCCTTGAATAGACCTACTTTTCCGGCTAATGTACCCGCCCAACAATGAAAAGGACAGCCATCATCGCGACGCTGGCGCTGCTGGGAATTGCTGTTTCTGGATGCTTGCGATCAGGAAATCAGGACACGCGTACGTTGACGCTGGCCATTAACTCAGGCGTCGAAGGCGACGCGCTGAAACAGGCGGCGAAGGATTACGAGGCGCAAACCGGCGTGCACATCAACATCGCCGAGTTTCCGTACGCGAATTTGTTCGAAAAGGAGCTGCTCGATCTCAACGCGCGCAGCGGGGCTTACGATCTGATCATGCTTGACGATCCCTGGTTTCCGAAGTTCGCCTCGCTCAGCGTGCTGACGGACTTGACGCCGCTGCTTCAGAAGCGGGGCAAGACGGGCCCTGATGATGATTTCGTGGCAACGTCGCTGGCGCTGTGTCGTGAACCTTATCAAACGGGCGCGCTCTATGCGCTGCCATACGTCGGCAACTCGCAGTTGTTCTTTTATCGAAAGGATCTTTTTCAGAAGCACGATTTGAAAGAGCCGGCCACCTGGGATGATGTCTTGACGGCGGCGAAGACTATCAGCGAACAGGAAACAAACGGCGCCCCCGGTGGCGGAAAGCTGTACGGTTACGTGATGCGCGCGGCGCAGGGTAATGCCGCCGTCGCTGACTTCATGCCCATTTTCTGGGCGTTTGGCGGCGAAATGTTTGACTCCTCGGGCCAGCCGACGGTCAACAGCGCGGAAGGCATTGCGGCTCTGAAGTTGATGATTGAGCTTGGCAAATATTCGCCACCCGGCTATGCGAGCTTTAATGCGGATGAAGTTGGCGCGCATCTTTTACAAGGCACCGCCGCGATGTCGATCAACTGGCCCGCATGGATCAGCTCGTTCAGCGACCCCGCGAAATCCAAAGTGATCGGCAAAATGGAATTCGGCCAATTGCCCGGCGCAAAGAATCCTGGTCGTGCAGAAATTGGGAACTGGCTGATTGCAATTCCGCGCGACGCGAAGAACAGCGAGCCGGCAATGGACTTTCTGTTGTGGGCCACCAGCCGCGAACAAATGAAATTGTCGGCGCAGCGCGGCAATCCGCCGACGCGTAAGTCTCTCTTTACTGATTCGGAGCTCGTCGCGAAGTTCCCGTCGTATCCCGCGCAACTTCGTTCTTTGGAAAGTTCACGCCCGCGTCCGCGCACGCCAATGTGGAACGAAATCGAGAATGCCTTCGGCATCTATCTTTCGAAAGCTAACAGCGGCGAACTCACTGGCGAAGACGCGATGAATCAGGCGAACGCGGAGATAAAGCGAATTGTTGAACGCGGGAAATAGGCTGTGGCTTTGGTGTGCTACCGTCTTGGTTCGAAGCCGCGTAGCGGCGAAATATTTATAGCCATCGTTTTTGAAATTGATCCGGAAGCTCCGTTAGGAGCGCCATTTGGTTGATTCACAGGGAACCCGGTTAATATTTCGCTCCTAAAGGAGTTGTTTCGATTCACCTAATCTCTTTCTATAATTTTGCCCCTACGGAGCCCGCTCGGGACTTCGTCGCCACACCTGAATGACTCGCGAAAACACCATTCAGCGATACGCTTCGGATCGGTCACTCGCATATCTGCTTCTCGCGCCAACGATCGCTGTTCTTCTCGCGCTGACGATTTATCCTCTGATTTATTCCGTCAGGATTAGCTTCCAATCCAATTCCGGCGCACCTACACTTCAGAACTTCGCTCGCCTTTTCACGGACCAATTCTTTTTGAGCGCGCTCGCGCACACGTTAGTCTATGCGGCCATCGCATTAACAGCAGAGTTCTTGCTCGGACTCGGACTTGCGCTCCTTCTCGATTCACAAATCCGTGCGCGCAACATCTTCCGCGTCTTACTGCTCATACCGCTGATGCTCCCGCCGGTCGTCGTCGGGGTCATTTGGCGCCTGATGTTGAATTCAAACTTTGGCGCGGTGAACGGAACGCTGAAAAGTTTCGGCGTGAACACT
>DATBSG010000088.1:0-4807 GCA_036559945.1 Pyrinomonadaceae bacterium
CAAGATGAAGCTGCGCGCGTGTCCTCAAAAACGATTGAGAACTTTTTGTCGACGGATCATCAGTTGAAGGAAGTGCGACTCGTGTTTTTCCAGCAGCGCGACGCGGATGTGTTTTTAGCGAATCAACAGTTCAGCGAGTAACGTGTCAGAAGCCTGACCGTAAGGGAGGGCAAGTGAGCATGGCATCAACATCGAACGTTTACCGGAATGCTTAATTGCCCTCCCTTACGGTCGGGCTTCTGACACGCGCGTGTTTGACGGAAACGTCAATCATCTGCTAAATCACTCCTTCTCTATTCGGCGGCGATGGCCGCCTTACTTTTGCTCATCGATCAAACATGAATCCTGACGTTGAAATTGAAACCAAACCGGGCGTTCGCGCGCGCCAATTGCCCGCAACGCTCAAACCTCTCGACAAGTTGGCCTGGAATTATTGGTGGAGCTGGGCGCCCGACGGTCCTGAGATCTTTCGCGACCTCGAACCGGGCGTCTGGCGACAGGTTGAACAGAATCCAGGGACTCTACTGGCCCAAATTTCTGATCTGCGGCTGGCGCAAATGGCCGCCGATCCAGCGTTCACGGATCGCGTGGGAGTGTTGTCGAATCGTTTTGATAATTACATGAGCGATACGCGCCCGTGGCCGGGTTTGCGCGTGTCGGAACACGTCACGCCGCAAACTCCCGTCGCGTATTTTTGCGCGGAGTTTGGCGTTCACAGCTCGCTGCCGTTGTATTCGGGTGGCCTCGGGATTCTGGCCGGCGATCATTTGAAATCAGCCAGCGACCTCAATCTGCCGCTGACCGCGGTCGGTTTGTTTTATCGCTTTGGCTATTTTCGCCAGAGCGTGACGACCGATGACTGGCAAGTCGAATCGTATACAGAAACTTATGCGGACGAATTGCCGCTAGAGCCAGTGACGGACAACGCCGGTGAGCCGGTAACAATTGAAGTGAGTATGCGCGGGCGCCTTGTGCGTGCACGCGCCTGGCGCGCGCAAGTTGGACGTGTGCAGCTTTATCTGCTCGACACAAATGTTCCGAAGAACGATCCGATCGATCGCCTGATCACCGGCCACCTGTATGGTGGCGATCGCGAAACGCGTCTCGTGCAAGAGATGATGCTGGGCATTGGCGGCGTGCGTCTTCTATCCAAGCTAGGAATTGACCCGTATGTATTTCACTTGAACGAAGGTCACTCGGCGTTCCTCGCGTTAGAGCTGACGCGCAAGGTGATGGAGTGTGACGGCGTCGAATTTGACGAAGCCGCTCGCCGCGTCCGCGAACACTGCGTTTTCACGACACACACGCCGGTCGCCGCAGGCCACGACGAGTTCAGTGTCGAGCTAATTAGGCTGGGGTTCGGAAACTGGCACGAAACAGCGCTCGGGCTCTCACTTGAAAAGTTTCTCGCGCTCGGTCGCATCAAAGGCAACGCAGACGAGGCTTTCGGGCTAACGCCGCTGGCGCTACGCATGTCGCGTTCGACGAATGGCGTTAGTCGCAAGCACGGCGAAGTCTCGCGACAGCTCTGGCAAGAGATGTGGCCCGACCGCGCTACCGACGAAGTGCCAATCGGTTCGGTGACCAACGGAGTGCACGCGGCAACGTGGGTGGGACCGGCAATTCGCTCGGTCTATCAGCAGGCCACCGGCGAGGACTGGTTGGAAATGGCGCGTCACCCGAGCGCGTGGTCGGTGGCCATCGATAAGATATCCGACGAAGAGCTTTGGCAGGCGCATCTGTTGTTGAAGCAGCGCCTGGTGGCGTTTATTCGCGACGCTTCGTTCGACGCGCGGCTTGCACGCGGCGAAAGTGACGAATACATCGAAGCCGCGCGCACCATGTTCCATCCTTCGGTGTTGACGATTGGATTCGCGCGTCGCATCGCCGGCTACAAACGTTGGGACTTACTGCTAAGCGATGAAGAACGTCTGACGAAACTTCTGAATGATTCAGAGCGGCCGGTGCAGTTTGTCTTTGCCGGCAAGGCCCATCCGCACGACCAGGGGGCAAAACTCGTGCTGCAAAAGCTTCTGAAGTGGCATCGTGATCCGTCGGTGCGTCAGCGCGTCGCGTTCATCGAAGATTACGATCAGGAGGTGGCGCGGCAGCTGGTGCAGGGTGTCGATGTCTGGATGAACGTGCCGCGGCGGCCGTTCGAGGCGTCAGGCACCAGTGGTCAGAAGGCGGCGATGAACGGCGGGCTCAATTTCTCAGTACTCGATGGATGGTGGCTGGAAGGTTACGACGGGCGGAACGGTTTTGCGATCAGCGACGTCAGTGAGTTAACAGAGGCCGAGGCAGATCGTCAGGATGCTGCCTCGCTGTTTCAGGTACTCGAAGAACAGGTCATCCCGCTGTTTTACGATCGCGAGGCTGACGGAATGCCTCGGGGTTGGGTCGAAATGATGAAGCACGCAATCAAAACACTGGTACCCGCCTTCAACAGCGACCGCATGGCGGGTGAATATGCCGAGCGAATCTATACCCGCGCACAATAAGCGCGACACGCCGTTCCCATGGCGCGTCTTCTGGATATTATTTCCGGCCTCTGTCGTCGGAGCCGCCGCGATCATTCCGCTCGCGCTCGAACTCTTTAGGCCGCTCGTGCAGAAGGCACCGCCGCCCGCTCTTCCCCTTCCGTTAATAATCGTCATTGGCGCCGTGCAAAATCTTGCGCTCCTGGGGCTAGCCGTCGGATTCGGTCTGGCCATCGCCCGAAAAATAGGTTTGGGCGCACCCCTGCTTGAAGCTTGGCTTTACCATCGTCCATCGGACCGTAAATTCACCGACACGATAAAGGCCGGTGTGATCCTTGGAGTTGGGGTCGGCGTAATCGTTCTGATTCCAATCCTGATTGCCGCGCCTCACCTGCCGGCTCTGCCTTTCGTCACCGCTTCTCACGCGAGCGTGTGGAAGAGATTCCTGGCAGGATTTTATGGCGGCATTGATGAAGAAATTATCAGCCGATTGTTCTTGTTGAGCCTCATCGCCTGGCTGGGCATGAAGCTCTTCCAGCGGCAGAAAGCGCGACTATCATCCGCAACTTTCTGGACGGCCAATATCATCGTCGCAATTCTGTTTGGCTTGGGGCATTTGCCGTCGGCCTCGATGGTGATGAAGATAACTCCGACGGTGGTAGTCCTGGCGTTAACGCTGAATGGGATTGCCGCGATCGTGTTTGGTTATCTCTATCGAAAGCGCGGCCTGGAAGCGGCCATGATTGCCCACTTTTGCGCGGACGTTACTCTTTACGTTATCGGGGTTGCTTTCCTGAGATTCTTGCCTTTACATTGACACTGTGAAGTTTTGTCCCGCCTGTAGTAGCAAGTACGACGACAACGTCAGCTTCTGTCCGAAAGACGGCGAGGTGCTGGAGGAAGATCCGCATTCGTTTGTGGGCAGCGTTCTCGACGGACAGTATCAGATTGAAGCGTTGCTCGGCCGGGGCGGCATGGGTGCCGTTTATCGCGCGCGCCACATCCTGCTCGGCGATCGAGTGGCGATCAAAATGCTGCCGCCGGAGATGCGCAGCAACACCGAGTGGCTGCGCCGCTTTCAGCGCGAAGGCCAGGCCGCGCGGCGCTTTCGTCATCCAAACGCAGTGACCGTTTACGATCTGCGCACGTCCAGCGACGGCACGATCTATCTCGTGATGGAGTATGTCGAGGGCACAACTCTCGACGTTGAGTTGAAACGGCGCGGAAAGTTTTCGCCCGTCGACGCGTTAACGACTCTCAAGCCGGTTATCAGTGTCCTGAACGCGGCCCATGCGATGGGCGTCGTTCATCGCGATCTGAAACCCGAAAACATCATGATCGGAAAGGCGACGACCGGCGGCGAGCCCATCGTGAAGCTCCTCGATCTGGGCATCGCAAAGTTGCGCGAAGTCGCCGGCGCAGAAAAAACCGGCAGCACGAATCTGACCGTCGCGGGCCAGATGCTGGGCACGCCTTATTACATGTCGCCTGAGCAGTGGGGCGAGCTGCCCGAGGATCGCAGTTCCGAAATCGACGGGCGTGCGGACATCTACAGTCTCGGCGTCGTGTTCTACGAGATCATTGCCGGCAAGCGACCGTTCGACGGCATGACAATACTTGAACTGCGCCGACAACACGTAATCGAAACGCCGAAACCACTTCACGAAGTTACTCCAAGCGTCCCTGTTGATTTTAGCAAAGCTATTCAGCGCGCGATGGCAAAAGATCGTGGCGACCGGCAAGCCACCGCCGGAGAGTTAGAGAGAGAATTGGAAACGGCGTTAGCCAGCGGCGACGGCTCTCCGGCCGTTTCCCATCCAGCGCCGATTGTCGAAGCTCCGGCAACAAGTCGATTTGACACCCTCGCGGATCTCCCAACGCCGACGGTCGGCGATTCCGGCGCACTCACGATAGCGGACAGTGGAAGCGCTCGCGTCGCGGTGAGCGAGGCCGCGACGATGCCAACCGTAGTTGTTTCGCCTGAGGAACTTGCCGCGCGCGAAGCGGCAAAACCTGTGGAGGTTGCTCAGCAAGAGCCGCGCCAGCAGGTCGAGGTACCTTTTCCAGGCCGGCGATCGCCATTGCTGTTCGTTGGTATCGCGGCGGTTGCGCTGTTGCTTGTCGTCGGGATCGGGGGCTATGCGTTAATACGATATGTCGGCAACTCGAAGACGGCCACGTCGCACCCGACCAACAGCGCTGACGTTTCCGTGCCGATGCACGAAGTTGCTCGTTATTGGATTGAAGTGAATACGGAGAATTCGGGTGATTCAATTCGCGCGGGGGAGTTGATTTCAATGCGCTCGGGGCAGGAATTCAAGTTTCAT
>DATBSG010000089.1:0-8788 GCA_036559945.1 Pyrinomonadaceae bacterium
CGATCGGTTTGCCACGGCATAGGAATCTTTCACGCCTTGGTTGCCGCAACGCGATTTCGAAGAGTGCAGCTGAATTGAACCTTCAGTTGCTAAAAAAGATGGGGCTTCTTGCCTCTTGATGCTTAGGTTATAATGCCCGCGCGTGGAGGTTTGGGAGTTAGCCACGCCGCGGCAATCATAAAACTTAAGCGAATGTTCGAACGCTACACAGAAAAAGCGCGCAGGGTAATTTTTTTCGCTCGATACGAAGCGTCACAGTTCGGCGCGCCGGCGATTGAGCCTGAGCATCTGCTGCTCGGCTTGATGAGGGAAGACAAGACGCTTACCGGTCGGTTCTTTCCGCGCGCGCAAATCACGATCGAAGCGATTCGCCGCGAGATTGAGGGTCGCACCCTGTTGCGCGAAAGAATACCGACGTCAGTTGAACTGCCGCTCGCTCCGGAGACCAAGCGTGTCCTGCACTACTCGCACGAAGAATCGGATCGCCTGCAACATCGTCACATCGGGACAGAGCACCTGCTGCTCGGCTTACTGCGCGAAGAGCGTTCGATGGCCGCACAGATTTTGTTTGAGCGGGGATTGCGACTGAATGCGGTGCGTGACGAAATCGCCCGACAGAGCGGCGCCGACGCTCGTCATCGGAAAGACATTCCGCACCTGCTCGAGTTCTCGCGTGATTTAACTGAAGACGCGGCGAACGATCGGCTTGATCCGTTGATTGGCCGCGAAGGCGAGATTGAGCGCGTCGTGCAAATCCTTTGCCGTCGCACGAAGAACAATCCCGTCCTTATCGGCGAGCCAGGCGTCGGCAAAACTGCGATCGTCGAAGGTCTGGCGCAGCGCATCGTGCGCGACGAAGTCCCTTCGTTCCTGGAAAACAAACGCATCCTATCGCTCGACATCAGCCTAATCGTGGCCGGCACAAAATATCGCGGCCAATTCGAAGAGCGGCTGAAGCAGATCATGCGCGAGCTGATCGACAATCCGCAGTACATCGTGTTCATCGACGAATTGCATACGCTGGTGGGCGCGGGTTCCGCGGAAGGTTCACTGGACGCGGCGAACATCTTGAAGCCGGCGCTTTCACGCGGCGAAATTCAGTGCATCGGCGCGACGACGCCCGGTGAATTTCGCAAATCGATCGAAAAGGACCGCTCGCTCGAGCGCCGTTTCCAGGCGGTGAAAGTCGCGCCGCCCTCGGAAGACGAAGCAGTCGAGATTCTTGGGGGCGTGCGCGAGCGTTACGAAAGCTTTCATCAGGTTCATTACACCGACGATGCTTTGGCAGCCGCGGTTTTGCAATCCAGCCGCTACATTCCCGATCGTTTCCTGCCGGACAAAGCCATCGATGTGATTGACGAAGCCGGCGCCCGCGTGAAGCTGCGCGTCCGCGCGGAGCAGGGGAATCTTGACGAGCTAAATGTGTCATTGACTGAGTGGGAACGCGCGACTTATGGCCGGGCGCAGGCGCCGATCGAAGAAGAGGACCCGCTCGTAGTCGGCGAAGTCACGCGCGGAGACGTGGAAGAAGTAATCGCGCGCTGGACGGGCATCCCGATTACGTCGCTGAAAGAAGAAGAATCGAAGAAGCTCCTGCGCATTGAAGCCGAGTTGCACAAACGCGTGATTTCGCAGCGGCCGGCTATCTCGGCGCTGTCTCGCGCGATTCGACGTTCCCGCGCGGGACTGAAAAATCCGCATCGTCCCGTCGGCTCGTTCCTGTTTCTGGGCCCAACCGGTGTCGGCAAAACCGAAGTGGCGCGCTCGCTGGCGCAATTCCTATTCGGCAGCGAACGAGCCATGATTCGCTTCGACATGTCGGAATTCATGGAGAAGCACTCGGTTTCTAAGCTCATCGGCTCGCCGCCGGGTTACGTCGGACACGAAGAAGGCGGCCAACTTACGGAACGGGTCAAACGCTCGCCTTACGCCGTCCTGCTCTTCGACGAAATCGAGAAAGCGCACACGGACGTTTTCAATATTCTGCTTCAGGTTTTCGAAGACGGAATCCTGACAGACGCACTGGGCAACACCGTCGATTTCAAGAACACCATCATCATCATGACCTCGAACATCGGCGCGCGGTTCATTCAAAAGAGGGCATCGCTCGGGTTTCAGGGGACCGCCGACATGTCGCGCACGAAGATGGAAGAGATGGTGATGAGTTCAGTGCGGCAGACGTTTAATCCAGAGTTTATCAACCGCCTGGACGAAATCATTGTTTTCGACGAACTGGGTGACGAAGAACTGCTCGAAGTCCTGCAACTTCAGGTCGATCAAATCAACCGCACAATGACGAATCACGGCTTCATCGTGCGTCTCGCAGACGACGCGAAGCGCTGGATTCTCGACAAAACCTGCTCCGATCGTTCTTATGGCGCTCGTCCACTGCGCCGCGCGCTGCAAAAATACGTCGAAGACCCGCTCTCTGAGGCCTTGATCCAAGGCCAGCTCGGTGACGCGTCGCTTGTCGAGATGTATGTTGACGGCGGCGAACTCAGCTTCCGCTCGATCATGATCGACGAAGAGGGAATCGAGCAGCCCAGCGATTTGCTCTTGACGCAGTAAACGCGATTTGTTTTCCGCGCATTTTATGAGTCCAAAGTGTGCCCCACTTTGGACTTTCGCTTTATTTTGCCGTTATAATGCGCCGCTTTGTAGGGTTGGAAACTGGCAACGAGCGAAGGCGGCGGTGAATCCAAGTGCTCCCCAGGCTGCGCGCGCCGACAGTTTGTGTTACGGTTTTCCCGAAGTAAACGCTGATTCAAATATGTGCCGGAATCCCAAATGATAATCGGGATGAAATGGCACGGAGAGCTTGCTGATGGCGGGCTCGAGCGTAAATCAGGTAGCTGGGAAATGAAGTCTTAAACCACCCGCTACCGCAGGTGGTTCTGACATACCGGCACTTATGCACTCATACGCCAGAGTTTGGCTCGCCCTTCTGAGCGCCATCATCGCCATTTCCGCGCTGGCCTTCGTCAAGCCGGCATACGCACAACAGCCTCAGCAACGCCTGGTTGAAACTGTAGACATCATCGGCAACCGTCGTCTGCGCAAAGACGACATCCTTTATTATGTGCAAACGCGTCCGGGCGACGTTTACAACCCGGCACAGGTCGAGCGCGACTTGCAGGCAATCCTCGCGCTCGGATTCTTTGACAAGGTTGAGACGCGCGTAACCATCGAAGATGGCCCGCGAGGCGGAGTCGTCGTCACGTTTTACGTCAAAGAACTCCCGATCATTCGTGACATTCAATTCGAAGGACTGCACAGCGTTCCGGAGTCGGACGTCTTGAAAACTTTTCGCGAGCGTCGCGTCGGGGTCTCGAAAGAAGCGATTTACGATCCAGTCAAAGTGCGCAATGCGATCCGCGTATTGAAAGAGTTGCTCGCGGCGAAGGGCCATCCGAACGCTGTCATTACGGAAGAGAAAGAGCAGATTTCGGCGACGTCAGTGGGGATTACATTTCGCGTTGACGAAGGCGCTCGCGTGCGCGTCGCTGAGATTCATTTCGACAGCAAAATTTTCAAGAGCGGCACGCTGCGCGGCCAGATGAAGTATGTCAAAGAGGCCGGCTTGTTTTCGCGCATCCGCGAGCAGGACATTCTGCACCGAGAGAAGCTCGACTACGACCTGCACCTGGTTGATAACTACATGCGATCGAAGGGGTATCTCCAGGCCCGCCACGGAGAGCCGCAAATTGAAGGTCTGGGCCGGCGGCGCACGGGCTTCCCGATCCTGCCGGTGCCTTTCCTTTCCTCGACCGATGAAGTGCTGCGAATTAACGTGCCGATCACTGAAGGAAAGCTGTATCGAGTTGGCGAGATGAAGATCGAAGGCAACTCGATCTTTTCTGAGCAGGTAATCAAAAATCTCATCGGCCTGCAAAAAGGAGACATCGCGAACGGCGAAGCCATCAGTAAGGCGCTGTACGAGAATCTGAAAAAAGCTTACGGCGCGCAGGGATTTATTCAGTACACCGCCGAAATTCAGCCCACGTTCAAAGACAATCCGCAGAAGCCTGACGAAGGTGTCGCGGATTTTCTGGTCACGATTGATGAGGGCAAGCAATTCACTCTGCGGCGGCTGGAGTTTACCGGCAACACATTTACGCGTGACAACGTGCTGCGGCGCGAGGTCCTGATTAACGAAGGCGATATCTACAATCAGAACCTGTTTGAGTACTCGATTGTGCGCCTGAACCAGCTCGGCTATTTCAATCCGATCGACAAAGACAAGGACGCGGACTACCGCACGAACGAAGAAGAAGCGCTGGTCGACGTCACCGTGAAGGTCGCCGAAAAAGGGCGGCAGGAAATTTCATTCAACGGCGGCGTTTCGGGAATCGGTGGATCGTTCTTCGGTCTGCACTATTCGACGAATAACTTATTTGGCCGCGGCGAAGTGCTGTCGCTCGACCTGGCCGCCGGCAATCGGCAGCGCAGCTTTAGCTTCTCGTTCACGGAGCCGTACATCAAGAACCGGCCGATCACCGCCGGATTTTCCATCTTTGCGTATTCACAGAAGTTTTTCGGCGAAGGCACGGCGCTGTCGCAGAACCTTTCGGCGCAGCAGGGACTGTTCGGTTCGGCGCTCGATTTCTTCAACACCAGCTCTGAAAATCTGTTTACCAGAGAGTCTTTGGGCGCGACAGTGTTCGCCAGCGCGCCGCTGTCTGAGTTCTATCGGAAGCGGCCCTTCACGCAGTTTTCGCGCGTTGGACTTTCGTATTTGTTCAGCAGCTCCAGCACGAAGGATCCACAGGTCAACACGGGGGCTAACACCGATCAGTTCATTCCGGTTGTTTACCGGCAGCCGAACATCATCACCAGCCGCGTCACAGCATCGTTTGTTTATGACGCTCGGGATTACAAGGGCGGTATAGATCCCACGTCCGGCAAATCGTTATCAATCGGCCTCGCGTTCGCGGGTTTGCTCGGTGATGTGCGCACTTATCAGCCGACGGTGGAATTCATGCAATTTCATCCCGTACGGAATAAGAGGACCGATCATCCGCAGGTTTTTGGTTTTCGTCTTCAGGCGGGAACGGTCGGCTCGTTTGCGATTTCGCCGAAGGTCAGAAACGCAAACTCGCTCGCTTTCGTCGATGGTGTTCCAATTTACGAAAGATTTTTCCTGGGTGATGAGTTCTCGATTCGCGGGTATCCGCCACGCGGCATCAGTCCATTTGTGCCACTCGATTTTTACCTCACATCGCGAAACGTCGTATTGGCGTCGAATGCTTTCGGCACAGCCACTGTGGTTCCGGGATTGCCGCAATCGCTGGCGAATGTGGGTCTGTTTACCGGGCCAACCGGAAACAATGTTTTGAAACTTAGCCGCGTGTGGACGCGCATCGGCGGCGACACACAGATGCTTGGCAACTTCGAGTATCGCATTCCGCTGATTGGCAAAGCAGTCTCCGCGGCATTGTTCGCGGACGTGGGTTCTTCATTTAATTTCCGAACCAAAGGCGAGCAGAGCTACTCGAGTGAATTTCTCACGGATCAGCCGTTTTTGCAGACCGTTGGCTTCGTATCGTGCCCACGGTTTTCCTCAGGCGTTGCTGCCGTCAGTCTCAGTTCGGCCGTGTTCTGCAATTATCCGCAGTTCGCCGTTTCGCCTTTCTTGAGCCTCGTGGCGCGCGACAATCGTCTGGTGACGCAGGCCGAACTTGATGCGGCGCAAACCGGAATGATCGATCCGGCCACGCAAATGCCGTTTGGCTTTCAACCCGTTTTCATTCGTGGCGAGGCGCAAACCAACACGGTGGCGCGGCTGGGCGAAAGCAAGTTCGGGAAGATCGGCGACTTTCATAGCAGTATCGGCGCCGAGCTTCGCTTCCAGGTGCCCATTCTCAACGTGCCTTTTCGGCTGATTTATGCTTATAATCCCCGGGCGCGTCAGGACCAGTTCATTGAAGGATTTCCGTTCATTTTCAACGAGAAAAAGCGCGTCTTTCGGTTTAGCGTAGGCCGCACCTTCTAACGCCGAACGGCGGGAACATCGCCCGCCAGAGGCAAACCAAAACGACGAACAGAACAACTAAGGTTTCAGTTCACCGTCGTCATTGAAGTAAGGAGTATTACGACAAGTTTATGAAGATATTTCGTGCGACAGCCGCGATCGCTTTTTTCGTGGCATTAATGGCCGTTTCGGCGTTTGCGCAACCGCGCACTGGCGCAGGCACCGGCACCAGCCCGGCCCGACCGACAGCCACCCCCGCGCCGACCACGCCGTCCACATCGGTGAATGTTCCGGACAGCAAAGTTGCGATCATTGACAGCTCGGCTTTCGCGGACGAGAAACAGGGGATTGCGAAATTCGTGAGTGCACTCAAAAAAGTGAACGCCGAATTTCAGCCGCGACAAACTGAGTTGCAGGGTTTGCAGCAGCAGATCGAAAAAGCAACGGCGGATTTGCAGAAAGCGGCGCCCGTGCAGGATCCGAAAGTCAGTCAGCAACAGCAGGACAAGATCGATCAAATGAAAAAGGACTACCAGCGCAAGGGTGAAGACGCGCAAGCGGCTTTCAACAAGCGTTTGGAAGAAGTCCTGAGCCCGATTTATGAAGACATCGGCAGGGCGCTGGACACTTTTGCGAAGGCCCGGGGCATCACTTTGATTCTTGACGTTACCAAAGTCCAGGGCATCGTCAGTGCGGCCGATTCCATCGATATCACGCGCGCGTTCATCGCTGAATACAACAGCAAGAATCCGGCGACCGCGTCGCTGACGACGCCGCAGTAACCGGTCCGGCTTTAATGCATTTTGTTTTGAATGCGGAGATCGGCTTACTGCCCGTCTCCGCATTTTCGGCTTACTGAAGTCTTTGAGAAATATGAAGAAGAGTTTGTTAATACTGCTGGTCTTGCTCTTTTCAGCCGCGGCACGCGCGCAAGGCCCGGGAACTCAACCAGCGACCGGCCAGGCTTCCGTGCCGGTGGGCAAGATTGCAGTTATTTATTCCGAAGCGTTTCAGGATGGGAAGATCGGCATCGCTCGTTTTGCCGCGAGTATTAATAAATTGAATACCGAGTTCAAGCCATTGCAGGACGAACTGAACCAAACGGCTCAACGGTTGAAGGGTTTGCAGGCTGAGATCACCAACATGCAGCAAGGCACCACGCCCGCAACTCCGGCGCAGATTGAGACGAAGATCGATCAGTTTGATGAGCAGAAGAAAGCTTACGACCGCAAAGGTGAAGATGCGAAGGCGAGTTATGAGCGCCGCCGTGTCGAATTGCTGACGCCGTTGCAGGAAGACGTCGGCAAAGCGATCGATGCATTTGGCAAGTCGCATGGCATCACGATGATCCTGGACGGGAGTCAGATTCCGCTGGTCTACGCGGCTGATAGCATTGATATCACGAAAGCTTTCATCGCTGATTACAACAGCAAGAATCCCGCGCCGGCAGCAGCGGCAACGCCGCGACCATAGTTTAGAGTTCAGCCTTCAGGCTGGTTCGTCGCCAGTAGCGGTTTGATGAACTCTGAACTTTCCAGCAAATCTATGGACACGGTTCTCGACTCTGAAGCGATCAAAAAACTTCTCCCGCACCGCTATCCCTTTCTTTTGGTCGACCGAATTATTGAGCTTGTTCCGCGCGAACGAGTCGTCGGCATCAAGCAGGTCAGCATCAACGAAGAGTATTTTCAGGGACATTTTCCCGGCGCGCCCGTGATGCCCGGTGTGTTGGTGATCGAAGCCATGGCGCAGTGCGGCGCGATTCTCGCTTTGCGCGAAATTGAAGATCGCGATCAGAAGCTGGTGCTTTTCACCGGTATAAAAGAAGCGCGCTTTCGCCGCCCCGTAGTGCCGGGCGATACCCTGGTGCTGGAAGTGACGGCGCTGCGCACCGGCTCGCGGATTCAGCGCATGCGCGGCGAAGCCAAAGTCGAAGGCGAACTTTGCGCGGACGCTGAGTTGACCAGCGTTATTGCCAATCGCGAATCGTAAACTTCCACATGAGTTCGCCATCTATTCAAAAATTGCAGTCTGCTGAGATTCATCCGTCCGCCATCGTCAGCCCTCTTGCTCGGATCGGGCCGGGATGTTTTATCGGGCCGTACGTCATCATCGGCGACCAAGTTGAGCTGGGCAATGGCGTGCGCATCGATTCACATTGCGTGATCGATGGACGCACGCGTATCGGCGATGAGACCCACATCTATCCTTTTGTTTCGATCGGTTTGCCGCCGCAGGATTTGAAATTCGCCGGCGAAGAAACTGAAACCGAAATCGGCAAGCGCAACCGCATCCGCGAATTCGTCACCATTCATCGCGGCACAAAAGGCGGCGGGGGAATCACAAAGACCGGTGATGACTGTTTCCTGATGGCGCAGGCCCACGTCGCTCACGATTGCCTGATCGGCAACAACGTCATCATGGCGAATGCCGCGACGCTTGCCGGTCATGTCTCTGTGCACGACGGAGCAAATATCGGCGCGTACTCCGGCGTACACCAGTTTTGCCGCATCGGTCGCGAAGCATATGTCGGTGGTTATTCGGTAGTGGTAAAAGACGCATTGCCGTTCGCGCTCACCGTCGGCAATCACGCGAAATGCTATGGCCTGAATAAAGTTGGGGTCCGGCGACGTGGCTATTCCCGCGAAACCATCGCGGCGTTGCATCACGCTTTTCATCTGCTGCTTTCGGCAAAGCTCAACACAGCGCAGGCTATCGAGCGCATCCGCAGTGAGATTAATGATTCACCAGAAGTTGATCAGCTTGTGACGTTCATTGAATCATCGGAGCGCGGAGTCGTGAAATGAGCGAGAGGAT
>DATBSG010000090.1:0-3966 GCA_036559945.1 Pyrinomonadaceae bacterium
CCGATGCCATCGAAGTCACTGTCGCGCGCGCACGTGGCGAAAAGTGCGAGCGTTGTTGGAACTATTCGACAAGAGTCGGCGAATCGTCACACTACCCGACAGTTTGTGAGCGCTGCGTCGCGGCATTGCAGGAGATCGAACCCAATTGAAATCCCGCATCGCATGGCGCATCGGCTACCTTATTTCCGCGTTCGGAATCTATCTCGTCGATCAATCGAGCAAGGCTTGGGCAGTGCGACGCCTGCGCTTCGGGGACGTCACCGTGATTCGCGGTGTACTCGATTTTGTTTACGCCGAGAATCGTGGCATCGCATTCGGACAGTTGCAGGAAGGCGGCTCGTTCGGCCGCTGGTTCTTCGTCGTGTTGGCGGCCGTGGCCGCACTGGCGGTGCTTTTTTATTTTTTCCGCACGCCGCGAAACGACGATCGAATCCTGGGAGCATCCGCGCTCCTGCTGGCGGGCATCTTAGGAAACTTGACGGATCGCATGCGGCTCGGCTTCGTGATTGATTTCATTCTGTTGCACGCCGGCGAATATCACTGGCCAACGTTCAACGTTGCCGACGCGAGCATTACTTTCGGCGCGCTGTTGCTGGCTTACGATTTGGTTTTTGGAAGTCGAAAGGCGAAGGAAGCGACTAAGAACCGACCACTGACCACTGACCACTGACCACCGCAGTTCATGTATCCAATTCTCTTTCGCATCGGCAGTTTTCCTGTCAACACCTACGGCGTCTTCCTCGCGCTGGCTTTTCTTGCGGCGATTTTCGTAACGGTGAAACTGGCAGAGCGCGACGGCCTGCCGAAAGAGAAGATTTACGATCTTTGTCTGTGGCTGCTCCTGTCGTCGCTGGTCGGCTCGAAACTTCTGATGTTTCTCACCGAACCGGAATATCGCCAGAATCCAAAGTTGCTGTTTTCACTCGACTTTCTCAGGTCCGGAGGCGTGTTTTATGGCGGCTTGATCGGAGCAATCCTCGCTGCCTTTTTTCTAATGCGGCGTTGGAAGTTGCCGTGGTGGAAAACTGCCGACGCGTGCGCGCCGGGCATCGCGCTCGGAAATGTTTTAGGCCGGCAAGGGTGTTTTTCGGCCGGATGCTGCTGGGGCAAGCCGACAACGCTGCCGTGGGGGGTGCAATTCACGGAAGCCGGCCATGAGATCACCGGTGTTCCAACCGGAGTTCATCTTCATCCGACGCAGCTTTACGAATCGTTTGCGATGCTGATCGCTTTCTTTTTTCTTCTATGGTTGCACAAGAAAAAGAAATTCAGCGGCCAGGTGATTCTCGCCTACGCCATCATCTACGCGACCGTGCGTTTCCTGATCGAGTTTGTGCGCGACGATCCGCGCGGCGACATTCTGGGATTGACGACGCTGACCGGACTATCAACATCGCAATTGATTGGAATTGTGGTTGGAATTGGGGCGTTGATTCTGCTGGTCGTTCGCTGGCGACGAGCGAATGCATCCGAGCGCCTGACAGAAGCATCGCCCGCGCGGGTTTAGTTACAGGACTCGTCAAGAGCCCATCCCATTCACACCTCGCTTCAGCGAGGTGAAGGCGCAACAGGATGACAGAGTGAGAACCGTTTCAACGGTTTATTGAAAGCCGTTGAAACGGCTGAATAAGGTTGCGTCTTAGTAGGCACCTCGCTGAAGCGAGGTGTGAATGAGAATAACCACACACGTTTTAACTTCACCTTTGCCATCTCCGCTAGCTAACTCATCTGCCAATTGTTAAGATGTCCGGCTTTTTGCACGGATCAATAAATGAAACTTCGTGTCCTTTATCACGGTCATTGTTTTGACGGCGTGGCGTCCGCCGCCACGTTTACCCGTTTTTATCTCGAACGAATTCACTCCGACGCCGAGGTTGCTTACGGCGGGTTGCTTCATCGGCCTGGCAATCTTCTCTTCGACAAGTCGATGTTCGACGGCGACGAGAACGCGATTGTCGATTTCAAGTACTCGCCGTCTGAAAAATTGACCTGGTGGTTCGATCATCATCAGTCCGCGTTCCTCACTTCTGAAGACGAAGCGCATTTTCGTGCAGACACTTCCGGAAAGAAGTTTCTCGACCCGACGAAAAAGTCCTGCACGGAATTTATTGCCGACGTTGCGCAGACGAAGTTCGGTTTCAATCCCGAGCCGCTGCGCGATCTGATTCACTGGGCGCATGTTATCGATGGCGCGCTCTATGAATCAGCCGCGCAGTGCGTCGAACTGAAAGAGCCCGCGCTGCAACTCATGCAGGTAATCGAAAGCACACCCGATGAATCATTCATCGAACAGATCATTAGCGACTTGATTTACAAATCGTTGCACGAAGTCGCCATCAGCAAAGAGGTACAGCGGCGCTTTGCGCCAATTCTGAAACTGCATCGTGAGACGCTAGAGGCAATTAAGCGCAAAGCGATTTGCGAAGGCGACGTCGTGCAATTCGATCTGGTGGACGAAGGCTTCGAAGGCTTCAACAAATTCATTCCTGACTACTTATTTCCCGAAGCGACCTACACAGTTGCGCTTACGCGCGCCCCGCAACGCACGAAAATCTCCGTCGGCTCAAATCCCTGGGCGCCCCGTCCACGTCGTCACAACATCGCGACCATTTGTGAACGATATGGCGGCGGCGGTCATGCGGTGGTCGGCGCCATTTCGTTTGCGCCGGATGAAGTTGAGAAGGCCCGGGCAGTGCTGCGCGAGATTGTCCAGGAACTACAAACCGGCTAATAATAGTCGCCCATTTACCTGCGGGCAGGATGCCCGCGTACCGCACGCAGGGATGCGTGCGTTCCAAAAACATCATGTCATCACCTGCAACCAACATCGAATCTCTTCAGCAGGAAGGCCGCGTCTTTCCGCCGCCACCGGAGTTTGCCGCTAAGGCGCACATCAAATCGATGGAAGAATTGGAAGCGCTTTGCGCGGACGCCAATGCCGATCCGGAAGAGTTCTGGGCGCGATTCGCGGAGAGCGAGCTGCACTGGTTCAAAAAATGGGACAGCGTTTTGAGGTGGGAGCCGCCGCACGCGCAGTGGTTCGTCGGTGGAACGATCAATATCTCGTACAACTGTCTGGATCGTCACCTCGCGACCGCGCGCCGCAACAAGGCCGCTTTGATTTGGGAAGGCGAGCCGGGCGATACGCGCACGCTCACCTATCAACAACTGCACAGTGAAGTCTGCCGCTTTGCAAACGTCTTGAAGAACGTCGGTGTGCAGAAAGGAGATCGGGTCGCGCTCTACCTGCCGCTGATTCCCGAGCTGGCAATTTCCATGCTGGCGTGCGCGCGCATCGGCGCGACGCATTCGGTCGTCTTCGGTGGGTTCTCGAGTTCGGCCCTTATTGATCGCATCAATGACGCGCAGTGCAACGCAGTCGTCACGGCTGACGGCGGCTGGCGACGCGGCAATGAAGTAAAGCTGAAAGCAGCCGTTGATGAGGCGTTGAAGGAAACACCGTCGGTCAAGAACTGCATTGTCGTCAAACGAACCGGCAGCAACATTCACATGGAATCCGGCCGCGATCATTGGTGGCACGAGTTGATGGAAACCGTCGATGCGAGTTGCGCGGCGGAAGAACTCGAAAGCGAACATCCGCTGTTCATTCTTTACACGTCGGGCACGACGGGAAAACCGAAAGGCATTCTGCACACGACCGGCGGTTATCTCTTGCAAGTTCATCTGACGACGAAATGGATCTTCAACATCAAGGATGAAGACATTTACTGGTGCACCGCCGACATCGGCTGGGTGACTGGTCACAGCTACGTTGTCTATGGACCGCTGTCGAACGGCGCGACGGCGTTGATGTACGAAGGCGCGCCGAACTGGCCTGAGCCGGATCGCTTCTGGGACATCATCGAACGTCATCAGGTGAACACGCTCTACACCGCGCCGACGGCTATCAGAGCGTTCATCAAGTGGGGCGAGCAGTGGCCCTTGAAGCACGATCTGTCTTCGCTT
>DATBSG010000091.1:0-13832 GCA_036559945.1 Pyrinomonadaceae bacterium
TATTCGCGCATGGCTGACATGCTTTTGGACACGCAGTACTACAGCGTGAGCGATCCGACGCCGTACGACGACACGGGCTGGACGCTCGGCGCTTTGCGCAACGTGAAGACGGTGCGCGTGACCGACAAAGCAATTCTGCAGTCGCCGATGACGATGCTCGTGGCGGACGCGCGTGTAACGGGAAAGATTGCGGGCTCGGCTTCTACTGCCGGCTACATCATCAATCACAACACCGACAACACGCTGGCCACGCTTCGCTTCAGGTTGAAAGACGTGAAGATGAGCGCCGCCGAAGACGCCTTCAAGGTTGGCGATCAGCAGTTCAACCCCGGTTCGTTCATCATCAAGCCGGAAGGTAACCCCGCGGATGTACGTCAACAGTTGGACGCCGCCGTGAAAGAGTTGGGATTGACGGCGACGGCGGTGGATAAGCTGCCGGAGGTGAAGACGCACGACCTTGCTGTGCCCCGCATCGCGATTCTCCACACCTGGACGAATACGCAAAACGACGGCTGGTATCGCATCGAGTTCGATCGGTTTCAAATTCCCTACACGTACATTTCCGATCAAGTCGTACGCAACACGCCGAACCTGCGCGAAAAATTCGACGTGATCATCTTTCCGCCGCTCGGCGGTTCAGCGCAGGCAATCGTCAACGGCATTCCGATGCGGGGCGATCCGATTCCGTGGAAGCAGTCAGAGGTAACGCCAAACATGGGTCTGTCACCGGATCAAACTGATGACATGCGCGGCGGCATGGGACTGGCCGGCGTCATGAATCTGCAAAAGTTTGTCTCTGATGGCGGTCTCTTCATTTCGGTCGGCACGAATTCGCGGCTGGCGATTGACTACGGTTTGACCACGGGCGTTTCGATTCAGGATACGCGCACCCTGCAAGCACGCGGCTCGGTTTACAACGCGCGGTTTACCGATCGCAAGAGTCCGATCGCTTACGGATACGATGAAACTCTGCCGATTTACTTCAATCAGGCGCCTGTGTTTCAAGTAGCAGCGGCCGGTGGCGGCGGCGGTTTCGGCGGTGGTGGGGGTGCAGCAGGTGGAGGCGGTAGCAGACCGTCGGGCCGTGGCACGCTCACTGATCCCGATATTGTGCAAGCGATGCCCCAGGCGTCACCGGCTGCATCACCTGCGGGACCGTCCGGCGAACCGACAGCCGAACAGCGACAGCAGCTCGGCGCGTTTTATGTGCCGCCGAATCAACGACCGCGGATCGTCATGCGCTTCGCGTCTGACGAAAAGAATCTTTTGGTGAGTGGAATGCTTGCCGGTGGATCTGAACTCGCGAATGCGCCCGCCATCGTCGATGTGCCGGTCGGCAAGGGTCACGTCGTGATGTTTGCCAATAACCCGATGTGGCGACATCAGACACAAGGCAGCTTCTTTATGATCTGGAACGCGGCTTTGAATTTTGATTCGCTCAATACTGAGCGCGCCGCGCCCGGACCTCGACGAGGCGCCACCGCAGACCGTGACGACGATCAGTAGCGAGACGGACGCCAGCTACCCGTCGGGCATTCAGCGGCATGACGACATGTTCCAGTTTCATGCGTGCAGACAATTTAATGAGGAGACGATCAATGTTATTCCCCGGTAATTTTTCTCTGCCTAATTCAAATCGGCTCGTCTTAGTTCTTGCGCTTGCAGCGCTCCTCCCGGTCTCAGGAGCTGCGGGCCAGAGGCCGGCGCGGGAGGAAGGACAGCCGCCGGCGACTCCAACGCCGACGCCGACACCGACACCGCAGAGTTCACCGGCTGCGTCTCCAGATGCGCGGTCATCACCCGGTGAAGAAGAAGGCCGCCCGCGCGATCCGATGTCGACGCCGACATTCAATGGATTGCGTTTTCGCTCGATCGGTCCGGCGTTCACTTCTGGGCGCGTGATTGGTTTCGCAGTTGAGCCGAACAATCCTTCGCACTACTTAGTGGCGAGCGCGTCCGGCGGGGTTTGGAAGACCGTCAATAACGGCATCACCTGGACCCCCGTCTTTGACCGAGAAGGTTCGTACTCGATTGGCTGCATCGCACTTGATCCGAAAAATCCGCTGACGGTCTGGGTGGGCACCGGCGAGAACAACAGTCAGCGCAGCGTCTCGTACGGCAGCGGCCTTTATAGATCAGATGACGGCGGCAAGACATGGAAGAACGTCGGGCTGAAGAATTCAGAGCACATCGGCCGCATCGCGATTGATCCGAAAGACTCCAACATCGTCTATGTAGCGGCGCAGGGACCACTGTGGGGACCGGGCGGTGATCGCGGCCTGTTCAAAACCACTGACGGCGGCAAGAACTGGTCCAAGATTCTCAACATCAGCGAGAACACTGGCGCCACTGACGTCGTTATCGATCCCAACAACCCTGAGACGATCTACGCCGCTTCGTACCAACGCCGGCGTCACATGTGGACGCTGATCGATGGCGGCCCGGAAAGCGCGATCTACAAATCAACGGACGCGGGCGCGACCTGGAACAAGCTGCGTCCCGGGTTGCCGACGACAGAGATGGGCCGGATCGGTCTGGCGATCTCGCCGGTTGATTCGAACGTCGTTTACGCGACCATCGAAGCCGCCGATCGCAAAGGCGGCATCTTTCGTTCAAGCGATCGTGGCGGCAGTTGGGAACGGCGCAATGAATTCGACGCAGGCGCGATGTACTACGCGCGCATCGTCGCCGATCCGAAAGACGTCGATCGGATTTACGTCATGAACGTTTTTCTGATGGTTTCGGACGACGGTGGACGAACTATTCGACGGCTCGGCGAGAAATCAAAGCACGTCGATAATCACGAGATTTGGATCGATCCGAACAACACCGATCACTACTTGGTCGGCTGTGACGGCGGCGTCTATGAAAGCTGGGACCGCGGCGCGAACTGGCACTTCAAGAACAATCTGCCGGTGACGCAACTCTACGACGTCACGACTGACAATGCGGCGCCGTTCTACAACGTGTTTGGTGGGGCGCAGGATAACTTTGCGTTTGGCGGACCTTCGCGCACGCGCAATGCTTCCGGAATCGTGAACAGCGATTGGTGGGTCACGCAAGGCGGCGACGGTTTCCGTACGCAAGTCGATCCTGAGGACCCAAACACAATTTATGCAGAGCTGCAAAACGGAAATTTGGTGCGCGACGACAAGCGCACGGGCGAGCGCCACGGCATCACGCCCGAGGTAGGCCGCAACGAAGATCCGCTGCGTTGGAATTGGGATTCGCCCTTCATCATCAGTCCGCATTCGCACACGCGGCTCTACTTTGCCGCCGACAAACTTTTCCGCAGCGACGATCGCGGCGACTCATGGAAAGTAATCAGCGGCCAACTGTCGCGCGGTCTCGATCGAGACAAGCTCCCTGTCATGGGCAAAGTCTGGAGCATGGACGCAGTCGCGAAGAATCAATCGACGGCATTCTTCGGCAACGCATCGGCGCTGGCTGAATCGCCGAAGAAGGAAGGCTTGATCTACGTCGGGACTGATGACGGTCTTGTTCAAATTACCGAAGATGGCGGCAAGAGCTGGCGCAAGGTGGAAAAGATCGGCGATGTGCCGGAGTTGGCTTATGTCAGTCGCATCATCGCTTCGAACGCGGACGCAAACACTGTCTATGTCGCGTTTGAGAATCATCAGAACGCCGACTTCAAGCCTTACTTATTCAAGAGTACCGATGCCGGACGGACGTGGACTTCGATCAAGAGTAATCTTCCCGCGAACCAACCGGTTTGGGCGATTGCCGAAGACCACGTCAATTCGAATCTGCTTTTCGTCGGCACCGAGTACGGTCTGTTTGTTTCTGTCGATGGCGGCCAGAAATGGATTCAATTGAAAGGCGGGCTGCCGACCATCCAAGTGCGCGACATCGCTATTCAACGGCGCGAAAACGATTTGGTGTTGGGAACATTCGGACGCGGCTTTTACATTCTCGACAACTATGCGCCACTGCGCGCGGTGACGCCGGAGATGCTAAAGCAGGAGGCTGCGCTCTTTCCGGTGAAAGACGCGCTGATGTACATCCAGGCCCAGCCTATCGGCGGCCGGGGCAAATCATTTCAGGGCGAATCGTTTTTCACGGCCGAGAATCCGCCCTTCGGCGCAACGTTCACTTACTATTTGAAAGAAGAACTCAAGACGAAGAAAGCGAAGCGTCAGGAAGCCGAGCGTGCAGCGCAAAGAAGCGGCGCCGCTATCGCTCTTCCCAGTCGTTCACAATTAAGCGCGGAGGAAGAAGAGGAAGCGCCCGCGGTGATCTTTGTCATCACGGATTCGCAGGGACGCGTAGTGCGCCGCTTGACTGGGCCGGTGACCGCAGGGTTTCAGCGCGTTAATTGGGACCTGCGATATCCCGCGTCGAGTCTTCCGCCGCCACCAAATCCGGAAGGCGAGGATCCCTTCGCCGAGCCGCCCGGAGGTCCGCTGGTCATGCCCGGCACTTACAAAGTCTCGATGATGAAGCGCGTCGATGGTGTGACAACTCCGATAGCTCAGTCGCAGGAATTCCAGGTCATCGTTGAAGGGCTCGATCGCATGTCGCCGGCGGATCGTATCGCGCTGGTTGAATTTCAGCAGAAGGCCGCGCGGTTGCAGCGAGCGGTGCAAGGTGCCACGCAAGCTGCTAATGCTTTGACGCCACGATTTGCGGCTATCCGGCGCGCCTTGATCGATACGCCCAACGCGCCTGAGAAATTACTCGACGATGCGGCCGCGCTCGAGAAACGCAAGAATGAAATCCTGCGAGCGCTAAGTGGCGATCTAGCGCTGCGCCAGCGCAACATGAACCTGCCCCCGTCGATCAATGAACGGGTCGGCAGCATTGTCGGCGCGCAGCGCATGTCGACGGCGCGTCCCACACAGACGCAGATGGATCAATATGCGGCGGCGGCCGCCGAATTCGAAAATGTCCTGTCGCAACTGCGGGAACTGATCGAAGTCGATCTGCAAAAGTTGGAGAAGCAGATGGAAGCCGCGGGCGCGCCCTGGACGCCGGGACGGATTCCGGAATGGAAGGATCAATAGGTTGGTCGGTACGTCCTTCGCTCCGGAGGAGCAAAAACTTTTCAGCCGCTGATGGGCTATGAATATCTCGTCCCTACGGAACGAAATCTGCGGAACTTCCTCGCGTCTATTGAACGCAAGTCCTTAGGGTACTTAAAAACTCAGAGACAGCGTCCTCCCTGGTGGCCCAGGAAGTCACCAGGCGAATGACGGAGTTGTGCTCGTCGAATTTCTCCCACACATGAAACCCATACTCATGCTGCAAGCGTTCGATGACCGAGTTCGGGAAAATCGGGAAAACCTGATTCGTGGGAGCCTCAACCAGAGTTTGATAACCGCATTCTTTGATGCCCGCCTCCAGTTGTGCAGCCAGGGCATTCGCATGTCTCGCGATCTCGAAATACAAATCGTCACGAAACAGCTCGAGGAACTGCAGGCTCACCGCTCGTCCCTTGGCCAGCAGACCGCCGCGTTGACGCAGATTGTAGCGAAAGTGATCCTGAAGCTCCGGATTCACAATCACAATCGCCTCTCCAATCAGGGCGCCATTCTTGGTACCGCCGATATAAAAGACGTCGACGAGTTTTGCGACGGTTTCCGGACTAAGATCGCATGCCCGCGAACCCAGCGCCGCACCAAGCCGTGCTCCATCGAGATAAAGATGAAGGCCATGCTCCTTACACTTCTCGGAAAGGGCGGTCAGCCCGGCGCTGGTATAGACAGTCCCCAGCTCGGTAGATTGCGAGATGTACACTGCCCTGGGCACGACCATCTGATCGAAGTTGTGCATCTCCACCACTTCCTGGATTTCAGCCGGCCGAACTTTTCCCTGGTGGCCTTTAACTGTATTAACTTTGTGCCCGGTTGCTTCTACGGCGCCGGCTTCATGTGTATTGATGTGGCCCGACTCCGCCGCGATCACAGACTCCCAGGGCTGCAGGATTGCTGATAAGACCGCCAGGTTTGCTTGCGTACCGCTCGCGACAAAGTGCACTTCGGCTTGAGGACAACCAAATCTCTCGCGGATGAATCCCGCCGCCTGGACCGCAAACGAGTCCAACACATATCCGGGTTCCTGCTGCAGGTTGGTGCGCGCCAACGCCTCCAAAATCGAGGGGTGCCCGCCTTCCGAGTAGTCGTCAAAGAAGAGGTATTTATAAGACATCGGGGCATTATAGCAATCATTCAATCAATGAATCATTGAGTCATTGAATCAATTCGCCAATGATGCAAGCGCGTAGATCCCTTGCTTGAGGCGGATCGCATATCCTTCGTCTACCAGTTGATGGTTTCCGGAACCCGCTTCAACGCGGCTCAAACCCGAAGCGCGCGCGGTCTCGCCGAGTAAAGACATCCCTGCACCCGCCAGATATGCTCGAGCGATCTCTCGCAATGCCGTCTTGCGCGCAATCCGTTTTCTCAACTCTTCCGGAAAGCGGTCTTCGGCCAAGGTCCAGATATATGAAAACGTCGGTTGATAGATGACGTCCTGAGGGATCACTTTCATCTGGCGTTGTAACTCATCGAGGGCGCGTGTGAAGATGGCCCGTTCGGTGACTCCGCTTTCCGCGCGCAGATCTGCGGTGGCCAGTTCGTGTTCGCGCCGCAGCACCTTCAACACGCGCTGCGCTGCGTCTGACAAAGATTCGCGCTCGTCAGTTCGGCGTGGCATCCACACCGCGGCAAAATGGCTGATCAAGCGCGGCGCGACAAACATCGAACGACCGCCCGCGAGTTTCGCGTAGTAGACGCGGCCGCGGCGCAT
Source organism: Pyrinomonadaceae bacterium (assembly GCA_036559945.1). GTDB lineage: Bacteria > Acidobacteriota > Blastocatellia > Pyrinomonadales > Pyrinomonadaceae > UBA11740. The sequence continues at coordinate 6,769 of DATBSG010000091.1, forward strand.
GACTTCGTCTTTGAGGTACCAGGTGAGGCGCGTCTCTTCGTCCTTCTGAACCTTGCGCGGGAGACAGACATCGCGGCGACCGCACACCGCGATGTAGAGCGACGGACCACTGCGCCGGACATCTGTCAGCGTATTTGCAAAGCCCACGTCTTCGATGAAACGTTCCGCGTCAAGAGCGCTTTCAACGCGAAGGTCTTCGTCGCGCCGCCACATGCGATCGCGGTGGAGTTCGATCTGTTCGGGGAGAGGCGGAGTAGTCATTGGGTTAAGGGCGGCGGGGGTGAGCAAAGAGGAAAGTCATTAGTTGCAGATTGTAAATTGAAAAATGCAAATTGAAAATTGTTCCGTCCGAGATGAGAGTAAACGTGGCAGCTCTACTGAGTTGGAGGAGTTGGGGTCAGGCTTGCGATTTTGCGATTCTCAATCAACGCGAAATTATTCATAGAGTCTCACGGCCACGTCGGCCTTGAGTTCAAACTTCTGCCCTTCTCGGGCCGGTTCCGTCTTGACGTTGCAGAATGAATCGAGCCGCTCGCTTCCAGGACCCGGTGGCGCTGCGCGGGTGGCACCCTGGTGGCAGGTAACGCCAAGAGAGCAAGTAACACCCCCCTACAAACAGGAAGGTTCAAATCGGAGTCGTAAGACAAGTCCTGATAGGTACTTAGGGAAGTCTGGACGATGGTCCCAGAGGCTCGAATTTAGCGTCCAAGTGAGCCTAGGACGCGAAAATTTTCAAAAGCTTATGAAAATCTCTCGACAACGTCGATCCGAATAAACTAAACTCTTTTGAGCAATTGGTCCGGACCCAAGTGGTCTGGGCACAAGAACGCTGGAATTCCCGAGCCAACTCTCAAGATAGTCTGAGCTGACCTCTCACGAGCGGGCTGGTAAGACTCAACGAGCGATTTTTATCTAATCTAACCTGTTTGATGAAAGATGGGTGCATCCTCCCGGATGATCCAACCAACAGGGTTTACGACGTCGAGAAGACATTGATCACCGCGCAAGGACTCCAGGCACTTGATTAGGGCCCTTTATCTCCTCTGCGAGCAGTAGCGCGTCGGCCTCTCGCCTGTTACATGAACACAATCACCAAGTCTCGAGTTTTTCAGTGGTCCGTGATCGGTCTTGGCCTCGTAATCTACCTCGTTTCAATTTCCAGTTTTCGCTTATTCGGATTTTATGCCGTCGTCGCAGTCATACCTATTGTCATAATCGTTTGTTTCACCTACACCGTTTATTTGAAAAACATCGAAGCGTCACAGTTGGAGGCCGAGCAAGCTGAACGTCATATTGACGCCCTCCGCGAAAGCGAGCAACGCTTTCGCAGCGCTTTTGATCATGCCGCTGGAATGGGTTTGGTGGCGCCGCACGGTCGATGGATTCAGGTTAATAAGGCCCTGTGCGACATGCTTGGTTTTACTGAGGCCGAGTTGCTGCTGGGCACCTTTCAGCGGATCACTCACCCTGATGATCTTAGTCTACTCGTAGAGCAACTAAACAAGTTGCGTGAGGGCACGATTTCCAGCCTTCAATTGGAACATCGTTTCTTTCATAAGAGCGGCCAGATCAGATGGGTGCTGCTAAGCGTCGCTACCATAAAAGATAGCCAAAGCCAGGCCGCAAATTTGATTTTCCAGATGCAGGACATCAGCGACCGCAAACAGGCTGAAAAAAAACTGGTCCATGATGCATTTCATGATGCCTTAACTGGCCTGCCTAATCGAATGTTTTTTATGGACCAGCTAAAGCAATCGGTGCAGCGGTTTAAGCGGCAGCAGCACGCTCCGTTTGCCGTCCTGTTCCTGGATTTCGATCGATTCAAAATAATCAACGATAGCTTGGGCCATATGGTCGGCGATCAGCTTCTGATTGCAATTGCCAATAAACTCAGAGCGAGCGTCCGTCCAGGGGATACCGTCGCCAGGCTCGGCGGCGATGAATTCACAATCCTGCTCGATAGCTTAAAGAGTCCGGATGACGCAATCGATCTGGCCAGGCGCTTACTGAGTAACCTGTCAGAACATTTTAAGCTTCCTGACCGAGAGGTATTTATCACGGCCAGCATCGGAGTCGCGCTCAGCACCAATGGATACGAGCACCCAGAAGACGTCCTGCGCGATGCGGACACCGCGATGTATCAGGCGAAGAGTTTAGGCAGGGCCCGTTACGAGATCTTTAGCCAGGGAATGCGTGCCAAAGCCCCGGATTTGGCGGAGATCGAAACGGATCTTTGGCGCGCGCTCGAACGCGACGAACTGACTTTGGACTATCAGCCTATTGTTTCGCTGCGGACCGGAAGGATTGCTGGTTTTGAAGCCCTTTTGCGATGGCTACACCCATCGCGCGGGATGGTTTCGCCGCTCGAATTCATTTCCGTGGCGGAGGAGACTGGCTTAATCATACCGATGGGCCAGTGGGTTCTGAACCAAGCGTGCCGTCAAACTCGCGAGTGGCAAAAGCGCTATCCTCAGAAACCGCCGTTGCACATCAGTGTAAACCTGTCTCCCAAACAATTTATGCAGCGGGATCTTATCGATCAAATCAGCCTCGCCCTTGATAGCGGCGGCTTGAGTCCGGCGAGTCTAAAGGTGGAAATCACCGAAGGCATGGTTATGCAGAATGTGGAATCAACCATGCAGATGCTCGGACAACTCCAAGCATTAGGGATTGCCATAAGTCTCGACGACTTCGGGACCGGATATTCGTCGTTGAGCTATTTGCATCGCTTTCCGATTTCGACGTTGAAGATAGATCAATCGTTCGTGAGTTCTATGAGTAACAACCAGGAAAGCCTCGAAATAGTTCGGACCATTCTTGGACTCGCGCGCAATCTCAAGATGGAAGTCATTGCTGAGGGGGTGGAAACTCTCGAGCAGGCCGTGGAACTCACGGCGATGGATTGCGACTATGGTCAGGGTTACTACTTCTCCAAGGCACTCAACGCCAATAACATGGTCAGGTTCTTATCCTCAGACTCGATCCTCAAAATTTGTGCGCCGATCACTACCATCAACACCAAATTCGCGCCACCTGATTCCGTGACTACATCCTCACGACAAACCACAATTGTGGTGCGTTAACCTCATAAGATCGGAATCGAACCCGTGACGTTACGTCCTCGAAACTTACCGCCATGTCGGACGTGAGTTTCGGGCTGCGACCCTCTGCTGGTTCAATCTGACCTCAAGCTCCGCAGGCTAATGCCTCCCTCACATTAGCACTACTATTAAATTCCTTTCGTGGGTAAGATGGCGAGGCTTTTTCCAAGGGCCTTAGCTGCCGGCATAAAACTCGGTCGTTACGAAATCCGCTCAAAAGATGACCGAGGGTGGAATGGGCGCCAATCTACGCGCAGCGATGTCGTGTTGATTCGCGATTTCAGATAGAGTCACACCATGAGATTCGAATTCTACAGCGACGCCATCGCCGACGTGCCAAAGCTTTCTGTCGACGGCACCGTCGACAATGCGATTCACTTTTCGCACTGGAACGGAAATGAAACGCTGGCCTCAGTGAAGGCGGACACGTCGACTGAGATCGCTCTGAACGTTGCGGCCGCGGCGAATCGCGATGACCTCACGCAGGGAATCGATCTCGTCACGAACAACCATTTCGATACTGACGGCGTGCTTTCGGTGTGGGCCATGCTAAACGGTGAGCGAGCGCTCGAACTGCGCGATAGATTGATCGCCGCGGCGGAAGCGGGCGATTTTTCCGAATTCAGCAGCACGGACGGCGTGCGCGCGAGCATCGTCATTCAGGGTTCGGACTCGCCGACCGACAAATCAGGATCGCCGCTGGCCGCGCAACTCGCTGGTGAGCCCGTGACCGACGAAGAGCGAGCCTATGAACTGGTGCTGCCACACGTCGAACGCGTTATCACGCAGACAGATGAATACGAACCGCTGTGGCGCGCATCGTGGGCGAGAATCGAGCGCGCACTCGAGAGCTTTGGCAAAGGCGAATCGCGGGTCGAAGAGATCGCTGACGCAAGACTCTCGCTCGTGACTCTTGCTTCGGACCAGTTCGGTCCGTCGGGCTTCGATCCTGCTGAGCAGGCGGCTCCGTTCACCGCGATCTCGCATCACGCACGCGGCGAGCTTTTCCTTATCGCGACGCCGCTGAATGAGGGGTGGGCGTATCGCATCGACTATCCGTACTACTCTTGGGCCGAGACGGTTGTGCGCCCGCGAATTGCGCGGCGTGATTTCAACTCAGTCGTCGAAGGATTGAACGAACTTGAGCCGAGCAACGAAGGTAGATGGCGACTTGATGGCAGCGAGTTGGCGTCAGCCGTCAAATTCTCGAGTGAGAACGGAACGCTTGCCGCTTCGAAACTAACACCTGATTCCGTCGCGAAATACTTGCGGCAGACTTTGTCGAAGGGCGGTTTGGCCGAAGCGCAAAATGCTTAAATCTTGAGAGGTGTGTTTTGGAACTTGACGATTACGTAAAAGAACTTGCGGAACAAGTCGGCACCGCGATAAACGAATCGGTGCAGGAGTCGCCGAGCGTTGCCGCCGCCATCGAGCGCCTGCGCGAAGCCGGATTCGATATGGAGCTGACCCTGAAGCTGGAGATTGGTCTGCGGCCGCAGAGCGAGGATGGCCGCGAGCAGCCCAGCGGATCGTTGGACTTGACCGAAGAAGATCTGCGCATTCTGAGATCGATGAAGATTAAGATCGATCCGGATGAGTAATTATTCGACATTTGGCATTTGACATCTGTCATTGGTGAATTGAAAACACTGCATTCGCCTGCTTATAAAGGCCAATGAGCAAATGACAAATCTCAGATGCCAAATGTCAAATTCGATCTTTACTCCACCGCCTCGTCGCTTCCCGTCAACTTCTGTTGTCTTAGCGCCGCTGCGCCAATCAGCCCGCCCATGCCCATCGATTCGACCGCACTGCTCGGTACCAGCATAAGCGCACCCTTTTCTTTCAAACCTTCGTACAGCATGTTCATCGCGCGCAGGTGCAGCGCCGTGGGATTGTCGCGATAAGACTCAGCGGCTTTACTGAACTGGTTCGCAATTTCGACTTCCGCTTGCGCCAGGATCACGCGCGCGGCTTTTTCGCGCGCGGCTTGGGCCTCGCGCGACATCGCGTCTTGCAAAGCAGCCGGAATAATCACGTCGCGCATTTCGACTGATTGCACGGTAACGCCCCACGGGTTCGAGCGCTCATCGATCAGCTTCTGCAATTCATCTTCGATGCGCTCGCGTCCGCGCAGCAGGTCGCTCAAAGAGGTGCGGCCGATGATGTCGCGCAAAGCTGTCTGCGCGGCCCAGCTTACCGCCTGCGGATAGTTCTGCACTTCAAGCGCAGCTTTTTCCGGATCGTAAACCACCCAGAACAGCACCGCGTCCACGTTTACCGGCACCGTGTCGCTGGTCAGGGTTTCTTCCGCCGCAAAGGCAGTCGTAATCACGCGCTGATCGATCCAACTGGAAATACTGTCAACGAACGGAATGATCCAAAAAAGCCCCGGCCCACGCAATCCGATAAACTTGCCCAGACGAAGTACGACCGCGCGTTCCCACTGTCGTGCGATCTTTGGTGATTGCGCGAGCAGCAAACCGAGCAGTACCCCGACGATGACGCCGGCGGGGTTAAAGGTCATCAGTGTGGCGAGCGCGCCTAAAGCCAGGGGCGCCAGAAACGCAACCGCTTGCACAAAATTAACCCGCGCCGTCGGCAGGTTGCTGCGATTATCAACGAGTTGAATGTTAGCCATGTCTTCGTTCTCCTTGTTGCGCTCTGTAGCGCAAGTTACTGACTTGCGAACCCTCGCAAATTATCAATTTGCGCTGCGCTTCCGGCGCCTGCTCTGCAAGTGCTCGATTGCTTCGTCAAGCGAAAATCCGCGCGAGTGCGTCTCCGCGATGAAATGATCCGCCAACTCTCGCAGATGCCGCTCGCGATCGCGTCGGTTCAAAGCCGCGTCCGCCGCATGCTCCTGCACAAACGTGCCGACGCCGCGGCGTGTCTCCAAAACACCGAGGCGCTCCAGCTCGGCGTAAACTTTTGCCACCGTGTTGGCGTTGATTTTCAAGTCCACCGCCAATTGCCGCACGGTCGGGAGCTGTTCGCCGATGCGCAGCTTTCCCGTAGCGATCGCGAACTTAATCGAGCGCTCGAGCTGGTGGTAAAGCGGCGTCGGGTGTTTGGTGTCGATATGGAACATCGGCCTTGCCGCATTGTACTACGACAATAGAACAATAGAGGTTTCAGAAATCACAAAATTTGGCTTGCCGGACGCACGCCGCGCGGGTGGCGAGCGCTGCCTGGACACCTCGATCTGCCTGTTTTTCGGCGTTTTGTGAAGCCTGCGCGGGTATGTTATCTTCTCGGTCTTTAAAATCCTTCCAGTTCTTATCTGTAAGGCTTCTGCTTTCAATCGAAGGAGTTGACTGAAAGAAATATGGCTACGCCCAATGGAACCAGCGCCAACGGACAGGTCGGAAAAGTCGTGCAAATTATTGGCCCGGTGGTCGACGTCGAGTTTTCTGAGGGTTATCTGCCGCCAATTTATCAGGCCCTGCGCATCACCTCAGACGGCTTTGAAGTCCCCGATCCCATCGATGTAATTGCCGAAGTGCAGCAGCACCTCGGAGAAGGCCGCGTGCGCGCGGTGTCGATGTTGCCGACTGACGGCATGGTGCGCGGCATGAAAGCGACTGACACCGGCGGTCCAATCACGGTACCTGTCGGCGAAGGCACGCTTGGGCGCATCATGAATGTTATTGGTGACCCGGTGGACAACCTCGGCGCGATTCCACATCAACAACGCTATCCGATTCATCGTCACGCACCGACGTTTGACGAACAATCAACTGAACTCCAGATGTTCGAGACGGGAATCAAGGTCATCGATTTGATTCAGCCGTTTCTGCGCGGCGGCAAGATTGGTTTGTTCGGTGGCGCGGGCGTCGGCAAGACCGTCATCGTGATGGAACTCATCAACAACATCGCGAAAGCGCGCTCCGGCTTTTCCGTGTTCGCTGGTGTCGGCGAACGGACGCGCGAAGGCAACGACCTTTTGCGCGAAATGGTCGA
>DATBSG010000092.1:0-13379 GCA_036559945.1 Pyrinomonadaceae bacterium
CGATCCCTCTCGTCCCTGGAACTCGTACGTGGTGATCTCGACAGACGCCCTGTCGAGCGATCCGACGTTCGTTTCCAACATCAGCAACCCGGCCAATGACCCGGTGTACCGCGGCGCTTGCCTGGGCCGCTGCGGCCGAATGTTCGATTTCCTGGACGTGGTGATCTCGCCGAACGACGGCTCCGTGTGGGCGACCGCGGTCGACACCTGCACGGCCAAGACGGGGTGCCCAACCAATCCCAAAGCTGCCTCTGATGACATGCGCGGTATCGCGATCCGGCAAATTTCCGGGCCACCGCTCATCGGCACCGGCGCCTGCCCGGGGAAGGCGAACAAGTGTAAGTAAATCTATCCGACGGGGACTAACTTTGAAGACTGCGAAAGTTTGGTTCGCCGCTACCGCAAGACCGCTCGTCAGTCGCTAAATAACCAGATGAGTTGGGCTCCTGCCAAACTCATCCGTTCGCTCAATTAATACTCACGAATCGCCGCTTACGTTGAGCGAGCAAAATCCGAATTCTTGCGATTCTCTAAATATTCGGCGACTTCGGTGTTGAATCAGTCTGCCTACCGCCCTCACTCAAGTTTTCCTCAACCGCGAAAGTCAAAAATTGGCGACATCAGAAGCAGTTCGAATCGCTTTGACTGAAGTGAAAGGATAATTCGTCATGTCGCCAAAATTCTCTAAATCGCGGAAGCATACTCGCCGTTTGACGATGCGGATATTTTTCATGGCTGTTTGCTGCGCCGTTCTCGCCGTGGCCATCGTGCCCGTCACGCGGTTCCATTTGCTGGGCACAGTCGAGGCGTCGAACCCAAGTACGAGTAACATAGCCGTGCCGTCATCGGCTGATCAGAAAGTGGTAATCAGTTGGACGGGATCGATCCCGCCACTGGTCAACGGAGCGAGCGATTGCTCGAAGCTTGCCGATACCCCGGCAGTCGACCAGCATGTGTCGACGGTGAGCGTCCCTACTGGCGTATACAATTCGCTCAATGCGAAGTTTACCTTCCAGATCAAATGGGATAACGCAGACAACGACGAAATCCTAACGGTCATTAAACCTGACGGCACTACGCTGGCGTCGAGCGATGGCGGCACGCCAAGCGAGACTGTCACGCGGAACAACTTGGCCGGAGGCGCCTACAAGATCGTGGCTTGCGGCTTCTTGAGCGCACCGGATCCGCAGCCCTATTCGGGAACGTTGACGATCGAAACGACCTCGAACGCTACACCCACCCCGGCTCCAACAGCGACGCCGGCGCCCACGCCGGTGGTTCCGTACGCACCTCGCTATTACAACTACGCCGCCGGTACTTCGTTGGGAGACGGCGCCGGCGAACCAAGTATCGGCTACAACCGGAGCACGAAACGCTCGATGTACATCGCCGGGTTGCAGACACTTCAAGTCACTTACCCGGAAAACATTTTGCCGTTGGGATCGATTCCCGAAGCCGGCCCGGCCGATTGGAAAGATGTCTCTTTCCTCACGACCAGAACACGATCGCTCGATCCGATCTTGTTTAGCGACCAAGGCACCGGCCGCACGTTTGTTTCGCAGCTCAACGATATCTATCAGGTCTACGGGGTAACCGGTAACGGCTTGACACTGATCGGATTAAACAGCTTGATGGCCTACAGCGACGACGACGGAGCAAGTTGGACACCGGCGCAAATCAATCCGCCTGATGGCAGCTACGATCACCAGACGGTCGGTGGCGGGCCATATCCGCCCTCGCTGGCGGCCTTGGCGAATCCGATAAACAAAGGTAGCGCCGTTTACTACTGCGCGCAGGCGGGACTAACTGCCTACTGTTCACGCAGCGACGATGGCGGGCTGAACTTCGGCAAGTCGGTGCCGATTTACACGGCGGTGACCAGTCCGGCGGGCCCCGGTTGTGTCGGGATTCACGGGCATGTGAAAGTGGCGCCAGACGGAACGGTTTATGTTCCTAACTTCAGTTGCGGCGGAAAACAATCGGTCGCGGTATCGACTGATGCCGGTACGACTTGGGCCATTCGTCAGGTTCCGGATAGCCTCGCGCCCGTCGCCGGGATACTCGATCCATCGGTAGGCATCAGCAAAGATCCGCCGGAGCCCGGCGGTACTTCGAACACGATCTATTTCGCTTACGCTGCAAAGCAGCCCGGCACCGTGCCTGCCGCTGAACAGCAAGACAATCACGTCTACGTGGCGGTGAGTCGCGACCGGGGCGTTACCTGGGACAAATCTGTGGACGTGGGGATTATTGCCGGAGTTAAGAATGCAGTATTTCCTTCCGCCGTGGCCGGTGACGCAAACCGCGCAGCCGTTGCCTTCTTAGGCACAAGCACGAGCGGCAACCATGAAGCAGCCGATTTCAAAGGCACATGGTATGGATACGTCGCACATACATATGACGGCGGCAAGACCTGGACCACCGTCAATGCCACGCCCAACGGACCGGTTCAACGCGAAGCGTGCATCTGGAACGAAGGCGGAAACAATCCGTGCCGAAACCTGCTCGACTTCAATGACGCGACCGTGGATGACAAAGGACGCGTGCTTTTCGCATTCGCCGACGGTTGTATCGATAGATGCGAGACCGGCGGGCCAAATTCCTACAGCGCGAAAGCTTCGATTGCTCGTCAATCAGGAGGCCGAGGATTGTTCGCTCAATTCGACATGCCTGAGCCCGTTGTCGCGAAGAGTCCTTACCTCACCGGTTTCCGTGATGACATGGCGTCATATCTGACATGGAATCCTCCGGACAACGGTGGTTCGGCGATCTCCGCTTATAGGATTTATCGACGCAGTAGCACCGGTGGCGCAGAGTGGCTGATTGGTCAAGCCAGCGGGAAAGCGACCAGCTACAACGACCGTAATGTCGATTCGCTCGTGGCGACTTACACCTATCGCATTACCGCGGTAAACGGCTCCGGCGAAGGGGCGTCCAGCAATTCGGTCTCGCTTGTCGTTGAACCACGGCGCGAAGCAACTGGCGCTTGTCAGGCGCCGGGCGTAACCGTGATCTCGGATCCCGCAGCCGACGAAAGCGATGCACAGCCGGCGCACGACATCACGTCGGTGTCGATGGCTGAACCGGAGAATCAATCCGGAAAACTGGTATTCACGATGAAGGTCGCGAATCTGCAAACGATTCCGCCGGGATGGCGCTGGGCAGTTCGCTTCGGAGTGAGCAAAGCCGGAATTCAGCAAAGTCCGCCGACTGACGCCACCGGTGGCGCGTCCGAAGACTATTTCGTGTCGATGGTAACCAGCGACGGAGCGGCGCCTGCGTTCACATGGGGTGTGACCAGCGTCCCGCAAGGCGCGACGCGCATGTTCACCACCAAGGGATCGCTTGATGGCGCAAGTAAGGTCGAGGCCAACGGCGCCATTACGTTGGTCATTTCCAAATCGCTGATCAATAGTCCCAATCCGGGCGATCTGATTAACAACATGCTCGGTAGTGTCCGCGCAACCGCGCCTTCAGCTTTGCCCGGCACGGGCGGCACGAATGAAACGATCCCAGACAGCACTGGCGGCGGGAGCTATACACTTCGAAGCGCAACATTGTGCTTGCCGAATACCGCGCCGGTGGCCGTAATCACCGCCGATAAAGATGACGGCGTGAAGCCGCTGACGATCAATTTCAGCGGCAGCGGATCGTACGACGCCGACTCGATCGACAGCATTGCAAGCTATACGTTCAATTTCGGCGACGGCGGAGACGATGTAACCCAAACGTCACCGGATGCCAGTCATACGTTTGTCGACGCAGGCGAGTACATCACTCGGCTGGTCGTGACCGATTCGCGTGGCAAAGTCAGCTCGAACACTGCGCAATTCCACGTAGAAGTTAGCGAGTCCAGCCCGTCGCCAACGCCGACACCTACTCCAACACCAACACCGCAGCCGGCATCGTGCAAGGAAGACGACGACAGCAGCATTGCGTATTCGAGCGGCTGGCACTTGATCAACTCGTCGACTGCGAGCGGCGGTCACTTCCGTTATCACCAGGGGAACAGCAACCAGCATTTCGCGAGTCTGGACTTCACTGTGCCGACCGGCAACATCGGCTCGGTTACTTACGCATTTGGTAAGAGCACCAAGGGCGGCACGGCCGACGTTTACCTCGACGGAGCATTGAAGCAAACCGTGAGTTACGCGGGCAGCGTGGGTTCGACACAGACGCCGGAGTTCAGGCCCGAGTACAAGGTGCAATTCGGCGAATTGTCCGCCGGCACGCACCGGCTCGAAATCAAGAACCTGAATGGCGTGGTCTACGTTGACAGCTTCTGTTTACAGAACTCGGAGATCAGTAACCAGCCCACAACCGGCCCCGGAGCGACAACAAATCAGTCGAGCAGCGTGTCTGCCGGCCAGACGGCCACCGGCGGCCTAACTGTGCCTGCCGGCACGCAGGAAATTTCGGTGGTCGCCGAATCGACTGTCAATGTGCCGTACAAGCTGGTACTGGTGAGTCCTTCGGGAGGAGCACTGCAGACCATCGATGCGACGAATGGTGTCGCGGTGCTCGACGCGCCCGTGAGTCAGAGCGGGACTTACCTGATTAAAGTCGTCAACGTCAGCCTCGGCCCGTTGCAATTCACCGTCACTGCCACGCCTCTGGTGTGTCGTTGACGGATCGAGTAACGCGGGTCGCTGACAACGGTTGACATTTACGGTGGTGGCTGGCAGTTTGTCAGCCACCATAACTTTAAGTTGGACCGGCTGACACGGAAGACTAAAACGTCAGTGGATTGTGTTGAAAAAAGTGTGATAGACGTATCGTAGTTTCACAGTTCTCTGGAGGAAGCGCATCGATGCGCATCAGGACGCAAGGTTCTCTCTTTACATCCATCATTTTGTTCGCCTTTATGGTTGCAGGTTGTCAGCAGCAACCGAGCGCGTCGCCAACCTCAGCGGCGTCGCCGGCCTCCGCTACTCCGGCAACGACAAACGGAACCGCTGCAGCCTCCAACACGAATGCGTCATCCTCGCCGGACAAGGGCCAAATCAATGCTTGCAAGCTGCTCACTGGTGACGAGATCAAATCCGTGCAGGGCGATAGCTTGAAAGACGTCACTCCCAACGCGCCCAGCGGCGGCGACTTCATCACGAGTCAGTGCTTTTATGCCACGAACAGTTTTGTTAATTCGATTAGCCTTACAGTGACTCAACAAAATGCCCAGGCCGGCGCCCGAAACATCCGCGAATTTTGGGAAGAGACATTCGACGCGCGCAGCCGCGAGAAGGAACGAGAGCGCGAACGCGACCGCGACAAGAAAGCTAAGGGGGGTGAAGAAGAAGAGGAGAGTGCACCACCTGAACGCGTCAAAGGCATCGGGGACGACGCTTACTCCGTAGGCAACGCAAAAATTGGCGCACTCTATGTGCTCAAAGGTGATAAGTTCCTTCGTATTAGTGTCGGCGGATCCCACAGCCAACCCGAACGAATCGCCAAAATGAAGAAATTAGCGCAATACGCAATCAACCGGCTCTGACGCCCTAACAACCCGCAGACCCTTCGATCAGGAACACTATTGTTTTGCGGACTCGGCTGTCGTATAGTCGAAACCAGGAAGTCGCCCCCCAACAAGCTTTGGCTTCCGTCCTCTTTAGCCTAACAGCCGCCCCAGCGAAGACCTCTCAAATTATTTCGCGTGAGTTTCAAGTCAGCAGTTAGCAACTGTCTCTGAGTCGACGTGCTCCATTCGCATGGGCCGAATATCTACATCCGCGTCTTACAGCGTTTCTGAGAAGCGACCGAGTCTGACCGCCGGCACCGTCCTGCAAGATCGTTATCGAGTCACGCGCCGGCTTGGCAAGGGCGGGATGGGAGCGGTCTACGAAGCGATCGACTTGCGACTCGATGTGACGGTCGCGATTAAAGAGGCATTCTCGACTGACGCGCGTCTGCGAAAACAGTTCGAGCATGAAGCGCGTCTGCTGGCGCAACTGCATCATTCGGCGCTGCCGCGGGTCACGGATTATTTTGCGGAAGGCGAGCGCGTCTTTCTGGTGATGCAGTTCATTGCCGGTGAGGATCTTGGCGAGATAATCGCGAAGCAGCCTGGACCGTTGCCTCGTAACACGGTGATCGCGTGGGCCGATCAACTGCTCGATGCGCTGATTTATGTGCACACGCGTGAACGGCAAATCATTCATCGCGACATCAAGCCGCACAATCTGAAGCTGACAGCAGAAGGCACGATCGCGTTGCTGGATTTTGGTTTGGCGAAAACTGATTCCGGCACAACGACGATGAACTCGTCCAGCAGCGTCTTCGGATTCACGCGCCGCTATTCGCCGCCAGAGCAGATGCAGGATCAGGGCACGACGCCGCAGAGTGATATTTATGCGCTGGGCGCGACGCTCTATCACTTGTTGACCGGCGTGAAACCGCCGGACGCGCTCGAGCGGGCCAGAGCGATTGCAAAATCGGAAGAAGATCCGTTGCGACCCGCGCACGAAATTCATTCGGCGGTTGGGCCAGAAGTGTCGGCGATGCTGCTGAGAGCGATGGAACTCGACCCGAGGCGTCGCTACAAAGACGCGAACGAATTTCGCGAAGCGTTGCGGCGCGTGGGCCGTAGCGAGACCCGCACAGTCAGTGACTGGCGTGACCGTGGGCTCAGTGATTCGACCGGGCCTCCTAATGTCAACGTCACTGTCGTGAACAAACCCGTTGCGATCGATCCGTTCGACAGCTATTCGATACTGAAACCTGCCGAAATAGATTGGCTGCTGCCGAAGCCGAGCCGGCGGCCATTCGTCATCGTTGGCCTGATTGGAATGCTTTTGGTAGGCGCGGTATTCGCGTTTTCCAACACCGATGGCTGGACAAATCTTTCGAAGGCTGCCGTTGATTACATTCAGCCCAGTCGCGATCTCACTAACACGAGTTCAACTGCGCAAGGAAAGTCTGGAGGCGTACAGACCAGCAATCAGTTGAACACTGCTCGCGCGGTGGCCGCCGGCAAACCAATTCCACGCGAACAGCGTGTCCGAAAATCACAGGTTGAAGCTGGGACTAAACAGAACCGGAAGTCGCACGCGCGATAGGCGTTTCAGCGACAGCCTTTGAAGCTTTTCGAATCAGGTTAGCCGCGGCTTTGATCCAAAGTGGATCGCTGTTGAGGCAGGGGATTAGCGTCAGCTCTTCGCCGCCGGCTTCGTGGAATTCTTCACGCCCGCGAATTCCAATCTCTTCCAGCGTCTCGAGACAATCAGCAACAAAAGAAGGGCACGCAACCGCGACTGTCTTGATGCCGCGCTTGGGCAAATCCCGGAGCAGGCCTTCGAAGGCTGGCCCGATCCATTCGTCCTTTCCGAATTGTGACTGGAAGCACGTCGTGTATTGATCGATGTTCAGACCAACCGCCGTCGCGATTGCGCGCGCCGTCGCGTGGCACTGCGCGCGATAACAATTAGCGTTCGTCGGGCCAACCTGTGCGCAGCACGCGTCGTTGACACGGCAATGATCGGCGGTGTCGATTTGCTTGATGTGCCGCACGGGCACGCCGTGAAAACTGAACAGCGTGTAATCTGCCCGGTGCGCTTTCAAATGCTCGCCGACGATGTGCGCGTTCGCGTTAATGAACCCGGCATCAGCGTAGAAAGGTTCGACGAAAAGTAATCTATCCGTGACGCCGAGTTTCTTCGCCTGCCTTTTCGTTTCCACGACGGCCGTTTCACAACTCGATTGCGTGTACTGCGGATAAAGCGGCACGGCCACAATTCGATCAACGCTTGCCCGTTTCAGATTCGCCAGACCAGCCGCGATTGATGGATTGCCGTAACGCATTCCGATCTCGACGACGAACTCTTCTCCGCCGTTCGATAGCTCGCTTGCGAGACCAGCGGCGAACTTTTTCGTGTGCACGAGCAGCGGCGAGCCTTCCGGCATTTGAATCTTCTGATAGTGCTCGGCCGAATAGTGCTTGCGCCGTGGCACGATCACGCGATTAACCAGCAACCAGCGCTTGATGAACGGCATGTCGAGGACATACTTGTCCATCAGAAATTCGCGCAGGTAACGGCCGACCGCGTCCGGTGTCGGTTTGTCGGGAGTGCCGATGTTGATGAGTAGAACGCCGATGCGGCCCATGCGGTTAGTTAAGAACCGTTATTTGGAGAAGCGTAAACTTGAAGTGCAAGCTGATTCTCGCATTGAACCGTTGCGGAAATCCAACGCAGGCGGCGAGGCTAGGTATTGCCTTAATTCCTGTTCGCCTCTGCGATCTCTGCGTATACCTCGGCTCTTCCTCTGCGGTTAATGTTTTTTTTTGCGCTTAACCGCAGAGGTCGCAGGGGGGTTCGCAGAGTGACGCAGAGGAAAACTGAAATTAGGTCGCTACCCGGCGGTTAATTCTTCGTGGCGCAGTCGTAATGCGGGAGTATAATCCGCGACATCGAGCGGTGGCTTATTCCGCTGCGGTAGGTATAAGACGCCCCACAGGGGTCTTATGCCCAACGGTTGGGTATAATACATAGTTCGCGCGCATCGCAGTGTCAGAACGGCGAGCGGTAGCGACCCGATCAAGACTCAACTTGTGTGGATGATCCCATCGCTACCGCTCCGGGTTCCGACACGGAGGCCGCGCGGCTTGCGCTCGGCCAAACTGCTCGTTAACCAGCGGCGCCGCACTCACCGTTACTCTTAACGACAAACCAGCGGCGCGTTACAATCAGGGGCGCTCGAACAAATCGTTGGACGCGAGCGGCGGGAGCGTGAACTCATTGCCGATTTCCAATTGCCGATTGTCGATTTGATTCGCGCCGCCGCGTCAACTCAGACGTTCGACGCTTTGCGTAACCATGGAACACGACTTTAAAACCATCAACTATCGCGGCGGCATTGTGACTTTCCGCATTCCTTCCAATTGGCGCGAAGAGTATGAGCCTGAGGGAGGCGGCACCTTCTACGACGACAATCCCGACTCTGGAACGCTCCGTTTGAACGTCATAACCGCAAAGGCGCCAATGCCAATCACCGCGCAAAGCGGTCCTGACATTCTCGCTGGCCTCGTTCGGGCGTCCGAGATTGCGGAATCTCTTCCAAATAACTGCGCCCTTGCTCGATACGAACAGCGCACCGAGGAACAGGGCCACCCAATACACATAACATATTGGTCGATCGCGCAACCGCTGCCACCAAGTCATGCTCGCGTCGCTACCTTTTCGTACACGATGCGAGCGCACCAACGAAACGACCCGCACTTTCAAGCGGAACTGGACATGCTCGATCGTGAGATTCGCGCCGTAACGTTTGCCCCTATGCTGGCGGACGACGCACAATGACCAACGCGTCGAACAAGTCGTTGGACGCGAGCGGCGTGGGCGTGAAATGCAAGGATGAAGGATGAAGACGGAAGGATGAATAATCGCGCCGCCGCGTCAACTCCGACGTTCGCGCGCGGACGGTATGGTGGTCCGAGGTAATGCATAACATTATGGGAAGTGCCAATTGGACGCAGAGGATTGTCCCGACCCTCATGGTCGCTGGAGTCGCCTCCTTATTGCTTAGCCTGTTGCTCGGTGGATTTATAGTCTATCAGTGGGTTCTTGCTTCGGAAGCCACTGCTATATCTCTGGTCCTGTTTGCATTTTACCTGCGCTATTATCGCGTTGACCCGCGCAAATCTAAGTGGCCGCCGCTCCTGCCGCTTGCGGTGATCAGCGCGTCGGGCGGGGCCAAAAGCTTCTACGTCGCGACGGGAAAGGACACGCCGCTGCTGGTTATTGTCATATTACTCGCGGCTGTACTTTGGTTCATCCTCGCATCACGGAGAGTATTGCGGGCGGGTCGACGAGTTCCCGGCTGAAATGGTTTTTCTCGGAACTGCCCGCGCTCGAACAAATCGTTGGACGCGAGCGGCGGGAGCGTGAACTCATTGCCGATTTCCAATTGCCGATTGTCGATTTGATTCGCACCGCCGCGTCAACTCAACCCTTCGGCGGCCCCAGGCCAGACTGAAACAAACCATGCGATCGCTCCTCAAGTTTTTCTCGCTGACCTACATTGTGAGCTGGATCCTTTGGATCGCGGCGGCAGCCATCTTGCGTGTGGCAACTCCGCAGCCTTCCGGGTTCCTGGCACTCAGCGGCTTGCTCTATCTCCTCGGCGTTTTCGCTCCATCTCTGGTTGCCCTCGCGCTCACCGCCCGAGCGGACGGACGCGCAGGAACGCTGGCGTTACTCCGCGCGACGGTCAAGTGGTCCGTGGGCGCGCGATGGTATGTGTTTGCGGTTGCTTACATGGCGGCGATCAAACTCGCGGTAGCCCTATTGTTGCGCATCGCGACTGGCGCATGGCCGGCGTTTGGTCAGGAACCCCTGTACCTCATGGCGATTGCGATCCCTTTCTCGACGCCGGTGCAGGCCGGGGAAGAAATCGGATGGCGCGGATATGCGCTGCCACGTCTGTCAGCGCGCCTCGGACTTTCCAGCGCCAGCATAGCCTTAGGAGTAATTTGGGCGTGCTGGCACTTGCCGTTCTTCTTTATTTCAGGCGCTGACAAGTCAGGCCAGTCGTTCCCCTTGTACTTGCTGAGTACGACCGCGCTGTCTGTTGCAATGGCGTGGCTCTACTGGCGAACAAATGGAAGCCTGCTGCTAACGATGCTGATGCACGCTGCCGTCAACAATACCAAGGATATCGTGCCATCAGCTGTGTCGGCCGCCACGAATGCCTTTTCCCTCAGTTCGTCGCGCGTAGCATGGCTCAGTGTCGCAATCCTGTGGATTTGCGCCGCATACTTCCTCGTTCGAATGCGCGGGGTGAAACTGCAGGACGGCTGGCCAGCAGCGACCGATGTGCCCGAGACTGCATCGACTGGGTCCGTCTAGTCGCGCGGTACCCACAGCCAAATTCGTTGGACGCGAGCGGCGGTAGCGTGTTTTGTAACTTGAATGGTCCGGCGCTGCGTTCGTGAAATCGCGCCGCCGCGTCAACTCCACCGTTAGCTGGCTAAATTTAGGAGGTACAAAGTGCCGCGCGTGCTTGGTTCCCGCAGTGTACTGGCGGTCCAGGATCTGAGCAGATCTACGCGGTTCTACATTGAGGTTCTTGGCTTTCAGCTCGACCCGGTGGCCGCCAAAGGATGGAGCTTCCTCTCGCTGGACTCTTTTAAGCTCATGTTGGGTGAGTGTGCGGATGAGATCGCCGCCGCCGAGACAGGAAACCACTCGTGGTTCGTCCGCCTGATGATAGAGGGTCTCGACGAGTATCATGCCGTAATCTCTTCACGAGGTGCGGAGGTGATCGCCGAGCCGGCCGACAAGCGTTGGGGACTGAGAGAGTTCGTCATCCGGACGCCGGACGGTCATCGAATCATGTTTGCCGAACCGCTTCGCACACGACCTTAACGTAGAGATTGCGAATGGGTTTTTCTATTCGTTCGCCAGCTAACAAATTGTTGGACGCGAGGCTGAAGAGCAAGGATGAAGGCTGAAGGCGGAGGGGTGAATTGAATTGGCTCCTCCGCATCAACTTCACCTTTCGGCGCTTCGTGTTTGGTAAAGTTTCTTAAGCTGTTTCTAAGAGCCAATACTTTCAATCATTGAAAGGAGAATTCATGAACACGCGCGAGAAGCTCGAGAAGGCGACGCTGGCCTCGTCGATGTTGATTGCGGTCTCGGGCGCCATGTTGCTCGGGGCGTGGGCGCAGAGCAAGAACCAAGGCGACAAGCAGCCGGCACTGCGTTCGACGATTGCGTTCGTGAGTTCGCGCCACGATCCCGATGCCGATCCCGCGGTCGATGCCCAGCGCGCCTGGCTTGCAGCCGAGATTTATCTGATGGACGGCGACGGCACGAATGTGCGGCGGGTGACGGAGAACACCTACTCTGATGGCTTCCCAGCCTTGTCGCCGGACGGGACCCGGATCGTGTTCGACAGCAATCGGCTGCGCACAGAGAGGGAGCCCTTCAACACCTCGGATCTGTTCGTAATGAACGTTGACGGCACTGCGCAAACGTCGCTCGTGCGCGGCAGCTCAGCAACCTGGTCTCCTGACGGTCAAAAGATCGCGTTCCACGCCTCCGCGTCGGGCGCGGGCCAGCCGATCAATTTCTTGCCGGGCGCTGCGACCACGGATAGCGATATCTTCGTCATGAACATAGACGACTTTCTGAAGAAGCGGGCGCGGCCGAAGAACATCACCAACAACCCGGCGGCGATCGACGACGATCCGGACTGGTCGCCCAGGGGGCAGAAGATCATTTTCACGAGCCACGCCCTCACCGACAATACCGACAATCACGTTACCGCCGAGATTTACATGATCGACGCGGACGGGACTGGCAAGCCGACGCGTCTGACCAAGAACGCCGAAGAGGAGCGGGCGCCGTCCTGGTCTCCGGACGGAAAGCGCATCGTCTTCTGTTGCCGGAGGGGTGGTCCCGACTTGGAGATCTGCGTCATGAACTCGGATGGCACCGGACAAGTGCAACTGACCGACAATACAATCGGCGACTTGACGCCCTCGTGGTCACCTGATGGCAAGAAGATCGTGTTCCACCGGCGGATCGGGGGACGCGGTCAATTCCAACTCATCTTGATCGATGCGGACGGCACCGGCGAGAAGCAGCTTACCTTTCCGCCGGGCCTCAACGCCTTTCCAAACTGGGGCGAGGTCCGCGTGCGAGCGCTCGCCAAGTAGAACGCTCCGCAGGAGCGATGAGCAGGGGCAAATGGGGAATGCGAAAAGGGTAAGAATTCACGCCGCCGCGTCAACTCAAACTTTGAGTTGCGCTGCTCGACCAACCGCGTAGCGGTTGCAGATATTAGCCAGGGGTAAGCGACCGAAGGTCGCGCCACCCCTGGATCAAGTTTGATAATTTTTACGCGCCCTGAAGGGGCGCAATAACTCGCCGATTGGATCACAACGAGCAAAGTTCTTCGCCGGGCTAAAGGGCACCCCACGCGGGATGCCCGCGCGGGGACCCCGCCGCCGGCGCTGAAAACCAGAGGACGTGATCCCAGGGTTACGCTCGCTGCGCTCTCTCACCCTGGGCTAAATTCTTTCGCCGCTCCGCGGCTCGTTGCCGTTAACATCCCGGTTGACGCTACGGCCAGACTGGCGATATTGCTGGACGCGCTATTTGAAGTGCAAGCTGATTCTTGCACTGAACAGCGCCGAAAAGCCAACGTAGGAACGTGTACTAACACTGACGTAGGCCGACTACGCTTCGCACGGTCGCGCTTGTCTGTTATGTTCCGACCAGATCAAAGTTCGGTCCAGTCGAATGGGTGCTCTTCTTTTTTCATCACTAGCAATGTGCTCGACGCTGGCAGGGGGCTGGCTGGCAATCGCCGCTCGGAGACGCATTCATTTATTAATGGGGCTCGGCGCGGGCGTTCTGTTGGGCGCAGTATTTTTCGATCTG
>DATBSG010000093.1:0-3723 GCA_036559945.1 Pyrinomonadaceae bacterium
CGGCGTCGATGTCTGCATTCCTGATTTTGAAATCCTCGAACAGTATCGCAACGAAATCACCGCGATCATTCTGACGCACGGTCACGAAGATCATCTCGGCGCGCTGCCTTACGTTCTGAAAAAAATTAATGTTCCGGTTTACGCGTCGCACTTCACGCTTGGACTCGCGGAAAGCAAGCTTGAGGAGCACGGACTTTTGGGCGACGTGCTGCTGCATCGCGTCGAGCCGCGCGATGTCGTAACGATTGGATCGTTCACCATCGAATTCATTCGCGCTTCGCACTCACTCGTTGATTGCTTTCATCTAGCGATCAAAACGCCCGTAGGCACGATCATTCACACGGGCGATTACAAAGTTGACGAAACGCCGGTCATCGGCGAGCCGATAGATCTAAGAACGCTGCGCAGGTATGGACAGGAAGGCGTCCTGGCGTTGCTTTCGGATTCGACGAACGCGACCGTCCCCGGTCGTACTCCTTCGGAACGTGCCGTAATTCCGGCCTTTGAAGAGATCTTCGCGGAAGCGCATGGACGCATCATTGTCGCTGCGTTTGCTTCCTCGATCCATCGCCTGCAAATCGTTTTCGATGTCGCGCAGCAATTCGGTCGAAAGGTCTGCGTGCTCGGCCGTTCGATGCAGAAGAACGTTGACATCGCCGAGCGGCTTGGCTACCTCGACATTCACGACGGGATGCTGGTCAGCATCAATGACACGAAGCATCTTGCCGACAACGAAGTTGTTTTCCTGGTTACTGGCTCGCAGGCTGAACCACGCGCTGCGCTCTATCAGATGGCGACGCAAATCTATAAAGGCCTCACGATCGAAGAAGGCGATACCGTCGTGCTGTCGGCGCGCATCATTCCCGGAAACGAACGGGCGATCTCAAAACTCATCGGCCATATTTACAAGCGCGGCGCAAACATTATTGAAGAGAAGCGCCGGCTGATTCATGTCAGTGGCCATGCTTCGCAGGAAGACATTCGCATCATGACTGAAGCCGTGCGGCCGAAGTTCGTTGTGCCGATACACGGCGAGTACCGCATGCTGTTTCGGCACAAAGAGTTCGTGAAGAACCACCTCGGCTACGCGGAAGAGAACATCGTGCTGATCGAAAACGGCGACGTGCTGGAACTTGACGGCGAGCGCGCGGCAGTCGTTGACAAGCGCGAGATCAAACGAACGTTCATCGATGAATCCGGCTTCGAAGAAATCGAATACGAAACTGTGCGCGAGCGAAAGAAGTTGGCTTACGAGGGGATGATTACGCTGGTACTGACAATCGATCGCCGGACCGGCGAGTTGCAAGCGCCGCCCCAGATCGTCGCGCAAGGAGTGCGGGGCTTCGAGTCAGCCAATGGAATGATGAAGGGCGCGCAACGGGTCGTTTCGGCTGCGGTTACCGGCGCGTCCCGACAAACATTCGAAGATGAATCGCTATTGAAGGAGCACGTGCGGGTCGAGTTGAAGCGGTTCATTCAGAAAGAGACCGGCGCGCGTCCGGTGATTGTGCCGGTGATCCAGCAGGTGTAGTTTCAAGTTTCAACGTGACGCGCTCCGTCAGGAGCGAAATGTCTATAGGTCAAGCTTGTACCCTAAGAGTTTTCCGCCTGAGCGACACCGTCGCTCAGGCGGAGTTGTTTTGGTTGGGGCGTGTGCTATAAACATTTCGTCCCTCCGGGACTTCAAGCCGTTGTCTTTCTGGCCTAACAAAACTGTCCTCATCACCGGCGCCTCGTCCGGCATCGGGCGCGGACTGGCGCTTGAGTTAGCGCGGCGCGGCGCGAATCTCGGTCTCGTCGCACGACGCAAAGAGGTTCTGGATGAAATCGTTGAGCAGATTAGCGCGCAAGGCAATCAGAACGGCAGCCAAAGTGCGAACGTTTTGGCGCTTCCCGCCGACGTTCAGGACGCGCAGTCAATGCGCGCCGCCGCCGATCGTTTGCGGGCAGAGTTCGGTCGTATCGATGTTTTGATTGCGAATGCCGGTATCGGGGCGACGAACGATGCCGCGGAGTTGGACGCCGCGAAAGTCGCGAACGTGATCAACGTCAACGTGATTGGTGTGGCGAACAGCGTCGCGGCGGTTGTGCCTGAGATGGTCAACCACGGCAGCGGGCATCTCGTCGTGATATCCAGTTTGGCTGCCTATCGCGGTCTACCGAAATCCGCCGCCTATTGCGCCAGCAAGGCCGCCGTCTCAGCAATGTTCGAAAGTTTGCGTCTCGATCTGAAACCACGCGGCATCGACGTGACGATTGTTCATCCGGGATTCATCAAGACGCCCCTCACGGCGGGCCGTCAGGCGAAGCTGCCCTGGCTTCAGGAACTCGAGCCGGCCGTGAAGAAGATTGTGAAGGCGATTGAGCGGCGCAAAAAGTCTTATGCGTTCCCCTGGCAGCTAGCGACCATCGTCCGGGCAGGCATGTTCATGCCGAACGCGATGTACGATTGGATCGCCAGCCGCAATTCCTTCCGCGAATAAAACCGCATTCTTCATTTTTGATTTGCGATTTGCAGTTGCTCAGGCGATACTGCGCGCTCGCTCTAAAGGTCTGGTTGTTCAAATCAAGCAAGCAAATTCTAGAGTCAAAAATCGCAAATGTCTCTTCTTCAGGCTATCCTGCTCGGCATTGTTCAGGGCTTAACTGAATTCATTCCCATCAGCTCGACGGCGCATCTGGTGCTGGCGATTCGCGCGATGAATTTGCGGCTGACACCGGAGCAGGCGACCGCCTCGATCGCGGTAATTCAACTCGGCACACTGTTGGCGGTGGTGATCTATTTCGCTCGCGATATCTGGAACATCACGCGCGCGTTCATTCACGACCACCTGGTGATCCTGAAAGTCGGACGCCGCGATCAATTCAATCGCGAAAACGAACACGCGCGACTGTCGCCCGAAGCCTGGCTTGGATGGCTGATCATCATCGGCACGATTCCGGTGGTCGTTGTTGGACTTCTGTTCAAGAAACAAATTGAAGGCGCCTTTACGAAAAACCTTCTGGTGATCGCCACAATGATGGTCGTCGTTGCAGTCTTTCTGACGGTAGCTGAATTGGTTGGCAAGAAGCGAAAACGAATTCAGGAACTCGGCGTTGGCGATGCGCTCGCTGTTGGTTTCGCGCAGTGCCTGGCTCTGATTCCGGGATCAAGTCGCTCAGGTTCGACGATCATGGCGGGATTGTTCGCCGGCCAGACACGCGAGACGGCGGCGCGGTTTTCGTTCCTGCTTTCGATTCCCGCTATTGCGGCGAGCGGCCTTTTGGAACTGGTCGAAGCCCTTCACAAGTTGCCGCAGGGCAGTTTCGTCAATCTCGCCGTTGGCACAGTAGTGAGCGGCATCATCGGTTACACTTCAATTTGGTTTCTGCTGCGTTACTTGCGTACGCACTCGACGGGAATTTTCATCGGATATCGCTTGTTCGTCGGTGGCGCGATCCTGATTGCACTGTTCATGGGCAAGTTGAGCGCGCTATGACTTTGGAGTGCGGCAGCTTGACGCCGCTTTCTAAAGCTAGTGCGTTGAAGAGCTAAAAAGCGCCGTCAAGCCGGCGCACTCCAAATCATTAGCTCTTCACCGCAACAACAAGTAAACTCCCGCTGTCATGACCCCCGCGCCTGCCTTTCAAAAACGGCCCAGGAAATGGATAGTCCGCCAGGTTGATCACACCGGGGCGGACGAACTGGCCAAGGCGCTGGGAGTCTCGCCGATCGTCGCCGGC
>DATBSG010000094.1:0-4217 GCA_036559945.1 Pyrinomonadaceae bacterium
GCTCGTCGAATTGGGCTCACAAATCGAAGCCGGAGCCGGCGTCATTGTCGTTGAAGCGATGAAGATGCAAAACGAAATGAAATCGCCAAAAGCCGGAGTGGTTGTGGCGCTGAACGTTGAAGTTGACGCTACGGTGAATGGTGGCGATGTTTTGGCGGTTATTGAATAAGGATGAAGGATGAAGGCGGAAGGATGAAAGAGTCCAATAGTGGACTGAATCTAAAAACATGAATCGCGGCACCACGACAAAGAAATCTTCATCCTTCATCCTTCCGCCTTCATCCTTGCGTATCCTTCTTTGGGATCTCGACGGCACACTTGTGCGCGGGAAACGGTTTGGAACCTTTAAAGACTACACAGTGCCGATGTTGGAAAGCGTCTTCGGGACGGCCGGGGCGTTGCGAGAAATGATCGTGTCGGGCATGACCGATCTCCAAATTGTCGAAGAAGCGCTGCGGTGCGAAGGCATCACGCGCGAACATATCAGCGCGCGCAAAGACGAATTAAAGCGCTGTTACATCGAGCAGATGAAACTTGCTGTCGGCAACGGCGCGCACGTTATCGAGGCGATGCCCGGCGCGCGCGAAGCGCTGCAAGCCGTGCACGATCATCCGCGCTATCAATCTGCCTTGCTCACCGGCAACATTGAGCCGGCCGCGCATTTGAAAGTTGAAAGCACGGGCCTGGCGGAATTCTTCACTTTGCCGGGCGCATTCGGCGACGAATCTTTCGATCGGCGCGATCTCCCCGAACTTGCCGCGAAACGAATCAATGATGCCTTGGATGCCGAGCTTAAGCCCGAGCAATTCATCGTCATTGGCGACACACCGAACGATGTCGCTTGCGCCCGCCACTTCGGCGCGCGGGTGTTGGCCGTCGCGACCGGTCGCATTCATTCAGTTGATGAATTGCGTGCCTGCGATCCCGATGCTTTGCTGCCCGATCTTCTGGATGTCGAGGTTTTCGTCCGCACGCTCGATACGATATAAATCTCTACCGATTTTCGGCGAATGGGGTGATAATGGCTCCGTTCCCCTAACAAGCCGAATCGAAAACAGCAGAGGAGGGAACTATGCTTGTCAACTGGATCAAAGACGCCGATGCGGCGCTTGAGCAAGCGAAAACTCAAAACAAACCGTTGCTGATAGATTTTTCTGCTGCACCCGCCTGAGGCGCATGTGCTCGGCTGGAAGCCGAGTCCTACTCAGACCAGGAAATCGCAAACTTCATTCACCAAAACTTTGTTCCACTCGAAGCCCACATTAAAGAACATCCCGCTTACTTCAAGCGATTCGAAGCCCTCTGGACGCCGACAATTTTGGTAATGGACCCGGAAGGCGTCGAACGATATCGCATCGAGGGCTATCTGCCGAAGGATTGGTTTCGCGCGCGGCTGGAGATGGGACGCGCACGCGTCGCTTTCACGCACAAGAAATTCGCGGACGCGCAGCAGATTTATGCAGACGTTGCGAACCGCGTCGGCGAATTGGCCCTCGCGGCTGAAGCAATCTATTGGCGCGATGTCTGCAAGTACAAGGCAACGAACGATCACACCGTGCTGGGTGTGGCCGCGAAGGAGTTAGCCGAGAGATTTCCGAACGATGAATGGCGGTTGAAGAGCTTACCGTGGGCGCATTAGCGCAGAACAGTGGCACAGACTTCAGTCTGTGAAAACGACTTCGACTACACAGACTGAAAGTCTGTGCCACTTCAGATTCGATGAAAGCCCTTCAGAATGTCCTGCGTCGCAAGCCGCAGAATCACTGGCCGTCCATGGGGACAAGTAGTTGGCGAAGACGTCATCAACAGACGATCGATTAACCAGCGCATCTTTTCTGGCGCGAGCGGCATGTTGACCTTGATCGCCGCGTGACAGGCAAGCGATGCAGCAATCTCCTCGCGCAAGGTTGCGCGCATGGCGCCACGCTTTTCCGAATCGACCGTATCCAGAACCTCTGACAAAACGTTGCGCGCTTCGCTGGCCGGTAAGTCTGCGGGCGCTGACTTGATGGCGACCGTGCGTCCCGATAAGCGCATCAATTCGAATCCATAACTCTCCAGTTCTTCCACGACGGTATCGAAGGCGGCGGCTTGCGCCGGCGTGAGATCGAACGTTTCGGGAATCAACATCTGCTGCGATTCAGCTCGGCGCGACGCTTCCAGCGCACGGTACTTATCGAACAGCACGCGCTCGTGCGCGACATGCTGATCGATGAGTAGCAATCCTTCGTCGTCCGTCGCGATGATGAAGCTTTCATCAAGCTGACCGAGCGGTCGAATGTTTGATGAGAGTGACTCAACCATCATTTCGCGAACGAACTTGGTCGCGGAATCGAGCGGCGGCAGCGTTGATGCCGCGAGAGCAGAAGCTGAGATTTCTGTCGTTGTCTGAAGTTCGCTGGCTGCTACTGGTGACGCGGATAGCGGCGAGGCCGGCGATGGGATTGGGGTGGGCTGTTCCGAACTCGCTGGCGCCTGCGACCGCGACAACTGCCGTTGCGCAGCAGTCGCGAAACCGAAACCGATTCGCTCTTGTTGCGGCTCTGAGCGCGCGGCGAAGTGCGTCCCACCAACAGCAAGCGGGACGGCGCGGGACAGCTCGTTTTCAGCTACGTCGCCGGGCGTTATCTTCTCCTCAAAATCGGGGCCAACTTCTCGTTCTGGCAAGCTTGTCGAGGCTTGCGCCTCAGGTGGCGGCGCATAGCCAGCGCTCGCTAGCGCCGCGCGCACCGCTTCGCGGACGGCGTCGGCCACGGCAGCCGCACGGCGAAAGCGGACTTCAGTTTTAGCCGGATGCACATTTACGTCGACTTCTTCAAGCGGCACCTCGATGAACAGCAGCGCGACCGGATAGACGCCGTGCGGCAGAATCGAGCGATAACCTTCCGATAACGCTCGTCCGATCAATCGATCGCGTACGAAGCGGCCGTTAACAAACAGAAACTGCGCATCGCGCGAAGTGCGGCGTTCGCGCGGCGCGGACACGAAACCTCGTACTTGCGCGATTTGATATGGCACGAAGATCTCTTTTGAGCCGGTCGCTACCGCTCCCGGTTCTGAAACGTTGTTGACTTCGAGCAAGCCGTCGAGGAATTGCGCACCGAAAATTTGATAAGCCCGTTCACGCAAATCTTTCGCGGGTGCGACGCGAATTGTTTCTCGTCCGTTATTCGTCAGTGTGAAACTTATTTCCGGATGCGCCAGCGCGTAATGCGTCACGAGGTTCGTGAGGTGATAACTCTCCGTTGCTTCTGAACGCAGAAACTTTCGCCGTGCAGGAGTGTTGAAGAAAAGGTCTCGGACGGTAAGCGTCGTTCCGCGCGGATGGGCGGCATCTTTTACATCACGCATCCGGCCACCTTCAATCACTACTTTGGTACCGGCCGCAACGTCTTCGGTGCGGGTCACCATTTCAACGCGCGCGACTGATGCAATCGACGCCAGCGCTTCTCCGCGAAATCCGAGAGTCCCGATCGCCGTCAAATCCTCAGCCTTGCTGATTTTCGACGTTGCGTGCCGCTCGAAGGCAAGCACCGCGTCATCGCGCGTCATCCCTTCGCCGTCGTCGGTGATTTTCAGCAGCCGCCGGCCACCGCCTTCAACGTCGATTGCAATGCGCGTCGTGCCGGCGTCAATGGCGTTTTCAATCAGCTCTTTGGCGACGGACGCCGGACGTTCGACCACTTCGCCGGCGGCAATCAGGTTTGAGATATGGTCTGGGAGAACGCGGATTTTAGACATGCCAATTTCAATTAACCGCTGAGGTTCGCAGAGTTGTGCGCGGAGGTTGCTGAGGAAAAGAGTCTCTGCGTTCCTCTGCGAAAACCTCCGTGTCCTCTGCGGTAAAGTTAGTGTGTTTCACAAATAAACAATCTCGTGCTGATTACTCTCCAGATCGATCGCGTCAAAGATCCAATCGATCACATAGCGCCCGTGTCGTGCCAATAAAGACGTTATGTTGATGCGGCGCTCCTGCAAATTCTTTTCGGGATACAGCAAATCGAAAGCACGTTCTAACTGCCGGCGCAGCGCTTCATCGCGCGCGATCTGCGCACGCTGGAATCGAGTGCGCAGCCCATCGATTTGATAGTTGATCTTGCGCCGGCCTTTATCAAGCGCTTCGGCCAGAGTCGGATCGACTTGCCGCAGCTTCTCCTGCAGCGCGTCGAGTTCGTTCGAGAAAGTCTGCGTCGTGTGATCGAACGCTTCTGACGTGT
>DATBSG010000095.1:0-3802 GCA_036559945.1 Pyrinomonadaceae bacterium
TGCCGTAAGCCAGCGCGTCCAGGAAAAATCCAAAACGGGCGCGGGCCTGTTCTTCTGTCATCCCGAGCGCTTTGAAAACGAGCGACTGCACGTCGCGACGATGAATTCGGATCGAGCCGCCGGCTACTTCCACGCCATTGACCACCGTGTCGTAAGCCTTCGCGCGAATCTGGCCGAACAGCTCTGTTTCTCCCTTGACCGCTTTCTCGAGCGTGGGCACGTCATCATCCAGTGGCGACGTGAACGGATGATGCATCGCGTAGTAGCGGCCGTCGTCTTCGTGATACTCGAACATCGGAAACTCAGTTACCCAAAGCGGCGCATAAACTCCTTCGGGAATTAGGTTCTCGCGCTTTGCTACTTCGTTGCGCAACGCGCCGAGACTCGCGGCGACGACGTCGGGTTTGCCGGCGACGATCAGCACCGCGTCACCTTTTTGAGCGCCAGCGATTCCTGCGAGATCGACTACCATGTCATGCCCGAGCGCCTTTAGGAGTGACGATGAGAGTTCATCTCCGAGCTTAATCCATGCCAGCACGGTCGCTCCGTATATCTTCACGAACTCCTGCAATTCGTCGAGCGTCTTCCGCGACATCGATGCGCCCCCGCTCACGGCCATTCCTTTAATTTCTCCACTTTGCGACAGCACTGACGCGTACGGCGCAAACGTTGTTTCCGCCAAGGCCGTTGAAAGATCCTGCAATTCCATCGCCGGAATACGCAGGTCGGGCTTGTCCGAACCGAAGCGGCGCATGACTTCCTCGAAAGTGAACCGCGGAAATGGTGTTTGCAGTTCCACGCCAATCAGACGAAAGATGCGGACGAACAATCCTTCGACCAGCGCGGAGACCTGCTCTGTTGTTGCAAAGCTCATTTCGACGTCGAGCTGCGAAAATTCCGGCTGACGATCGGCGCGCAGGTCTTCGTCTCGAAAACAACGAGCGATTTGGTAGTACTTATCGAGGCCCGCAATCATGCAAATCTGTTTGAAGATTTGCGGCGATTGCGGCAGCGCAAAGAATTTCCCGGGCTGCACGCGCGACGGCACGATGTAGTCACGCGCGCCTTCCGGCGTTGATTTGATCAGGTTTGGTGTTTCGATTTGCGTGAAGCCCTGTTCGTCCATGTACCGATTGATTTCCAAAATCAAACGATGACGCAGACGCAGGTTGGCCTGAAGCTGTGGCCGGCGCAGATCGAGATAACGATACTTCAAACGCAGGTCTTCAGCTGCGAGTGCGGTTTCAGACGCATCGAGTTGGAAGGGAAGTGTACGCGCGTCATTAAGCACGCGAATTTCCGTCGCCTGTACCTCTACTTCGCCGGTCGCAAGTTTCTGATTGCGCGCACCTTCATCCCGCAGGACGACTTCGCCGATCACCGCCAGCACGTATTCGCCGCGAACATCTTTGGCCTTTGCATGCGCGTCCGGCGCCTTCTCCTGGTTCACAACGATCTGCGTAATGCCGTCGCGGTCGCGTAGATCGATGAACGTGAGCGGACCAAAATCTCTCCGCCGCGCGCACCAACCCATCAGTGTTACGCGCTCGCCAACGTTTTCCTTGCGCAGCGCGCCGCATGAATGCGTGCGCTGCAGGTTTCCGAGGTTCTCAATCATATAAAAACGTGCTTTGCTTTTTGTACTTTGAACTTAGCTCGCTTGCGGCCAAACCAGCTTACTTTCCGAGGCGAACAAAGTACAAAGCTCAAAGAACAAAGCACAAATCGCGGCATCATTTAGAAGAGCACCGCTCCGCCATCCACATTTATCGCCTGTCCATTAATTCCGCGGCCTTCTTCCGACGCGAGTAACAGAGCCACCGCCGCTACTTCTTCCGCAGTGATCATGCGGTTTTGTGGGCTCATGCCCTCGAGCGCGGTTCTCGCTTCATCAGCAGAGATACCCGTTCTGGCCACAATGTTCTCAATTCCGTGCTCAGTCATTTCTGTATCGACATAGCCAGGACAGATTGCATTGACCGTGATTCCTTGCGCGGCGACTTCCAAGGCAAGCGATCGCGTCAATCCCAACACGCCGTGCTTCGATGCTGCGTACGCGGAAATGTAAGGCGCGCCTGTCTTCCCGGCAATCGAAGCGATATTGATGACCCTCCCCCAGCGTCCCGCTACCATCGCGCCGAGGGCGACGCGAGTGCAATGATATGTGCCGGTTAGATTGACTGTGAGATGTCGCTGCCACATTGCTTCATCAGTTTTTACGAACGGCGCGGTCTCCACGATGCCCGCGTTGTTTACGAGAATATCCGGCGCGCGTGCAAACTTTTCAGTGGCGCGCTCGAAAGCGCGCTTCACGCTTTCCGAATAGGCAACGTCGCACTCAACCGCCAGGGCTTTAGCGCTTTGCTGTTCATTTATTTCAGCCGCAACCGACTCAATCTGTTCACGCGTCCGCGCCGCAACGACGACCGACGCTCCCTCACTCGCAAACCGGAGCGCAATCGCACGGCCGATCCCGCGCCCGCCGCCGGTGATGAATGCGAGTCTGTTCGCGAGCTTCATAAGACGCAACTTTGGAGTGCGGTGGCAAGCACCGGGGTCCCCAGCGCGGCAGCCACGCTGGGGGGTCGTAGCGCGACACCACTTTGGATAAATCTTACCTTAACACGTCAGATCCAAGCCGCCGTCGTCGCTGGCGCTCTGCCGGCGCACTCCAAATTATCTTCCTTGAAAACTTGGTGGCCGCTTTTCCAAGAACGCCCGCACGCCTTCGCGACCGTCTTCGGATTCGAAGCAGCGAAGTTGCGCCTCAACTTCGTATTGCAACATCCGTTCGAGCGAGTCGTGCTCGCTGGCGTACACGGCCTGCTTCGCGGCGGCAATTGAAACGGCCGCGCCGTCCCGCAAACGTTCCGCAAGCTTCCGAGTCTCAGTTTCGAGTTCTTCAGGAGCTACGACACGGTTTACTAAACCAAGCTCAAGAGCCTTCGCTGCGTCAATCGAATCACCGAGAAAGAACAATTCGCAGGCGATGTTTGACGGCAACATTCGCGGCAGAAAGTAAGTTCCACCCCAGTCCGGATGGAAACCGATCTTGACGAACGATTGGCTGAACGTCGCCGCGGATGAAGCGATCCGCAGATCACACGCCAGTACCAGATTGAATCCGGCCCCGGAGGCTGGACCGTTCACGGAAGCAATCACCGGCTTCGTCATGTGACGAATCGCGAGAATCACTCGTCGCGCTGCTCCCAGCAAGCGAGCGAATTCTTCCGCGTCGTTGCGCGCGACGAGTTCGGCCATGAAATTCACGTCGCCACCGGCACAGAATGCTCGGCCAGCGCCGGTCAGTACAACCACCCGGACGTCCGGATCGCTCCCGGCTTCTTCCAAGGCTTCGGCCAGATCGCGACGCATGTGACCGACGAACGCATTGAGACGCTCCGGCCGATTGAGCGTGATAGTGACGACGCCGGAGTCTTCGGCGACTTTGATTAGATCATCTGACATTACAGTGAATAGTAAATCGTAAATCGTGAATAGAAGTAGGGCGAGCCACGAAAGAGCAAGGCCGAAATCTATTTACGATTTACGATTCACGATTTACTTGCCTCTGAAGATCGCCTTCCGCTTATTGACGTATGCGTCCAAGCCTTCTTTTGCATCTTCAGATTGAAACAGTTGCTGCTGAAGCTCGCGCTCAAGAGCCAGCGCCGATTCGAACGGAATCTCGGCGCCCGTTTGCACCGCGCGCTTGATTCGCCCCACCGCGCGCGATGCTTTGTTCGGGGTTGTGAATTGGCCCGCGTATTCCATCACCTGCTGCATGAAATCCGCACCATCG
>DATBSG010000096.1:0-5658 GCA_036559945.1 Pyrinomonadaceae bacterium
GTCGCCGGTCACGCGATCGCGACGGGCGACTGCCGCGATTGCGCCGCGCGTTAATGCCGACTCGATGAAATTATGAGCGTCGGCAAATTGGCCATTGAAGCCTGCGCGTTCGTAATCGGGTTGCGACAGCGCAAAGAACAACTCACCGGCTTCGGTTGTGCGCGAGTCGATCGAGAAGTCAAATATTTCTTTGTCAAAGAGCTCCGGGCGCAGTCTGTTCGCGTCTGCGCCCATCAATTCTGCTACGGTTCGAATATTCACGTTTAGAGTTCAACCTTTAGGTTGTCTCTTGATTTACACAAGCTAAAGCTTGAACTCTAAACTGTCACTCAGTTCCGTCGCGCAAATTCGACGCGCACGGTTTGCCCCGAATTCACTTCAGAGCCTGCTGCCGGATACTGACGAAGCGCGCGGCCTTCGCCTTTCGCTTCGAGACTCAGTCCAAGCTGCGCGCATGTTCGCGCGACATCACGAACGCTTTGCCCGCGTAAATCCGGCATCAGAGCGCCACGCTTCGTCGCCGGGGTGAAGACCACTTCGCGCGGTCCGCCACTGAAATTCTTTGCGACTTGCGGCAGCGTCGCTTCACGTGCGGCATCGGCTTCAATCTCCTGCGGCGAAGGCTTGGAACTTTGCGCAATCAATTCGCCGGCCGATTTCATTTCAACGTCAGGCGTCACCCTCAATTCAGGAAGTATCTGCTCAGCAATTTCGCGGAACACCGGGGCAGCCACATCGCCGCCATGGTACGCGCCCTGTGGTTCGTCGATAACCACGATAATGACTACTGCCGGATTGCTCACCGGCGCGAAACCGACGAACGAGCCGATGTACTTTGTCGTCGAGTAAGTATGCGTTTTCGGATCGATTTTTTGCGCGGTGCCCGTCTTGCCGGCGGCGGTGTAGCCCTCGACCTGCGCTTTGCGCGCGGTGCCGTGTAGCGTCACACCTTCCATCATGCCCCGCAGCTTCTCGACCGTATCGGTTTTCAAGACCGGGCGTGATTCCGTCTTCGTCTGGAACAGAACCGCGCCGTCAGGCGAGCGCATTTCGCGCACCACGTGCGGTTTCACCCACGAGCCGCCATTCGCGATCACAGAATACGCGACGGCCATTTGCAGCGGCGTCACGCCAACTTCCTGTCCAATGGCAATCGATCCGATCGACGATGGCTGCCACCGACTGAGTGGGCGAAGAATCCCGCCGGATTCACCAGGCAAATCAATTCCCGTTCGCGAACCGAAGCCGAGCCGCTTTGCGAAGCCGTACATCGATTCATTGCCGATCAGCAGCCCGAGTTTGATCGCGCCGACGTTGCTCGACTGCGCCAGCGCGTCAGAGACGGTCAGCACTCCAAATGGATGATGATCATGAATTAGCCGCCCGGCGACAGTAATTTGGCCCATCTGACAATTGATCTTGTCGTCCGGACTGACGAGGCCCTGTTCGAGCGCGGCGGAATACGCAACGACTTTGAATGTCGAACCAGGCTCATAAATATTTTGCAGCGCCCAATTCGCGCGAACTTCCGCCGCTTCTTTCGCCGGC
This sequence comes from Pyrinomonadaceae bacterium, assembly GCA_036559945.1. Taxonomy (GTDB): domain Bacteria; phylum Acidobacteriota; class Blastocatellia; order Pyrinomonadales; family Pyrinomonadaceae; genus UBA11740. The sequence goes on from DATBSG010000096.1 coordinate 1,549, forward strand.
TGATTAGGATCGAATGCCGGCGCATTCGCCAGCGCGAGAATCTCGCCAGTATGCGGATCCATCACGATGGCCGTGCCTGATTTCGCGTGCGCATTCTGAACGGCGGCGAACAGCGCTTGTTCGGTTCGATACTGAATCGTCTGATCGATTGTGAGAACCACGGTCTGTCCGGGATGCGGCTGGACTTCGTAGCTCTCAAATGCACGACGTCGCGCATCAGTTTCAAAGAAAACTTTTCCCGATTCGCCGCGAATCTTTTCGTTGTAGTACTGCTCGACGCCGCCCAGGCCGATTTCATCGGTGCCGACAAAACCCAGCACGTGCGCGGCCAGCGAGTCGTTCGGGTAATAGCGCTTCGGTTCCTTGCGCGAGTAGACGCCATCAAAACTCATGGCATCGAGCTTCATCGATGTCTGTAAATCGATGCGCCGAATCAGCCAAATGAATTTTTTGTTTGCGTCCTTTGCCTCGCGAAGCTTCGCGATTAGCTCGTCTTTGTTCTGACCGGTAACAGCGGCGATCCTTCGAGCGGTGTCGTTAACGTTTTCGATTTCGCGCGGATCCGCGAAGAACGATTCGGTATCGACACTGCGCGCGAGTTCGCGGCCTTGGCGATCGAGCAGAAGCCCGCGCGTCGGGCTGGTTTCAACTGCGCCTAATTGCTGGTTCTTGGCACGCGCGGAGAGCTCGTCGTGCTGACTGATTTGGAGTTGTGCTAATCGCGCCCCGACAATCACCATCCACGCGACGAGCCCGAGCGCCACGAACGTCGCGCGGCGCCGCGGGTCGGCAACTTGTCTGTCGATGGCGGTAGAACGAAGGGGCACTCAAGGTCTCCTGGCACTGCGGTAAAGCTGCCCACAATCAAATTGGCCTACTGCGTAGCGGCTTGGTTTGCGCCTTCGCCGCCGGCTTTGAATTTGTTTGAAGTTCGCGTTTCGTCGTCTTGGCATCCGCGCGCGCTGTCAGCGGCTTCGTGCTTTCGGAATTATTCGAAACCTGTCGCAGCGGATCGAGCTGCGCCGGTTGCAGCGGCTGCATGCCAAGTCGCTTCGCGGCTTGCTCAAGCTTTGCGGGACTCGCAGCCTCTTCGCGCTGCAAAATTAATCGTCGTTGCTCTTCGGTAAGGCGATCGTGCTCGCGCCGCAAGTTTTCAGTCTCGTAACCGTACTTCAGCGCGGCGAAATGTTGTCGTCCTGCATAAACAAAACCAGACGCCAATCCCAGGCCGACAACCAGCAGTAGGCCAAGCCGCAGGAACGCGTCTTTGTCTTTCTCACGCGCGATGGGTGCATTTCGATGCTTCGAAGGTACTCGTCGAACCATTTTTCGATCTCCAGACGACCGCGCCTAAACGGACGAGGGAACAAGCCTGGCCGCTGCTCTCAACTTCGCACTGCGCGCTCGTGGGTTCTCGGCAATTTCATCTTCGCCCGGGGTTACCGGCCGCCGCGTCAAAATTTCGACCGCTTTCCACGCCCCGCATGTGCATCGCGGCGCGCGTGGCGGACACTGGCACCGGCCCGACAGCTTTAAAAGCGTTCGCTTGATGATGCGATCTTCAAGCGAGTGAAAACTGATAATCGCGAGACGGCCTTGTGGCTCTAAAACGTCAATCGTGTCGGCTACGAAATCGGCGAGGCCTTCGAGCTCGCGATTGACTGCGATGCGCAACGCTTGAAACGTGCGCGTGGCTGGGTGGATCCTCCGTTGTTTACCTCCGATTGCACGTTTGACTAACTCCGCAAGCTCTTTAGTCGTCACGACCGGCTCGCCGCGCTCGCGTTGCCTAACAATCTCATGTGCTATTCGGCGCGACCGACGTTCTTCGCCGTATTCAAAGATGAGGCGCGCAATCTCTACTTCAGAAAGACGACCGAGCAACTCTGCCGCCGTTTCGCCACTCGACCGATCCATGCGCATGTCGAGCGGCGCTTCGTGCCGGAAGCTGAATCCGCGCGAGGGCGAATCCAACTGCAACGATGAAACGCCGAGGTCGGCAAGAACGCCGCGCGGCTTGCTGACTTTCGCTCTCGCGAGGACCCGCGTAAGTTCGCGAAAGTCAGCATGCACTGCGCGAAAGCGGCCACCGAATTCCGCCAGTCGCTTTCTCGCCAAACGAAGTGCTTCTTCGTCACGATCTATGCCCAACACTTGCGCGTCGGAAGACGCTTGCAGAATTGCTTCGCTATGCCCGCCCAGGCCTACCGTGCAATCGACAAACAATCCGCCGCGCTCAACTGCGAGCAACTCGATCGTCTCTCGAAGTAGCACAGGGCGATGGTTCAGCGCGCCCCTGCCCCCCAAAGGCACCGCCATCACCACCGCCCCGTGATCTCGTTCAAAGAACTAACAAGTAGCATAGACTTTAGTCTGTGGCTCTGAGTTAGTTCTTCAACGGAAACACAGACTGAAGTCTGTGCCACATCCAACTCCTCTCAAATTCCCAGTCGCGCAATCGCCGCTTCGTCTTCCTCCGTATAGGGGTCGGAGAGCATGCGCTGCTGGAATTTGTCCAGCTCCCAAACTTCCAGGTATGTCAAATAACCGAGGACCGCGACGTCGCCCACTACTTGTGCGCTTTTTCTCAGCAACGGATGAATAAGCACGCGTCCCTGCGTGTCCATCGCCGACTGCTGACCGTAGTAGTTCGTCCTGTCAAGGAACTTGCGTCGCGCCGGATCCATCGAGGGCAAGAGAGACAGTCTCTGTTCGATGGCTTCCCATTCCGGCATCGGATAAATGCGAACGCATTCACCCGTTAAGCTGGTAACATACAGCGCTGCGCCGTACTTCTCTTCGACATAACGACGAAAGAGGGTCGGCACTTTGAGCCGCCCCTTCGAGTCGATTCGGGCTGTGTAATTGCCTCGGAGCATCCGAGTTGAAAACTGAGACTGAAGGAGACGGCTCTACGATTTGCGCCACTTTTGCTTCGGTTCGTGTCGTTGAGGCCACCTCGCTCCACTTCACTCCACCGGCGCATCCTACGCCGGTAGTTTGGGCCTGTCAAGACTTTTTTCAGATTTTTTTGTGTTAGTGTAGCTTCGCAGATCATTCGATCACGTTTCGCAGATCATTCGATCAACTGCCGACGAAAGGCGAACGGCTGGGAGTTCTCAGATCATTCGATCAAGTGGCGCTGCCCGCCGGCCAGGCAACCAGCGCGGCGAGCCGCGTAAATAGCACTGGGTTGGCAGCTTGTTGTAGGGCTCTTGAACATCCGCTGAAGCACTCTTCTCAGTATGGCCGGCCGTTGATGAATACCCCGCCCGGAGCCGTCAGGTTAATCGCTCCAAAGTCCGCCTGCATTCTCAGCCCGCCAAATCGCAACTGCATGTCGCCGTCACAGATGAACCGCAAATCCCCAGGTGCGCGGATGCCGGCGACGGCCGGGTCGCGAAAGTCCGCCGGCACGATGAAGTCTTCGTTGTAGGTCGGCAGATAGAACAGGTTGTGCTTCGCGCCCAGGCGCGAGAACAGCGTCACTTCGCTGCCGATCGGCGGCACGAAGAACGAGCCGTAGCCCTGCCCCAACACGAACACCGACAGCGATCGCACCCATTTGTCGTAGACGTTGTTCTCGTCGAGCGCGGGAATGATGACCTTGATGCGATGCTGGAATTCCGGATCTTCGTTGATGGCCACGATCGCCTCGAGGCCCTCGAGCCAGCGCTCGTCGCCGGCTTCCTGGGCTTGCCGATTCACCAAGCGTTGAAGGTTCATTTTTCTTTCACGTCGCGATACAGTTCAAACGTTCGCGACAGCTTCCCTGGGCCGAATTCGTAACCCACTTTGTTGACGATGTAATCGCCTGAAAACAGCTTGCCAGCCTCCCGCAAACGAAGTGTCTCGCGCACGTCGACGCGCGTGTCAGAAGCATCAGGCAGCGTCGCGATCGACAGCTCGAATGCGTGTTCACGATCGAGCTCTCTTTGCGCTTGGGCGCGCGCCGTCGCGCGCTGTTTCGAATGAGTTGCCAGGTCCTTCTTAATGTGCAGCACGTCGTGGCCACGCTGGCTGCGATCGGAAGAACCTTTCAAGCGTTTGCCGCCGCGCCCGCGTCCGCGCACTTCGACGCCGCGCGGGCGTCCTTCCTTGTTCTCCGGA
>DATBSG010000097.1:0-6169 GCA_036559945.1 Pyrinomonadaceae bacterium
ACGCCGACTGGTATCGCACAGGTGGCGGCGATGGCTTCTATTCGCAAGCCGACCCTAGTGACTACAACATCGTCTATTCGGAGTCGCAGAACGGAAACATGAGTCGGGTTGATCTGCGTACGGGGCGCAGCGTTAACATTCGCCCGCGCGGCACGCCGCGGCGCGGCGGAGCGCGGCCGGGAGCAAGTCCCAGCGCGTCGCCTTCGCCCGGCACATCGCCTGAGCCTCAGGACCCACAGGCCGCACTTGCAGCGCTCGCGCAACAGCAGGGCTTTGGCGGTTTCGGCGGCGGTTTTGGCCCGTCTAACGTGGTTCCGGCGCCGCCGGCAGGCGAAACGTATCGCTTCTATTGGAACACGCCGCTGGTAATGTCGCCTCACAATCCGCGCATTCTTTACGTCGGTGGCGACCGGTTTTTCAAATCGCTCGACCGCGGCGAGACGTGGACGGCTTCGGCGGATCTGACAAAGCACATCGATCGAAATAAGCTTTCGATCATGGGCGTCAAAGGCAGCGAGCCCATGGCTTCGAAGAACGATGGCTACACGGCCTTCGGCTACATCGTCGTCATTGCTGAATCTCCCATGGTGCCTGGAATCATTTGGGTGGGCACGGACGACGGCAACGTTCAGCTTAGCCGCGACGGTGGCGCGACATGGACGAATATCTCGAAGAACGTTCCGATTCTCGCGGAGAAATCCGGCGAGATGTATCACATCAATCGCATTGAGCCGTCGCGTACAGACGCCGGCACAGCATATCTCGCGGTTGACGGTCATCGCTTTGACGACTTGAAACCTTATCTCTATGTCACGCGCGATTACGGCGCGACGTGGAGTTCAGTTGTCAGCAACCTGCCAACCTCGGCGCCGGTGAACGTGGTTCGCGAAGATCCAAAGAACAAGGACCTGCTTTACGTCGGCACTGACTTTGGTCTTTACATCTCGCTCGACGGCGGCCGCGAATGGAAGCCGTTCATGTCCGGACTTCCGACCTTGCGGGTCGACGACATTTTGGTCCATCCGCGCGATAACGATCTAATCGTCGGGACCCACGCGCGCGGCATTTTCATCCTTGACGACGTCACAGCTTTGCAGCAACTCTCGCGCAGTAAGGTGCTCGACAAAGACGATTTCCTGTTCGATGTGCGTCCGGCAACGCAGTGGCTGAACGATGTTCGTCTCAGCCGATACATTGGCGGCGCGAAAGTGTTCCGCGGCGCAAACCCGCAGCCGGGCACTGCGATTAGCTATTACCTGAAAGCGGCGCCGTCCGGTGAAGTGAGCATCACGATTTCCGACTACTCAGGCAAAGTGGTGCGCAACATCGTCGGCACGAAAGACGTCGGCATTAATCGCGTGCAGTGGAACATGCGCGGCAATCCGCCTCCGCGTCCCGCCAACCTGCCGCCTGGATTTGGTGGCGGCGGAGGTGGTGGCGGTGGCGGCGGCGGCTTCGGTGGATTATTCAACCAAGGCCCGCTGCTCGAACCGGGCACTTACAACGTGAAGCTGTCAGTGAATGGAAAAGACTACACGGCGAAAGTTGTTGTGGAAGCTGATCCGGGAATGCAGCCTTAGATTCTTTCTAGCTCATCTGTTTGAAACTCGAGCGGCAGCGAGGTCGATCGTTAGACTGATTCAATGATCCGCTCTGGTTCTGTAACTGAACCGCTGGTAGTGACTGAAATTCACAGCTAGCGGTTCTGGCTTCTATCGACGAACTTGATTAAACTACACTCACCTTTCGCCTTCCGCTTTCATAGGAGGCGCCATGATTTCACTTAGAACTCTGCTTCGTTTTTTGATCATCGCTATCACCCTCGCTCCCGCGGCGACGGCTCAACAAATCAATTCTGAGCCTACTCAGCTTGCACTGGAAGTACACTTTTATCCAAAGGAAGCACCGGCTTATCAAACAGTTCCGGCAGCATCGCCGCGCGGCGCGTGGTACGCGCGGTTCGGTCACGTCCGTGGTTTCGCGCAACCGCCAGGATCGCCAGCGGTCACAGCCGTCGATATCAAATCGGCGTTGGCCGAAGACGGTATCCGCGTGTGGGTCTCCGTTTTTCTTGGCAAATTGCGCGAGCAGGAAAATAGGATAAGTTCTTACGTGCTTCACGAAGGCGAGAAAGTCACTGTGCGAGAGCTTGCGCAGGTCGGCGTCGAGCCATTCGAGATTAAGGTCGTGCGGCTAACTCCTTCAGTCGCCGAAGTCCCTCAGTTCACCAGCAAAGCCAAATCGATCGAAGTCGTTGTCATGCAGCCGAACATGTCCACGCTGCCGTCTTATGAAGTCTTGGTTCGGAACGTATCCATGAAGAACGTCAGCGCGTTGCACGCGCAAGTCGTTCAGGGTGGACGCCCTCAAATCATGAGCATGCCGCAAGGAAAAGAAGGACAGCCGCTGATCGTTCCGAGCGGCACTTATCAGTTCACCGCCAGGATCGCGACGAGGGCCACGCCGTCACCAGATGGCTACGCGCCAACGATTCTGCCAAACCAAGTCATCCAGATCTCGACCGCCGTATTCGACGACGGAACATTCGAAGGCGATAGTGATCCGGCGATCGCTTTCACAGGTTTTCAGAAGGGCAGGAAGATCCAGTTGGCAAGGGTTGTAGACTTATTTGAAAGATCGTTAGCCGCGAGTGACTCGGCATCCTCAACCCTTGGTTGGCTCAAAGGCGAGGTAGCTGCACTAAGTCTCGCAGCAGATCCTGCTTCCGTTCAGGATCTTCTCGGCAAATTCCCAACTACGCCGGACATGAATCAGCGGAAGGCAAAGAACTTGATCGAGATCGCCATGAAAGGCCTCAGAGATGAAGTGCTAAACGACGTCACACAATTTCAGCATCGCAACCGGCGAGTTGACCCCAACGCTTTTCATAACGCTTTTCATGATTGGTTGAAATCCTCAAAGGACCGATACGAGGCATGGTTCGCCCGTCTCTAGCTCACTCAATCACGCGCGCAATCACGCACTTCAAGTAATGCGTCTCCGGCACTCCCATCAATACCGCATGATCGCTTGATTGCCCGCGCACCTCGACAATCTGCAATCGCCGGCGCGCATCGAGGGCCGCGTCAGCGATGATTTCCAGAAACATCTCCTGCGGCATGTGATACGAGCATGTGCACGTCACCAGCACGCCCCCGGAATTCAAAAGCTTCAGCGCGCGTAAGTTGATCTCTTTGTAACCGCGCGCGGCTGATTTCACGCTGGCGCGGTTTTTGGCGAACGCAGGCGGATCCAGAACGATCGTGTCGAACCTCTCCCCCGACGCCTCGAAGTCGCGAAGGGCGTCAAATACGTTCGCGGTGCGGAATTCAACGTTTGATGAGTTGTTGAGTTCGGCGTTTCGGCGTGCGGCCGCAATTGCTTCCTCTGAAATGTCCACGCCGATTACTTCGTCGCATGACGGAGCAATATGCAGCGCAAATCCGCCATTGAAAGTGAAGCAGTCGAGCGCACGTCCGTGCGCGACACGCGTGGCTGCCAAATAATTTTCGCGCTGATCGAGGAATGCGCCTGTCTTCTGGCCGCCGAGAGGCGAGACGAAGAAGCGAGTGCCGTGTTGGTTGATCTCGATCGCGGCATCCAAAGCGCCGTCGGCGCTACGACCATCCCAGCGCGGCTGCGCTGGGGACCCCGGTTGCTCTGCCGGCGCACTCCAAAGGATTCCGCTTCGCAATTCCAGTCCTTCAAACTGCCGAACGCGCGCGTCGTTGCGCTCGACAACCGAACTTGGCTGGAATTCTTCGACCAACAACTCGGACAAGAGATCTTTCAGCCGGTCTGACCCTTGGGAAAGCGTCTGCATGACCAGAACATCATCGTACCTATCAACAATCAGTGACGGCAGCAGGTCGCCTTCCGAATAAACCATCCGGTACGCATTCGTCTCAAGCGCCACGCTCCGGCGTCTTTCCGCGCAGGCGCGCAGACGCGCGCGCCACCAATCGCGATCGATCGTTTCTTCCCGCGGGGTGAGAAAGCGCAGCGCTATCTCGGACGCATCGCTGTAGAACGCCTGGCCGACAAAGTTGCTGGCCTGATCGACGACGCTCACAATCGCGCCCGCATCGACTTTATCTGCCGAAGTAACGTCGCTGCGATAGACCCAAAGGTGACCCTGACGAATTCGCTTCGCGCCCCGCGATGTGATTGCCACCGTTGCCATGCTGCTGAAGTTATCATAGTTAGAAGCCCGGCATCTGCAATCGAATTGTGATTGAGGTTTTGTTTTTCGCGCTCCGCATTAATTGATATGATGGCGGCTCGAGTCATGACAGCGAATCTCTACGACGAATTTGAATGGCGCGGGATGCTCTATGAAGCGACGCCCGATCTGCGCGACGTCCTCGCGAAAGAAAAAGTGACCGCGTACATCGGATTCGATCCGTCGGCGCCGAGCCTGCACGTCGGTTCCCTTTTGCCGGTGATGGGACTGGCGCGCCTGCAACGTTTTGGTCACACGCCAATTGCAATTGCCGGCGGAGGCACGGGTCTGATCGGCGATCCGAGCGGCAAGACAAAAGAGCGGCAGCTCCTGGATCACGGGCAGGTTGAAGAGAACCTGGTGGGCATCAAAGAGCAGTTGAGCCACTTTCTCGATTTCGACGCGAAAGAAAATCCGGCGCGCATCGTCAACAACGCTGATTGGCTGGCGCCGATCACGATGATGGAATTTCTGCGCGATGTCGGAAAGCACTTCACTGTCAATAACCTGCTCGGCAAAGAAGCTATCAGCCGGCGGTTGGAATCAGACGAAGGAATTTCGTTCACGGAGTTCAGTTACCCGCTGTTGCAGGCTTACGACTATCTCGTGCTTTACGATCGATACAAATGCACTCTGCAAATGGGCGGCAGCGATCAGTGGGGCAACATTCTCGCAGGCATCGATCTCATCCGTCGTTTGCGAGGCGCACGGGCGCATGCGCTAGTCTTTCCGCTCGTCGCCACGGCTTCAGGCGTGAAGTTCGGCAAGACGGAAGCCGGCGCAGTGTGGCTGGATGCGAAGCTGACTTCACCATATCGCTTCTACCAGTTCTGGCTGAACACCGATGATCGCGATGTGATTCCTTATCTGAAGTTTTTCACCTGGTTGTCGAAAGAAGAAATCGATCAATTCGAGGAAAGCGTTAAGGGGGCGCCGGAAAAACGCGAGGCGCAACGGCGCTTGGCGCGTGAAGTCACCGTGATGCTGCATGGCGAAACTGAGATGGAGAAAGCTGTCCGCGCGTCAGAAGTCTTGTTTGGCCAGGAAATCAGCGGGCTGGGCGTAGCCGAAATCCTCGACATCTTTGCCGATGTGCCTTCGACTGAATTAGATAAATCACAACTCGGCGATGGATTTACGCTCGGCGATGCTTTGGTGCTTGCGGGCCTCGCGCCATCAAAGGGCGAAGCGAAACGTCTGGTTCAGGGCGGTGGTGTAGCGGTGAATAACGTGCGCGCTGATGACGTGCGGAAGTCTATTTCGGCTTTGGACTTTATCGATGGTCAAGTATTGGTTTTGCGAAAAGGCGCGAAGCACTATCACTTGATCAGAATCGCGTAGCGCAAATTGGTGATTTGCGTCTTTCTTAGCTTGGAATCAGTTTAATGCGCGCAAGTTAACAACTTGCGCTACCGTTCAAAACATCCCATTCTCGTTTGGCGATTCCTTTGGCGCTTCCATCGCCACATCCCACAGTTCAGCAATCTCATCACCTTCAAAGCGAAAGATGTGAACCGCCGCGATTGGAAGTGTATTCGGGGCGTGCTGCACGCGAGAGTGCACAGCGACGAGATAGTCGTTTTCGAAAACGTGCTGCACGTCAAGCGTGGTGTTCGGAAACATTGAGCCCGCTTGCGCCATGCCGGCCTTGAGAGATTCCGCGTCGCCTTTGAAGTATGGATTGTGATGACGAAAATTGGGGCTGACGTGACTGTAGGCCTCGTCCAACTTTCCTGAAGCGGCGTTTTTGAGAAACGAAATCGCGATGTCTGCTTTGGTTGATGTTTCTTTCATAAGTGTGATTCACGCGCGCGATGAGGTCAGTACCATCTGCGTCAGCAGAGGGGTCCGGTATTCAGCGTATCGATCGTCGAGCTTTGATCCCACTCGCTAACGCGGGTGGTACTGACACGCTTCTATAGCGCCCTCCCTGACGGTCGGGCTACT
>DATBSG010000098.1:0-2789 GCA_036559945.1 Pyrinomonadaceae bacterium
CTCCGCGGCGGAAAAAGTTTTGGATCTGACCAGTAGAGCGCGTGGCGCCCGTCCGTCGATCACCGAGATCGAGTGAAGAAAGACGGCTTTGCCGGTCAGCCAGGGTCGAATAACCTTCAATCCAAAAATGCTTTCCAGCCGGCTCGTATCGCAGACGAAGAAAGCCGGTGGGTGGTGGCGTACCGCCTTCAATGTTCGGCGGCAGCCCAGTCGCTTTGTCTTCCGCATGCACGTAAGTGAAATTTCCGCCGAACGTCCAATTGCGATCCGGCCGTGCATCAACTGTGTATTCCACTCCCCAGATGCGAGCGTCAGTAAAGTTTGTGCGAATCAAGACCGGCGTGCTGCCGGAAGCCGGAACCGTAACCCAACCTCTTGGATCCTGAGAATTGATCTGCTGATCGCCCAGGAACTTGCCGACGGAGCCGGCTGGAAGAATCAACGTCTGTTTGACGATAGCGCCGTTGATGTCCGTAAGGAACCAGGTAAAGTCAGTATCAAAGCGTTTGTGACGGAAGCGAAAACCCGCGTCGAAGTTATTGCTTACTTCGGAATGTTGCTGCTGGAGCGCAATGCCCGTGGTTACAGCATCGGTGCCGGCGGTCGTGCCGATTGTGCCGCCGAGAGCAGAAGAGCTGGTGAAGTCCGCTTCAAATCCATCGCCGGTCAATCCAAGCGTTCCCAGATCGGTGATATTCGGCGCGCGGAACCCGCGGCTGTAATTGAAGACAATCCCAAAATGTTCGTTTGGCGAAATGACTGCTCCAATGCGTCCCGAAAAATCGTGTGCCTTCAAATTGTCGTCGGGCCAGAGCGGCTTGCCGCTGACGATTGGACTGTTGGCCGCGCGCGATTCGTACGACGCGCGATTGAATCTTAACGCGCCGCTCAAACGCAGATGCTTATTGACTTCATAAACATCCTGCACGAACACGCCGAACAGATCATATTTGGCGTCGTGCGGGACCCGTGGACGCGAAAGTGTCACCGCGCGCGAGACCGGGTTAAGAGTGTAAGCGGGAGCTTTGACGCGCTCATCATAAAAGTCGGTCCCCAACAGGATTGTGTTGGCGCGTGAAAGCTGCTTATCGAGAAACGCGCTGAAACCAAACACACGTGTGCGTTCGTACTGGTGAGTAATATCGCCGACCGGATTTCCCTGGCCACCCTGGTTAACGCGCTCTTCGCGTTGGGCGTTGTATGAGCCAGTGATCGAAAGGTTGTCGAATATTCCCACGCCTTGTTTCAGATAACGCACATAGGCGAAGTCGTTCATCAAGTTCCGCAGGTCGGCAATCAGATTTCCATCGCCGCCCAGAGTTTGATCGTAACGCTTGCCGCCGTCCTGCTGGCCCCGCTGATAGTGAAACGTGAGTTGCTGATCGGAATCGGGAGCGTAGCTCGACCGAACCATGCCGCCGTATTGCGTGAAGGCGGTATCAGTCAGGCGATCGCCGAGGATGTTCGAAGGCAAACCGAGGAAGCGCGTGATCGACGAGTGCGGATCGAGGCCGTGGCCTGGCCGCAGCGTGTTGACTCGACGAGCAGCGGTGTTCAGCAACAGGCCAAAGCGTTTCGTACCATATGAAACCAGCGTGTTGCCGCCGAACGAAAGATCGGCGCTCGTGAAGAATGTATTGATTTGACCGTGCGTTTCCGGTTTCGCAGAACCAAGATTTGGAGTGTGCGAGACAAGTTGAAGCGTGCCGCCGATCGAATCCGAACCGTACTGTGCGCCGTTGGGTCCGCGCAGAACTTCGAAGGTGCTGAGATTGCTTGGATCGTTTAGATCGAGAAAAGTGTTAATGCCGCCGCGCATTGCCGAAGTCGTGTAACGGACACCATCGACGTAAACTGCTACTTTGTTCCCGACCAGTCCCCGCACGAACACACCGGCAATGGTGGGACTGGTGCGCTGCAAGGCCAAGCCCACTTCCTCATCCGCAATCTGAGCCAAGACACCAGTGGTTCGCTCCTGGATGCCGCGTTCGGAAACGATGTTGACTGCCTGCGGAATGCGATCCTTCTCTTCGGCTTGTCCAGTTTCTGCGGTGACGGTTACTTGTGAACTGACTGAAGCGACCTGAAGAAAAATCTCTAAATCAGTTGGACGGCCGGATGTCACGCGTGCCGCGGTAGTTTGCTGATCAAACCCGGGCTGTTCGACAAGCACCTGATACGAGCCGACGGGCACGTTCTCAAAACTGAAACGTCCGCTCGCGTCGGTTGTGGTCGTCCGGACTATCGCTTGCTGCGCATGACGCAGCGAAACATTCGCGCCTGCCACGATAGCCCCATCGGGATCCTTGACCGTGCCGCTGATGCTGCCTTGCGAGCCGGGTTGGCTGATGGCGATCGTCGAACAAAACAAAACTGTAAAAAGCGCGCCCATCAAACGGACGTTCGCCATTCTAAGAACACGTCTCATGCACACGCTCCCATCTATATTGTCAGAGCATAATTACTGGTTTTCGCGAAGTAATTCTGTAAACTGAGAACTCTAATTTTGAACGGTAACTACTACCAACAATCGTAGCAGCCGACGCGCGTGGTATCGCTAAGCATAATTGCATCGCAGCAACCCTGTGGCGTGAGTGAGTTACGCTGTGCAGATAAAGAGATCACCGAAAACCCATGACATCGAAATCACAACGTAAGAGTGCTTTCACCTTTATCGTTGCGATTGGTTTTGTCAGCCTGTTCGCCGACATGACGTACGAAGGCGCGCGCAGCGTGGTCGGTCCCTTTTTGAAAGACCTCGGCGCGAGTGCGACGCAAGTCGGAATCAT
>DATBSG010000099.1:0-5220 GCA_036559945.1 Pyrinomonadaceae bacterium
TCCCAGTCCGTCAGTGACGGCTCAACTGTTACTGGCGAGACGAATAGCCCACCAGCTTCTGACGTGGACGTTATCGGCATCGCGGAAATCGCGCTCCGGTCGTTGCTGCTGTTCTGAGCGAACTACTTAGCGCGTAGCGTCTGCTCTCGCTAGTGTTCGTCAACTAAAAAATCTTTCGATTGCCATTAATGCGCTCACTGGCAATGCGTCACTAGTGTGCCTAACTTCTTGTTCGAGAGTACCCGGGCTAGCCAGGAGTTTTGCAAAGCGCCCTCCGAGCGGCGGCAGAATAGACTCAGCTTGAATTTCGCGCAACTACGTATGTTGGCGATGGAAGCCAAAGACTTGAAACGCAGGACATTAGCGTTTACTGCAAGGATGAGCGCGAGGTACGTTTCTGTGAAGAGCCTACGGGAGCCGCTCGAATCCGGTGGTCGATTTCGGCAGTTGAGGACGCGGCAAATGTTTTTATGCCGAAGTCGATCGGCTCATGGCTTTCGCACTACCGATGACCTTTGGCTCCGCATCACTGAGGTGCTGTCTCGGCGTCAGAGTAGTGCCGGCCATACGGGCGAACAGCTCTTCGTAGCGGTCGACCACGTACTCCCAATCGTACTTCTCCTGAACGCGGGCCTGAGCGCGGTTCCGATACGCGTGGACGAGCGAGCCGTCGCGCAACACGCGCTGAAGTTTCTCAGCCAAATCAGTTTCGTCGGCGTAAGGAATGCCCGCATCGCCGACGGCTTCGATGTTCTCCGGCGCGGCCAGCGTCAACACGCAATTGCCGAACCCCATAGCTTCGAGCAAGGCCGGATGCGTGCCGCCGACCTCTGTGGCATGCACGTAGCAGTAAGCGTTCTGCTGGAGCGCTCGGTAGTCGCGGCCAAAAACAAAGCCGGTGAATACAATTCGTTTGTCGCCACGCGCCCGAGCTTTCAGATTCTTGATGTACTCGTGGGCGTAAGGTGCGTCGCCGACAATCAAAAGCTTGTGCGCCGTGCGTACGCGTTTGAATGCCTCGATTACAAGGTGTGCGTTGTTCTCCGGCTCAAGGCGCGACACGTAGAGCACATAGCGGTTGGGTTCGACGCGCCAGCGCCTGACCATCGGATCCGGCCGGCGTTCAACGTCAGCGCCGTAGGCTATCATCGTCGACTGAGCGCCGTAACGCGTCTCGTAGTAATCCTGAATTACGCGGGCATCGGTCACCGTTTCATTCGGCAGGATTGTCGCCAGGCGTTCTGCCAATCGGTAATAACCGCGCGCGATCCAATTCCACTTCTTCCGCTTGTGCTCCAAGCCGTCAACATTGATCGCGACCGGGGTTCCGGTGAAACGCAGGATTGAAGCAAACGGTGCGTTGGCCGCATTACAAATCAACGCCGCATCATATCGTTTCGGGACTGCTTGTAACGCCGAAAGAAACGCATGCACGACAGTATCGAAGTACTTGTGGCGAATGGTCGGCAGGATCTCCAGGCGGACGCCCTGAAATTCCAATTGGCGCGGGCTCGTGTAATGCGCTCGGCAGTAGACGGTTACTTCGTGGCCGCGGGCAGCCAAACGCGTCGAGAGATGTTCGGCGAAAGTTTCGAAGCCGCCATAGTTGGCGGGTATTCCACGCGTTCCGAGAATCGCGATGCGCATAAGCGGGCGGGGAAGTTCTACATGAAACCACAAAAACGGCTAACGCGTCGAGCAAAAAACGCTCGACGTTTGATATTTCACGGATGGTCCTTGCCACCTGCGCGCGAACTAGGGCTTGAGTCCTGAACTGGCTCGTTCGTATGCCTGCAAAGTTAGCCGCGCCGTCGTCTTCCAACTGAATGTCTTTGCTCGTTCGAAACCTTTGACGCGCAATTGCGCGCGATAGTCTGGGTTTTCAATTAGCTCGGCCAAGCCTTCGGCAATCGCCGCCTCATCAAACGGATCAACCAGAACGCCGGCCGATCCGACAACTTCGGGCAAACTGGTTCGGTTGCCCGCAATCACAGGCGTGCCGCAGAGCATTGCTTCGACGACCGGCAAGCCGAAGCCCTCAAAATACGATGGATATGCGAAGCATAGCGCGCCGCTGTATAGCGCCGGTAGATCTGTTTCGGGCACGTAACCGACAAACAGAATATCTTTGCCTGCGTCGCTTTGTTTTGCCGCACGAATCGTTTCTGCTTCGAGCCAGCCCCGTTTTCCTGCCAGCACCAGTTGCGGCAACGTCAATCCGGCTCGCTTATTCCGCAAGGCCGCGAACGCATTGATCAACCGCACTAGATTCTTGCGCGGCTGAATTGAGCCAAGCGCCAGAATGTAGTCGCGCTTAATGCCGTAAGTCAGTCGAATTCGTCGCAGTTCTGTCTCATCTGTGACTTCGGCAAAATGAGACGGCGCGGCGGCCGGCGTAACTGAAACACGTTCAGGATCGATCTTGTAAGTTTCAATTATGTCCCGCCGCGAGAATTCCGAGAGGGTTAGAATTTGTGCGGCGTTGCGCGCGGTGCGGCGAACGGTTACCCGAAGTTGAGTGCGGCTGCGGCGGTTGAAAGTCTCCGGAAGATGTTCGAATGAAAGATCGTGAATCGTGGCGACAACCGGACACGGCGCAAAGGGTGGTGCAGTGTATTGAACGTGAAGTACGTCAACGGGATTCCTCCGCAGTTCTGCTGAAAGGGTTATCGGGATGCGCACCAGCGGCGTGTGAGGCAGCGTGCGCTTTACTGTGAAATTGGCCCAGCGATTCCTGAATCGATCAAGCGCGGATCGTTTTGTGACATAGAGCGTGTACCGATTAGCTTGGTCGATTTCAGCGAGGGCTTCGATGAGATTGACTGCGTAGCTTTCGTTTCCGGCTAACTGAGTGCCAACTGAATGCGCGTCGATGGCGATGTGCACGATGTCACTATTCTTTGCCTTCCGCGGCTTCACCGCCACCCACGGCAGCGGCTTCTGTGACATCAGCGATCTGGCGCGTGTCGCGTTCCCGAATGCGCGCGGCTTTGCCGCGAAGATTGCGCAGGTAGTAAAGCTTTGCGCGCCGCACGTGACCTTTCTTAACCACGTCGATGTGATCGATGATCGTGGCGTGCAACGGAAATATTCTTTCGACGCCGACTCCGAAGCTGGTCTTGCGCACGGTGATTGTTTCGCGAACGCCACCGTGTTTCCGCGCAATGCAAACGCCCTCGAAAGCCTGCAAACGTTCTTTCGTCTCAGATTCTTTAATACGGACGTGGACGCGGACGGTATCGCCCGGCTGAAAGTCCGGAATGTTATTTCGTAATTGCGTCTTCTCGACGGTGTCTAGGCGATTCATGATTAACTCCAAAAACTGTTCTTTGTACTTAGTGCTTCGTACTTTGATTTCTCGCCGACGTTGCGCGACCTTCGCTAAGACGTCAAAGTACAAAGTACTAAGTTCGATTCTTTAAAAGATCAGGTCGATTCCTTTTCGTCTTCTCTTCCGCGGCCTGCCGTCGCCATCGCTCGATCTCCGCGTGATGACCGGTCAGCAAAACTTCAGGCACTTTCATGCCTTCAAACTCCGGCGGCCGCGTGTAATGCGGATAATCGAGCCCTCCATTGGAAAAAGATTCTGTCGTCGCCGACGTTTCGCTGCCCAGCGCGCCGGGAATCAATCTCACGACGGCGTCGATAACCACTAAAGCGGCCGGCTCGCCGCCCGACAAAACGTAGTCGCCAATCGAAATCTCGTCGGTGACGAGAACATCCGCGACGCGCTCATCGACGCCTTCATACCGGCCGCAAATCAAGACCAATTGTTCGCAGGTGGCGAAATCGGCAGCCGACGCTTGGGTGAATCGCTCGCCCTGGGGCGAAAGCAAAACGACCCGTTTGCTCGGTGCGATCTCTTCGCGCCGCCGCGCGCCAGTCAATGATTCAACGGCTGCAAAGATCGGTTCCGGCTTCAGCACCATACCATCGCCGCCGCCGAACGGCCGGTCATCGACAACCTTGTGACGATCCGAGGTCCACGAACGTAAGTCATGCGGCTGAATATTTACCAAACCCGCGGCCCTGGCCCGGCGAATAATCCCGTAGTCAAACGCTTCGCGAAAATAGTCCGGAAAGATCGTGATGATGTCGATCTGCATTGCGAAGCGTGTGTCAGAAGCCCGACCGTCAGGGAGGACTCGCTAACCTAAAGTTGCCCTCGCTGACGCTTGGGCTTCTGACACGATCACAATTCCAAGAGTCCTTCCGGCGGATCGATCCGAATCAACTTATTCTCCTTGTCGATCTCCAACACGATGTCGCCGGCCATCGGAATCAGCCGGTCGCGACCGGTATCATCAAACACCTTCAGAATTTCAACACCGCCGGTGCGCATGACTCCACCGACTTCGCCAATCGCATTCCCGCTGATTGTCTCAACTCGACAGCCGATTAATTCCCAGTCATAGAAACTGTCTTTCGGGAGTGCGACGCGATCTGCTGCCGGAATGGCCAAATCGTAATCGACTAATTCTTTCGCGGCATCGATTGAGTCGAAGCCGGCGAACTTCAGCACGAGCCTGCGTCCATGAAACCAGTGCTCTTCAATTTGCAAAGAACGTTTTAGTCCGCCGCTTGAAATGCCCACCAGCGACTTCAGACCTTGAAAACGATCCGGAAAATCCGTTAGCAGATCCGCGACGACTTCGCCCCGCAAGCCGCGCGTTTTGGCGATGTGCGCGACGACGATTAAATCATCTTCATCGTGTGGCACACTTACTCGACGACATCGAGCATATAGCGGCGATGCTGTTTCACGCCCGCGGCGTAAACCAACGAGCGGAGCGCGCGCACCGTGCGTCCTTGTTTCCCGATTACTTTTCCCATGTCGGGCTGCGCTACTCGCACCTCGATGCGCGTCGTTCCCTCCCGGTCAATTTCGCGCACGTCGACCGCGTCGGCATCATCGACGAGAGCTTTCACTGCCAATTCGATCGTGTCGCGCATGATTTTCTGGTTCAGAGTCCACCTTTAGGTTGCAGTTATCAGCGGCAAGCTAAAGCTTGAACTCTGAACTGTCGCCTACGAAGTTTCTGCCGGCGATTCAGCCGCCGCCTGGTTCTTCGCCGCTTGCTTAATCAATCGTCGGACGGTGTCTGTCGGCTGCGCGCCTTTGCTAATCCAGTACTGCACGCGATCGCTCTTGAGATTAATCTCCGCAGGTTCGCGCGTTGGGTTATAAGTACCAAGGTTTTCCAGGTACGCGCCGTCGCG
>DATBSG010000100.1:0-4012 GCA_036559945.1 Pyrinomonadaceae bacterium
GCCCAATCTACTTTCGGATGCGCCATGTGCCAGGTGGTTGCTTTCTCAAACGCGAGCGCGACGCGCAGCGGCGATGCTTCGTCATACAAACCTCCGGTGAACATGATTGCCTGCGGCAGGTGAGCCACCGGAGCGTTTTGCCCAGCCGGCACGTCAAGAAAGCCACACGGCACGCAGACGGCTGGATGGCCAGTGAGATTGGTGATGATGAGACTCGCGCTGCCCGGCGCAGCCGAGACGAACACGTCCCACTGCGACATTAGCTTGTCCATCTCGCGCATAAGCAAAACGCGGGCGCGTTGCGCGCGCAGGTATTCCACCGCGGGCACAAACCGATTCGTGCGAAAAGTATTCGGCCAGTCACCCGGGTCTTGTCCCGACAACTGGTTCACGCGTCCGTCGCGCGTGATGTCATCGAAAGCGGTGGCGGCTTCCGCAGTCAGGATGTAACGAATGTTTTGGGTGGGAAACTTGGGCAACTCGATCGGGGTCATTTTTACGCCGGCTTTAGTCAACGCGTTGAGCGCTTCCTTGTACATAGCGTTTCGCTTCTCGGCGATCTGCTTTTGCTGTTCGGTCGCGTTTGCGGGTGGCGTGAATTCAAATTCCGATTTCAAGTAAGCAACCCGCAGGCTGCTCAACGGAAAATCAGGCGCCCAGTTGAATGGCGCGTCGCCAACGGTTAGGTCGCGCCGATCAGGTCCGTAGATCGCGTCGAGCGCGGCAGCACAGTCTTCAACGCCACGACAGATCGGACCGATCTTGTCCATCGTCCAACTCAACCCCATCGCGCCGTAACGACTGACGCGGCCGTACGTCGGGCGCAGACCGGTGACTCCGCATCGCGATGAAGGCGAAACAATCGAGCCGAGTGTCTCAGTTCCGATCGAAAACCCAACTAAACCAGCCGCAGTCGCTGAAGCCGGCCCAGCCGATGAACCGCTGGAGCCCGTGCGATCTTCGTCCGGCGCCCATGGGTTTCGAGTCACACCGCCGAACCACTTCGGGCCCTGCGCCAAAGCGCCCATCGAAAGCTTGGCAACGAGCACCGCGCCGGCGTCGCGCAGACGCTCTACAACGGTGGCGTCGTAATCGATGACTTGATTCTGATAAGGCTCAGCGCCCCACGTCGTTTTGATTCCCTTGGTCGCGAGCAAATCCTTCGCACCCCAGGGAATTCCGTGCAGCGGCCCGCGATATTTGCCGCGTTTTAGATCGTTGTCTGCGTCCTGGGCTTGTTTCATCGCCAAATCTTCCGTCAGCGTGACGACACAGAGAAGTTTCGGCGCGTACTTCTTCAGTCGCGACAGATACATCTTTGTCAGTTCAACCGATGAAACTTTTCGAGTACGAATCAATTCCGCGAGCTGAGGAACCGTCGCGAACGCGAGGTCCTCAATGGACTTGAATTGCGCCGGTTCATTCCTGCCGAATCTAAACTTCGTCTTCACGCGCGCGCGCTTGACGTGAAAACCAGGCAGTTGAGGATGGAACATGATGGCGGGTTCGGTATCGAGCGGCACATCGATTTTCCGTACTGCTTCATAGCTGTCGAGCAATCGATTCACACCCGGCAGCGCCATCTCTTCCTGCTTATCGGTAAAGTCGATGCCAATGATTTTCTCAGCGTGCTTCAAATCATCCTTCTTCACGCGCAGTGCAGGCGTTGGACTTGGCGTTGCTTGCTGGCTCGGCGTCGGCGTTTGCGCGAGCGTCTTCAGGGGCGCTTTTGAAAGTGCCAGTGCCGCCGCCCCGGCCGCGGGAAGCACTGTGACAAAGGTGCGGCGGTTGATTGATCTCTTCTCGGTGCGTTTTCGTTTCTTCATTGGTTCCTCTGATTTGTAATTCATGGCGTGGTTGACATGTTTCCGACACCTTGCTCGCTCACGGCTCCGTACTTCATTTTCACGACCTTGGCATGGCCTGTGCGATACACGGTGACGATGTAGAGATTGTCATACTCGCTCTCAGGAATCGTTGGATACTTCGGTCCACCAAGAGCCAGGATCATCTCAGGCACAGTGTTGTTGTGGCCGACTACGAAAACGGTTTGGCCAGAATTCTCCGCGCGGATCTTCACCAGCAAATCCGCGGTGTTCTTGGAATTCACTACATTAAGCGGCAGTCCCAATTTGTCCGCTAACGGTTTAGCTGTTTCCTGCGTGCGTTTGTACTGAGTCGCGTAGATCGCGTTGATGCCTCCATCACCGAACATGCGCACCAACTCCTGCGCGCGCGTTTGACCAGCAGGGCTCAGATCAACGTCGGGATTATTCGGATCGATAATTTTTTCGGCATGGCGCACCAGAATTACTGTTGTGACAGGCCGGCGAAATGTTGTGAAGTAGGCAACGACAATTACTGCGCCGAGGACGGCCAACATCATTGAGAAGACCAGAACGGACTTCCACACACTTCTGGGGGCAGGCATCTCCTCGGTCATCTCTTCCACCTCGATGCGGTCGCATACAATACCATCGGCGAACTCGTGTCGGAAGCCCGAAGGTGTTCGCAGTAGCGAGCGGGTTAAGGCTCCGGCGACGGTTGCGGCTGAAAGCTGAAACCGATCACTGCGGTGAGCGGTTCTCTATCGCGGATGCAATCGAAAACGGAAGGTGCTAACCTATTGTTTAAGTAACGCGGATCTAAACACACAACTCACTGGCGGTTAAGCACAGTAGGAATCCTTGGCTCAAGAGCAAACGAAAACTGATTTGTCAGAATTGATCGCCGAAAATTTCGGCGCAAATGCGACGTATGTCGAGACGCTGCTCGCGCGCTTTCGCAGCGATCCCTCGCTCGTCGATGAATCATGGCGCGCGTATTTCGAAGAGCTGCTCGGCAACGGTCAACCCGCGACGGCCGCCGCACAAGCGCCTGCCAAAGCGGCGCCCGTTGAGCAAACGAAGCCGAGCGGTGATGGAAGTAGCACAGCCACAGCGCCGGGGAAAGCGAAGAAGTCAGAACCAGCCGCGACTACGCCGGAAGCTCGAGCAGAAACGATCCCAATTCGCGGCGCCGCGCTGAAGATCGTCGAGAATATGGAGGCCAGCCTCGCAGTGCCGACGGCGACTTCGCAACGTCGCATTCCGGTGAAGCTGCTGGAGGAAAACCGCCTCATCATCAATCGTCACCTCCAGGACAACGATCGCAGCAAAGCCTCGTTCACTCATCTGATCGCGTTTGCGTTACTGCGCGCGCTTGAACAGTTTCCGCAGATGAACGACGGGTTCGAAGTTGTCGACGATCAACCGGTTCGCGTGAAGCGCGAGTCAGTAAATCTCGGCATTGCGATCGATTTGGAAAAGAAAGACGGCACGCGGACGCTTTTGGTTCCGAGCATCAAGCACGCAAACGCGCTCGGCTTTTCCGATTTTCTCAGGGCTTACGATGACGTTGTTGCGCGCGCGCGGGAAGGCAAGCTGCAAGTTCCGGATTTCCAGGGCACGACGATCTCTCTCACAAATCCCGGCACCCTGGGCACCGTCGCTTCGACCCCGCGCTTGATGCCCGGCCAGTCGCTAATCATCGCGACCGGTGCGATCGAGTATCCGGCGGAATATCAGTCCATCGCGCCCGCAATCTTGCCGCAGCTCGGCATCAGCAAAGCGATCACGATTAGCAGCACGTACGATCATCGAATCATTCAGGGCGCCGAGTCCGGCGCGTTTCTCGCGCGCGTGCACGAGCTGTTTTTGGGGAAAGACAAGTTTTACGACAACATCTTCGCCGACTTGGGAATCGCGCATGCACCTCTGCGTTGGAATGTCGATCGCAATCCGCTTTTCTTCGGCGGGGATCAGATGCATGAGCAGTCGGTTCGGCAGGCGCGCGTGATGGAGCTCATCAATGCCTATCGCGTGCGCGGACACCTAATTGCCGACATCGATCCGCTGCACGCGCTGCCGCTGCTTTACCATCCGGAACTCGACATCGAGACATACGGCCTCACGATTTGGGATCTCGATCGACTCTTCATCTCTGGCGGGCTCGGCGGGACTGAGACGGCGAC
>DATBSG010000101.1:0-13236 GCA_036559945.1 Pyrinomonadaceae bacterium
ATTCACAGCTACACGCTGAATCGTCTGCGGAAAGAGATCGAGCCGGTTTCGGCCGCCGACTTCATGCGCTTCCTCTTTGTCTGGCAGAAGGTCGCGCCCGAACACAAAGTCGAAGGGGCGCAGAGCGTCGCGGCGATCCTCGATCAGCTTGAAGGGTTTGAAGCACCGGCCGGCTCCTGGGAGTCAGAGATTCTGCCGGCGCGCATCAATGATTACGATCCGGCATGGCTCGATACGTTGTGTTTGTCGGGGCGACTGACCTGGTTGCGTTTGTCGCCGCCAAAGATTTCGCCTGAGAAAACCAGCAGCTCATCGCCCGTCCGTAGCACACCGGTAGTGTTGTTAAATCGAAAAAATGTCACGACGTGGAACAGAGCCTTTCCCGCACGCGAAAATGGCACAAACTTAAGCACTAACACGCAAACCGTTTACGACTATCTTAAAGAGCACGGCGCGTCGTTCTTTGTAGACATGGTTTCGGGAACGAATTTGTTGCCGAGCATGGTCGAAGAAGCTCTTGGTGAACTTGTGTTCCGCGGGCTGATTACCGCCGACAGCTTTACTGGTTTGCGCGCGCTCTTGACGCCATTGAGTAAGACGACGAGTCGAGCAATCGAGAACCGCCGTCGCAGGCGCAAGCCGGTTTATAGCATGGACGAAGCGGGGCGATGGGTGCGTCTGGGTACGCACGCCTCTGGCGTGCAAGACAGCGGAGACATGGTGCAGCACGCCGGAGGTGTGCGTATCGAGATTGAAGCGGTGGCGCTGAAACTGCTGCAGCGCTACGGTGTGGTTTTTCGGAAGCTGCTCGACCGCGAATCGATCAGCATTCCCTGGCGCGATCTGCTGCGCGTCTATCGCCGTTTGGAAGCGCGTGGTGAAATTCGCGGCGGCCGTTTTGTGGGCGGTTTTTCGGGCGAGCAGTTCGCGTCTGCCGATGCAGTTCATCTCCTGCGATCCATCAGACGAACCGCAGCGGAAGGGGCGATGGTTTCCATCAGCGCATCTGATCCTTTGAACATGCTTGGCATTCTCGTTCCCGGCCCGCGATTGTCACCTGCTGCGTCGAACCGTCTGCTTTATCGCGACGGTATTCCCATCGCGGTGCTCGAATCCAAAGAGATTCGCTTCCTCACTGAAATGAATTCCGCGGATCAGTGGCAGGCGCGTAATCCCCTCTTGCGCCGTCGCATACCGCCGAAGGTCCGTGCCTACCTGAATCAATCCGGCTCGACTACTTCGCCAACCACGATCTCACGTCTGACACATTGATTTGCTACGGCGTTGTCTAATAAAAGAGATCGACAACCAGCTTGACGAGCATGCCTGAGGCCGGCGATGTCCCCGCTCTGCAGGGAACGCCGCAGCCACTTGGCTTCCAGACATAATTGGCGAACGACTTACCCGGATAGTTATTCGGCCAAGTGACATCGGGCACAGTAGCTAACATAGCCCGAGAGTCGCCATTTGTGGCCCTGTCGCTGGCAAATTAGCCGGTAAAGAACTCGACGCCAAAGGCGGTCGAAAGGCCGCATCAGCGCCGATCCGATTCGCTCGACTGGGTTGATGACTGCGTCTAATCCAAAAATCGGCCGGTCAACCACAAGCTTAACTCACTAATGGAACTGTGGTTTTTAGAATCGTGTCGAGCTGATCGAAGTCGATCGGCTTAAGGAGATAGTCGGTGCAACCGGCATCGATCGCAGACTGGCGATGCTTTGCAGGATCGTGACCTGACACGATGATGATAGGGGTCTTTCTCAACTTCGGATGACGTCTTAGATTCCTCGTGACGCCCAATCCATCGAGCTTCGGCAATTCGAGGTCAATCAGAATCAGATCAGGAGACTTTGCGAGGGCGACTTCCACCGCCTCCAGGCCATTTTCGACGCCAACAACTTGATAGCCTTTCAACGCTAAAAGCAATTCCATCATCTCGCGGCCATCGGTGCTGTCTTCCGCAATGAGAATCGTGGGTTTCGGTTGTGTTTGCGGACGAGCGACTGAGGAGATTTTGCGCGCTCGTTGAGGCTTTGCTGCTGACATGGGTTCTACTTCCTTGGGGCGTACTACGTTGTGAGAAATCAAGCCCGCGAACTCCTCGCGAGAGCTTGAAGTTGAGCAGGTTCCGAGTTCCCCTGAAACCGCAGAACCCGCCCCACTTCTTTCCCCATTGCTGTCGGGATCGACGCGAAAATCTATATCGGGGTGGGGGCGGTGTCTGTCCGCAATCGTACAAAAGCCCGGGAAGTGAAAGCCATCTCCATCGGAACTAGAAGAGAAGCCTTGAAGGCGCCACATCGAACTCAAACGGGCCCGGCTGCAAGAGGCGGATCCATCGGGCTAAGAGAGATTCGCGGGAGCGAGCGCCTCTTATGTACGTTGCCGCACATTGTTGCTTTGACGCTTAGAAGTCCAGGGCGTATAGTCAAACTCGTAACGTATCGATTGGTTCTTTAACATCTCAACTCTCGACATCGGGTTGGGACCCGCCCCCTGGGGACCTCTCCTTGTGCCGTCAGCTGTGTTTCACGAGCGACCGGAGCGAGGAGGCCCTAAGTGCCAAACAACAAGAAATTACCAGAAGACGGGAATACGTCTGCGTCGAGCCGAACTGCCACAGACTCGAAAGCGGATGTCATGCGCCTGGCTCGCGCGAACAAGATTCTTGGCGCGCTTCCTGAAAAGGAATTGGAGCAACTCGCGCCGAAACTTACGCCGATAGAATTCAAAGTCGAAGAAATATTTCATCAACCTCTGGATCCAATTCGTGATGTCTATTTTCCTGCTTCGGGAATTGTTTCTCTGATAACACTCCTGGAAGGTGGCCTCTCTGTCGAAGTCGCCGTTACAGGTTCGGAAGGAGTCGTGGGAGTATCGAGTGTCATGGGCGCCAAATTCGGGACCGTCGAAGCGCTAAGTCAAAGTGACGGTCAAGCTCTCAAAATCCGAGCGACCGACTTGCGGGAACATTTCGATCAAAGTCCGGCGCTGCGTGCGCCCATCTTGCAATACGCGCACAACCTGCTCATCCAGGTTGCGCAGAATGCCGCCTGCAATCGTGCCCACACCGTCGAGCAGCGTTTAGCGCGTTGGCTGCTGTTGACTCACGACCGCCTTGATGGCGATAAATTCATCTTCACTCAGGAGTTCATGTCGCGAATGCTGGGCGTGCGTCGCGCCGGCGTGAGTGTCGCCGCTAATACACTGCGACAGGCCGGACTAATAGACTATTCACGCGGCTCGATCACCATGATAGACCGCAAAGGCCTGGAAGCCACCGCCTGCGAATGCTATCGAGCGATCGAATCTTATTCCGTCTAGTTGTCCGCATTCCCGTAATCCGCCAAACACCTCTCAAAATTGTCACGAGGATGCGATTTGGACTATACCGTACAGACACGACCTCTCTTATGCCTTATTGTGCCCTGCAAGCGAAACATTAGCGGCAGACTAGATGGACAATCCAGACCAATGGCCGGTTCTCGTAGTCGAGGACGTCAGCGAAATCGCGGAGCAGATCGAGGCGGTGCTGCTTCGCCGGGGCCATCGTGCGGTAATGGCAGCTAACGCCACAGAGGCGATGAAGATTGCGGAAGCCGATCGCCCGGGGTTGATCATAACCGATTTGGATCTACCAACCTTTAATTCGCTGATTGACAGCATCCGGTTGCACAAGACACTCAACGATCTGGTCGTTGCGATCATCGACATCAACGGACCCGAGGTTGATGGCCGAAGCGACGTCACAGTCCTCAACGATTTCAATCAATTGGATCAGCTATTGACATCTACAATCCGCCATTAGTCGAAACCTCGCCGGAAGTCATTTTCCATCGTTTGGTACTGTCCTGATTTGAAATTCTCGAATACCCTCTGAGGTCTCTGCGCCTACCTCGCTTTTTCCTCTGCGGTAAATGCTTTCAGATGGCGCTTAACCGCAGAGAAGCGCGGAGGTTTCGCAGAGGGACACAGAGGAAAACTGAAGTCAGGCACTACCAACGTCTGTGCGTGCGGAATCGTACAGACTCTGAGCCATATACTTGCAGTCGCAGGCTGCAAAACTGAGGAAGTTCGCTTTTTGGCATCAAGAACTGAGGCGTCACCCCGACTTTGCAGCCTGCACCAAAAGTCTCGGTTACTCCGACAGAAAGTGGTGCCCCCGTTGCAAAAACTCCAGACGGGAACGTGGTACATCGTTGTTACTTGCGAGAAGTGCAAATCGACGATCTTCCTCTTCCCGGATCTAACTGAAGGTAGGTGTGTCCTCGAGGCTAACTACATCGTCGCCTGTCCACGCTGCTCCCACAGGGGAGCTTACACTGCGCAGCATTACTACGAGTCGTCAGACGACGAGATTTAGGGTGCTGGGCTCCGATTGAGATAGTACCGCCGAAAACCACATCTATGGTCTCTGGTTTTCGAAGTAGTCCTCGAACGCACTTTCTTTGGACTGGCCCTTCAGGATCTTGCTGATCCCTGATCCTCTGTCGCCGGTGTTCCTTTCGTTTCTCGCCGTGGCGAGCCAGCGTAAGCCGTTTCGGTTGAGTGCCGGTGACCCTCGGTTTTTTGCCGCAGTCTCCACCTGTTGGACAAGATATTCCGATTGTCTTTCCTTTCGGGTCCCCGCATACAGCGGGTCCATGTTCGATCAGACTCTCGAAAGTTGAAAGCTCACGTCAATCGCACCGTCACGGCATCCGCTTTGCTTTTCCCTGATTAGTTGTCCAGGCGTTCGCGAAACGCTGATGCTCTGCTGTCATGCGTTCGGTTAACCAACAGTTCGCGATACCGAACTCGTACGCCAGAAGGAGGTAAGGTTGTCATGATGCAATTGAAGTCACTTGTTTTATTAGCTGCGCTCATCTTGTTGTGTGCAGCATCTCACGCCAGCGCGCAACAAAAAGAAACCTATACGGGCACGATAGTCGGTGTGGGCGGCCGGCTCGGCGGCGTGACCCGAACATTCACCTTGACGATCAACGGCCGCACGCCCGATTCAGAAGTCACACGCGACGTCGCGATTCTGGCTGAAGGCGGCCAGGACAAGTTGCTGGACGAAATCCGCAACAAGGACCTGGGACGGTTTTCTCTCGGCGGGCAATTGGGTCGCGAGCTGAACTTCGTGGTTGAGGACACACAGTCAAACGGCGATCGGAAGTTCATGATTCTGTTCGAGCGTTGGATGAATCTGTACGAAGTGCGTTACGGAGCGCGCTCGACTGATTATCCATTCAGTTACGTCGAGTTGACCGTCGACCGCAATGGTCATGGCGAGGGCACGTTCATCCCAGCGGCTCGCGTGCGGTTCAATAAAAAGAATGAAGTTGAAGTGGAAAACTTTGGAATCTATCCGGCGCGATTGGCCGGCGTTCGCCTTCGCAAGAGCTGAACCGATAACCCCTTAACATTCAACCGGAGGAATCAAAGCATGTCATCACAACGTGGCGGATCAAGTGCCGGCGTCGTCGCCGTGCTCGTAGTCTTTATCATCCTGGTCGTAGTGGCCCTATTTTTCTTTGGCGGCAAACTTTTCAACCGTGGCGGGGGCACACAAATCAACGTCACCACGCCTAAATCGTAAGAAGGGAATGTCGTCATGCAAGATTCAAAAGACCAAAAAGGCAAGATCGGTTACATCATCCTTTGGCTGATGGGTGTGCCAGCCAGCGTGTTGCTCCTCATCTTCCTGCTCCGCGGTTGCACCTGATCGCCCTCCCGCGCGGGTGATTCATGACTACGATCGAGCGAATTCATTCGAACGGCATTCTGCGAATTGGGACGCCCGAGCGTGGTTTCCGCTACCGATCCACCGACGGGCGCCGGGTCACACAAAAGGATCTGGTCCGCATCCGGCGTCTTCGAATTCCGCCGGCGTGGACCGATGTTGCGATTAATCCGGCCGAATCCGGTCGCGTGCAGGTGGTCGGGAAAGATGATGCCGGCCGCTGGCAATACCTCTATCACGACAATCACATTCGCCGACGCGAACGCAAGAAATTCCTTCGCGTAATCAAATTTGCCGAGGCACTACCTGCAATGCGGCGCGCGGTCAAACGCGATCTGCGGAAGTCCGACCTGCCGCGCGAGCGCGTGCTCGCGGGAATTGTGCGTATCTTGTCAGCGGCTTTCCTGCGACCGGGCAGCGAAGTTTACGCAAGCGAGCATGGCAGCTATGGCGTGGCCACGTTACGACCGCGCCATGTCGCGGTGAAGGGCTCAACGATTCTGTTTCGCTTTCGCGGAAAGTCAGGTGTGATGCATGAATCACAACTGGAAGATCGCCAGATCGCGCGTTTGATTCGGCAACTCCTGAAGCACCCAAACCGCCGCGTGTTCAAGCACGAAAACGGGGAAGGCAAACTGGTCGATGTCAAAGCCCAAGCCATCAATTCTTACATTCGCGAAATCATGGGACAGAACTTTAGCGCTAAAGATTTTCGTACCTGGTCGGGAACGCTCGTCTTCGCGTGTTCACTCGCGCGACGACGCAATGCAGACCCACGACACGAGCGTTCAGTGAAACGAATGATCGTCGCCGCAATCAAAGAGACGGCGAAAGCGCTGGGCAATACGCCCGCCGTCTGCCGCAGCTCGTACATTTGTCCCGCAGTGATCGAGGCCTTCGAAAAGGACAAAACGATTAGTGATTATTTCGACAGTGTCGAACGACTAGTGTCGTACCGAGGGACCCAGTTACATCCAGCCGAGAAAGCGTTACTGCGTTTGTTGAAGAAGGAGACGAGTGCGACAGGCTAGTCTTCGTCCTGTTTCTTCTTTGGCTTTTCATCTGTGAACAGAATGCTCGCGATCAGGATTAGCGAGGCAACCGCGGCAATCATAAAGAAGATCGCCGGCAGACCCGGATACCCGAAGATCTTAAAAGAAGTTTCGACGCGCATCATCAGCGCCGCGCCGACGATCAGTGCCGCCAGAATCAATCCCAAAGTGATCCGGTTAGCGACTTTCTGCAAACCGTCGAGCACCACCTTTTCGTCGATCGCGTCAACGCCAATCTTCAATTCGTTATTGCCAATCGCATCCAGGATCTTGTTGACGCGCGTCGGCAAACGCTCGACAAACTCTTTCACTTCGATTAGCCGAGCGAGGATCGAACCAGGCTCGACGCTTTGGATCACCTGGTGTGTCATGATGTTCGTCGCTTCATCGCGAATGACGGCGTTCGGATCGAATGTCGGATCGAGAACGTATACCACCCGGTCGAGATTCATCATCGCCTTGGCGATCATCGTGAACTCAGTGGGCAGCCGAAACCAGCAGTCTGCCGCAATGCGCTGAATCTGAAGAACGATGGCCCCGGCGTGCAACTGCTCGAGGGTTGCGCTGGCATTCTCGGCCACTAATTTAGCAACGCGCCGTTCGTAATCGCTCTTCTCGAAATTGGGTTTGGGCTCGCCCATCTTCATGGCCACTTCGGCGACCTCGTCGCCGCGGCCCTCGCTGATACCCAACAACAGTCGCAGAAGGTTTTCGCGAAAATTGCCGGCGATGTGCGACACCATCCCCAAATCGATTAAGCCGATCTTGTTGTCTTGCGTTAACAAGACATTACCCGGATGCGGATCGGCATGAAAGAACCCATCAACCAGAATCTGTTTCAGATAAGCGCGAAAAACCTCTTCCGCCAGCGCAGACGTGTCCAACTCCATAAAACGCAACGGGCTGACGTCAGTGATCTTCGTACCCGTAATGTAGTCCATCGTGAGGACTCGCGACGTCGTGTAATCTTCCACCGGCTCGGGGATGACGATATTTTCGAATTCAACGAGGCCGCGATGCAGGCGGCGTAAGTTTCCGGCTTCACGCTGAAAATCCAATTCATGCAAAAGACTGCGGCGCAGATCGGCGAGCATATTCGTGAATTCATAACGCTTGCCGACTTCCGTGTGGGCGTCGATAAATTCCGCGACCTGTTCCAACGCCTCCAGGTCTTCGACGATTTGTTCGCGGATTCCCGGCCGCTGCACTTTGACAACGACCTCACGGCCGTTACGCATCGTCGCGCGGTGGACCTGCGCCAGAGACGCTGCCGCGGTGGGCTCCTGCTCGAATTCGAGAAACAGTTTCGAGATGCGCCCGCCAACCTCACTTGAAACGATCCGTTCGACTTCTTCATAAGAAAAAGGTTCGACGCGATCCTGCAAACGCGCGAGGGCATCGAGGTATGGCTGCGGCAACAAGTCTCCACGCGTCGAAAGCAGTTGGCCGAGTTTGATGAACGTCGGCCCAAGCTTTTCCAGATCCCGCGCCAGCTCGTCAGCCTTTGGAGTCTCGGCCAACGCTTTCTGATCGGTTTGACTACCCGTCAGACGAAGGCTGGTGTGCTCCACAAGGTCCGAGCGGCCATACTTCACGAGCAACGCCGCCACATCTTTGTAGCGCTTCAGTCTTTCTGGTTTGAGTGATAGTGCCATCTTCAGTCCTTTTTATGGCCCTCGTTGTCTCTTTGCCAGTGTCGCGACCGCGGTGATCACAACCGCCAACGTCGATATGAAAGCGAGCCAAAACCAGCCGGTCAATCGCGCTGCAATCATTGCCGATCCCGACATATCGTTGACTCGCGACCGTTCATCATTCATCAGAAACGCGGCGACGACGCCGGATGCAATGCTGACCAGCGCAAATAGTTGCGGCTTCTCCATTCGACGCCGAACCAAGCCGAACACGAGGACCAACAACATCATCAACGGAACCAGCCAGAGCGACGTATGTTCGTGCCGCGCCAGATCCAACCCACTCAGGGTGTCTTGCGCGCCACCGCAACTCACCTGCTCCCAAGGCAGGAAGAAACAGACCAGCACGATTAGCGCGGCGCTGAGATTGATTCGACGAAGCATATTCATTATTCCCTCTTCCAAAGGGAGAGCGAGCTAAATCACCAGGACCGCGGCGCCTTTGATCGCATCTTGCTTCAGCGCAATCAGTGCCTCGTTCGCCTCCGCCAACGGAAAGGTTTGCACGTGCGCGCGCACGGGGATCGCGGCCGCTTCAGCGAGGAACTCGCGACCGTCTTCGCGCGTGTTGTTGGCAACGCTGCTCACGACTCGCTCGCCGTAAATCAATGAGTAATCGAATGACGGAATCGGGCTCATGTGAATTCCTCCGAGAACCAGGACGGCGCCTTTGTCCAGCGCGCGCAAAGCAACCGGAACCAATTCGCCTGCCGGCGCAAAGATGATGGCGGCATCGAGTTTTGCTGGCGGTTGGTCCGTGCTGTCGCCAACCCAGGTCGCTCCCAGCTCAGTCGCGAGCGCTTGGTGGCGTTTCTGGTCACGCGTACAAACGTAAACCTCAGCGCCGCGCGCCCGCGCGATTTGAATTACGACGTGACCGGCCGCGCCAAAGCCGTAAATCCCCAGACGCGCGCCTTTCCAATTTGCCTTCTCGATGCCGGTCAAACGCAGCGAGCGATAGCCGATGATTCCTGCACACAGCAAGGGCGCCGCCTGCAAATCATCAAAACCATCTGGTAATTCGTATGCGAACGACGCCGGCGCGACCGCGTACTCGGCATAACCGCCGTCAACAGTCCAACCTGTGAACTCCGCGCGCTCGCAAAGATTCTCTCGACCGCCTCGGCAGAAGCGGCACTCGCCGCAAGTTTGGTGAAGCCAGGCGATTCCCACTCGTTGACCGGCTTTCAGGTTGGTAACGCTCGCGCCAGTTTCAAAGACCTCGCCCACAATCTGATGCCCAGGAATTACTGGCGAACGCCGCGGCGCGAGCTCGCCTTCGACGACGTGCAGGTCGGTGCGACAAACGCCGCACGCGCGAACCCGCACCAACACTTCATCAGCGGCCGGCGACTGCGGCTCGATGTCTATCAATTCCAGCGGCCGTGCATCGATCGGTGCCGGCGAACGCAACACACAAGCTTTCATCTTACCAAGAGTCTAAGCCCGCATTGTCGCATTCGGCCAGCACCGAAACTTGGGCAATTTAGTGCGAGATTTCCTCGACTACCTTGCCCGTCGTCCGCGCGCCTAATCGATTGGCCACGTCGGCTTGCGCGATGATGCCGAGCAGATGATTGCTGTTATCGACGACTGGAATCCGTCGCAGCTGATAATCCTGCATCAGTTTCAACGCCTTCTCGACGTCGTCATTCTCCTTGCAGGTCACCAAGTCGCCGGTCATTACCTTTTCAATCGGGGTCGTTTTCGGATCGCGAGCTTCGGCGACAACCTTCAGCGCGAGATCGCGATCCGTTACGATGCCCGCGAGCCTCCTGCCGTCTTTGCCATCTACGATCGGAATTGGGCCCACGTCTTCAGACTTCATTAACTGCGCGGCCTTCATTACCGAATCCGACGGCAACAAGTATTCGGGGTTTTTAGTCATGATTTCACTACAAAGCATTGGGTATGGCTCCTTTCTCAGTTCGTGCTGCGCCTAAAGATCAAGCTGCCTTGCGCTTGGCTTGGGCGTGCGTTTCGTCGCGAATTTCGATTCGCTTGGCCTTCGCCTGCGCGTGTTTCGGCGCGTCCATCGTGATTTCGAGAACGCCATTCCGGAATGTCGCCGTGGCGTTTTCCGGCTTCACGCCTTCAGGCAACGGAAGGCGGCGATAAAACTTGCCGTAGCTTCTCTCACTGCGATAGAAACCCTCGCGGTTCTCTTCTTGTTCGCTGCGACGCTCGCCTTCGATCGTGATGCCGTCGTCGTTCATCTCCACGTTGATGTCGTCCCCGGTTAGCCCCGGCAGGTCCGCCCGCACGACGAGTCGACCGTCATGCTCGAACATCTCGACCTGGGGCGCCCACAATCCTTCGCCAAATGCGCGTTCGATGTTGGGCGGCAGCCAACCACGTCCAAAACCGAACTCGCCGAACAATCGATCCATCTCTTCGCCAAACCGCTTCATGAAATCGAATGGAGTCGCCGCCAGACGGGAACCTATGTCGGTGACCCTGTCGCGTTGCGCCAGCGATTTGGAACTGCTGCCTTCCTTTGCCTGCTTCCTGTTGTGTTGCTTTGCCATAAACTCACCTCCTGATTCTGGCGCTCAAACTCGTCTTTGCATTTGCATTGACGATTAGTGCCCCTTCTCATGTCCTTTCTGCTTGTGCTCCTTCAGCACAGTCCGCGCGGCCACTTCTTCGGCACGCTTTCCGTAACGGCCTTCCTTTTTAGTTTTTAGCCGCCTCCTTGATGTGTTCGTACTGGCGCTGTTCTTTCTCGCCCACGCCACGCACGTGTTTTTTCTCTGGCATAGTTATTTACCTCCATGATCGCTGTTGGTTTCGCGTACACATACCTATCTTTTTGCGTTCGGTTCCGGCGCACACAATTGCTTTTTTGCTGAAACCGAAAGCTGCGTGAGGTTTTAGTGCAATCAGAGTGCCGACTGCCAAAGAGATCTGTCGATTGAGCAGGCGGCTAATCGGCAATGGCAAAGTTGTGATTTTTTCTGATAGCATCTCTCGCGCCGATAAAGACATCAGACATGAGCACTCCAATCGCAACCCCAGCCACGTCCATATTTTCAACTGAACAAATTCGCCAGCAGTTCCCGTCGACGCAGCGCCGTCATAATGGCTATCCCGTTGCTTACTTCGACGCAGCAGGAGGAACGCAGACACCGCGAGTCGTCGTCGACGCAGTTTCGGATTACCTGCTGAATCACAACGCGAACACGCATTGGGAATATCCGACAAGTCACGAGACCGACGCTATCATCGAATCTGCGCGTCAGACGTTCGCAGATTTTCTGAACGCTGCGGCTGACGAAATTGTTTTTGGCCCGAACACGACGACGATGATTTATCACCTGTCGCGCGCGCTGGGACGCAGGCTGGGCCCTGGAGATGAGATCGTCACCACGGAACTGGAGCATCACGCGAACGTGGCGCCGTGGCAGGCGCTCGAGGTTGAGCACGGGGTTCGGCTAAGGATTAGTCAGATGGATCCTGAGACCGGCCAGCTTGATTGGAATGATTTCGAACGATTGGTCACGAAGAAAACCAAGATCGTGGCATTCGGCGCCGGCTGCAACGCGCTCGGCACAGTCAACAATTTTCGTGGCGCTGTCGAGTTGGCGCATTCGGTGGGCGCTTTGGTTCTGGTCGATGCGGTTCACTATGCGCCGTATTTTCTATGCGACGTGAAAGAGATGGATTGCGACTTCCTGACGTGCTCGGCTTACAAATTCTACGGGCCCCACGTCAGCGTTTTCTTTGGCAAGAAGCATTTGCTGGAGTCGATCGATTTTCCGAAACTTCAACCCGCACCGGACAGCGCGCCGGAACGGGTTGAGATGGGCACGCAAAATCACGAAGGCATCGCGGGCGCTGCCGCGGCAGTGGATTTCTATGCGTCGCTTGTAGCGCAAGCTGGCAGCTTGCGTTCGCGACGCGAGGATTTGCAGGCCGCTTTCGCCGGTCTCCGCGCGCACAGCGCGCCTCAAGTTCTTCGTCTTTGGGAAGCGCTCTCAAGCATCAATGGTGTTCGCCTTTATGGCCCACCGCCGCACGTCGAACGCACACCGACTGTTTCATTTGTGGTGAAGAGCACCGCGTCAACCGAAGTTGCTCGCCGATTGTCCAAGCGCGGATTGTTTGCTTCGCATGGCGATTTCTACGCGCAGACCGTCGTGGATCGATTAGGTCTGCAACCCGAAGGCTTGGTGCGCGTCGGCTGCGCCTGTTACACGAGCGATGAAGAGATCGAAAGATTGATTGAATCAGTTCGTGAAATCGCCAGTGGCTCCTAGCTCTTGGCTCTTCGCCCTTTGCTTTTATGCGCCAATATCACGACATCCTTCGTTCGATTCTTGAGCACGGTACCGAGCATGAGGACCGCACTGGCGTCGGCACGATCTCGCACTTTGGTTTTCAAACGCGCTTTGATCTGCGTGATGGATTTCCCATCGTCACGACCAAACGAGTCCCCTTTCGCTGGGTCGCTGAAGAGTTGTTCTGGTTTTTGTCAGGCGACACAAATGAAGCGAACCTGCGCCAGCGGGGCGTCGACATTTGGAAGGAATGGGCCGATGAAGAACACACGCGTCGCTTTGGCCGCGAGCCGGGTGACCTCGGTCCGATTTATGGTTACCTCTGGCGCTCGTTTGGTGGAAATTACCCGAAACGCGACGGTGTGGATCAAATCGCGCGGCTGATTAATGAGATTGAAACGAATCCGAAATCGCGACGCTTGATTGTCAGCGGTTGGGATCCGCGCGAATGCGACAACGTCGATCTGCCGCCGTGTCATACG